>NZ_JBFAID010000032.1:0-74453 GCF_040654475.1 Micromonospora sp. NPDC050686
CGAGATCAAACGCTGCCTCAAGCGTTACGTCGCCCGAGACCTCTACCGACGCCTCGAAAACCCACCCCAGCCACTTGACGCGGCATAGGAGCGTCCCGAAAATCACGGACAAGCGAGGCCGTATGCCGTACATCGCCGGCATCGGACTGTTCCTGCTGACTCCCGCCGCGTTCACCCTGGACCGGCTCGCCCTGCGCGGCGAGTTCGGTGCCGTGTACCTACTGGTTCAGACCGTCGAGGTGCTCGCCGCCGCGACGGCGCTGGCCCTGATGGCCGGCAACATTCGCGATGGCCTCCGGCTCACCGGACGCCACTGACCGCTTCTCAACCATCGGCCGGCCGCACCGCGCGGCCGGCCTCGTCGAAGGGCACGCCATGCAATTCCTCGTGCAGCCAATCGGCACCGTACACAACAGCCGCGCGGACATCGCCATCACCGACCATTGGGGGGCCGTGACCAGCACCATCACGGTGGACCAGCGGTTCGGCGAGGACTGCCTACTCGGCCTGGACGAGTTCTCCCACGTCGATGTCTTCTTCGTCTTCGACCGGGCGACGGAACGGCCCCACTACCGGCCCCGCCCGCCGCGCGGCCGGACAGACCTCCCGCCGGTCGGCGTCTTCGCCGACCGCGGACCCCACCGCCCCAACCGCATCGGCATGACCACCTGCCCCATCACATCCGTGAACGGCCGGACACTCGAAGTGCTCGGCCTCGACGCCGCAACTGGCACCCCCATCATCGACCTGAAACCCACAACGATCGAATTCCAACCCACCGACATCCGGCAACCGGTATGGGTCACGCACCTCATGGCCAACTACTTCCTGCCATGACCCACGGCACGGCCTTCGAACCTGCCCACCGTCGAACAGCCCGACAACGAAGAGGATCCGCAGCGGCCTGCACTGATCAACTGCACGCTCATGGCCGCGATCCGCGAGAGTGTCACGACGGGTATCGCCGCACGGATCGGCGGAGCCTTCGACGTAGCAGATGAGCGGACGTCTCGGGGATAGTGCTTGCGTTGGTCGGGTTTTCCGGCAACGGCCGCAACCGGTCGGCGTCGGACGTTGCGGTTCAGCCGCCGATCATTGCTGGTCGGGTGTGTAGACGTTCATGACAACGTCGTTTGGGAAGGGTTGTGAGCGGAGCAGCCGCAGGCCGGTCGGCTGGGGTTGCTCGCCACCATGCACGACCTCTCCGTGGCCGGCGAGTACGCCGACGGGCTGGTGCTGCTCGCCGACGGCCGGGTGGTCGCCACCGGCACTCCCCGCAGGGTGCTCACCGTGCAGCTGCTCGCCACCCACTACCGGGCCAGCGTCCGCGTCGTCGACGGCGAGCACGGGCCGCTGGTGGTGCCGGTGCGGCCGGATCCTTGTCCGGTCAGGGCGGAGTAGTCCCGAGTATCGAGAAGAACGCCCCCTGTGGATCGGTGAGCACCGCGAACCGGCCCCGCGTCAGGTCCGTCGGCTGGACGGCGAGCGTCGCGCCCATCCCAAGCGCCTCGGCGACGACCCTGTCGGTGTCGGTGACCGCGAAGT
Organism: Micromonospora sp. NPDC050686; assembly: GCF_040654475.1. NCBI lineage: Bacteria > Bacillati > Actinomycetota > Actinomycetes > Micromonosporales > Micromonosporaceae > Micromonospora > Micromonospora sp. NPDC050686. The sequence continues at coordinate 1,546 of NZ_JBFAID010000032.1, forward strand.
AGACCATCCAGTGGGACGGGAGGTCACCCCAGTCTTCGCCGATCATGGGCATCATCCCGGCGACGGGACGACCGTCCAGCTGCCAGGTGGTGTAGGTGATCGGGCCCATCGGTTGGTCGTCCGCCGTCCAGCCGAACACCGACCCGTAGAACTCCTTAGCCCGGTCCGACTCCCGCGTGGTCAGCTCGGGCCAGGTCAGCGAGCCGGGTACGTCGAACACCTCGGCCCCCGGCATGCCGAGCGACTGCCACACCCCGAACGGCGCCCCGGCCGGGTCGGCGACGAGCGCCGTCCGCCGGGAGCCGGGGACGTCGGAGGGCTCGGTCAGGATCCGGCCGCCGGCGGCGGTCACCCGCTGGCAGGCCCTCTCGGCGTCGTCGGTCGCCAGGTAGGGCATCCAGGCAGGCGACCGTTGCGGGCCGGCCCCCAGCCCGGCACCGGCCACCGGTTTGCCCTGCTGGTGGAAGACGAGGTGACCGTCAGCCGCGGGTTGCCGGTCCGCCTCGGCGACGGCCCAGCCGAATAAGGGCGCGTAGAAGCGCGCCGCGCCGGGGAGGTCGGTGGTGACCAGATCGACCCAGGCGGGTGCCCCCGGTGGAATATCTGTCATGGCTTCGGTTTCGCTTCCTCTGCTCGGGCAACTCTCGGCGGGATGGCGGCGGGCGGGCCCGACAGCCGACGGCCGTCAGCCGGCACCGGTGCGGGCGAGGGCGATGACGTTGAAGAGGGCGCCCTGTGTGTCGCGGAGGCCGGCGTAGCGGCCGGCCGGGATGTCCCGAGGCGGGACCAGGATGGTGCCACCCAGCTCGCCGGCGTGGGCGGCCGCCGCGCCCGCGTCGACCACGGAGAAGTACACCGACCAGTAGGCGGGCGAGTCCTCCGGAAAGTCATCGCCGAGCGGTGGCATGATGCCCGCCACGATCTGCGCGCCGAGCCGCCAGCCGGTGTAGGTGATCGTTCCCGTCGGCTGCCAGACGCTGAACGTCGCGCCGGCCGGGTCGGCGAAGACCACCATCCATCCGCCCCCGGTCGAAGACCTCGAACGGGGGCACCACCACCTGTCCTCCGGCCCGCTCGACCCGGCCGGCCACCAGGTCTGCGTCGTCGGCCGCGACGTACATCGACCTGATCGGCACCTGGTCCGGGATGGCCGGCGGGCCGGCCCCGGCCACCGCCCTGCCCTCGAGGAGGAAGACGGGGTAGCCGCCCGCCTCGGGCTCCGGCGTGATCCGCCCGGTCCAGCCGAACAGCTCCGGGTAGAAGCGCCGCGCGTCGGCGAGATCCGGGGTGGCCAGGTCGGCCCAGCAGGGCGTGCCCGGCGGGACGGTGCTCACGTCGACCCCTCTCGACTGGGGGCGGCCACCGCCGGCACGCCCTGCCGGCATCGTGGCACCGTTCGCGCATCGTACGGGGCGGATCGGGCGAATCGTCAGCTGAACCATCGTCTGGACCTGCCGCTTTCCGCGCGATGCCCCTTCAACCTGTCTGGCGCTGACCGAGTTGACGCGATGGATCGTCACGTCTCGCGGAGGTACTGCCCACCCGTTCCCAGGGCCAGTCATGGCCGTCCGGGTCGGGTCATCTGAACGCTGGGCTTGACCCGTTTCGACGGACAGGGTCGGTGTGGGGATCTCACGCTATCTTGCTGGCGGGTACCGGGCTCATTTACGCGAGGCCCGGCGCTGGCCGCCTTGTCCCACCCGACCGCGTCAGCGCGGCCTGCCCCGCCGGCGGCGTATCAACCACACCACGAGCAACACGACCACGGCGATAACCACCAGGCAGCAGACCAGGCCCGCGCCGCCCCGCGGCCTACGCCCGACGGCCCCCACCACCCGCTCGCCCGTCCCCGTGGACGCCCACGCCGCGACCGGCACGAACACCGAGAACACGGTCGCACCGACGACTGCGGCGAGGCAACCCCACCACTTGTTCCATGCAGACATGCCCTCATCCTCACCGAGAGAGACAACCGGGGCATGCCAGATGGATGAGACGAGAAGCCGCCAATACGGCGAAGAGCCCGGGGAGCGTCCGGTCCCCTTCGCGACGCCATCGGCGATCTGCTCGTCCGGCGGCGGAGACAGGTGGCTCCGTCCGCCCACATCCAGCCAGACGGCCAGAATGTCATCGCGCGGCGCGACGACATGGCGTTGGCCCGGCGGATGGCCGGCGGGCCAACGGAGGCGTGCCTCGTGTTGCGTCAGCACCAGCCGTTGATCGGGCCGGACAGGCCGGTCCACATGTAGGCGTCGGTGACCCGGGTGCCGTCGGTCAGCTTGTTCCACAGCGCGGTGGTGCCCCACCTGCCGGTGTGCGTGGTGCCGTTGGCCGAGCAGGCGACGGTGGCCGTGGCGCCGTCGGCGATCGAGCCGGCGACCCCGTAGCCGGTGCCGGGGCCGGTGCGTCGGTTGACCGTGCCGCCGCCGTTGGCGTCGATGACGCCCTGGTTCAGCCCGAGCGCTCCGTAGTTGTACAGCGCCCCGCCGACGTTCACCTGCGTCGAGCCGTGCAGCGCGTATCCCTGGTAGGTGCCACCGCCGTTCATGATCACCCACTTGTCGAAGTTGTGCCCGCCGATCGGCACGTAGACGTTGTTCTGCCGCAGCGCGTAGTGCACGTGCCGTCCGCTGGCGGCGCCGCCGCAGGTCACGTCCGTGCCGGTGTCACCGAGGTACGCTCCCTCGCCGACCCCCGCCCCGTTGACGTTGATGCTGTTCCACAGGTGGTAGTAATCGGTGGCGTAGCCGCGGTCGTGGATGACCCGGATCCAGCCCCGGCACATCGTGTACGCGGTGCCACCCCGCGCCGCGAGGACCCGCTGGTCACCGCCAGCCAGGTCGATCGCGCTCCACGGCGAGTCACTGCCCGCCCAGCCGTGCGGGCCGCCGGTGAACGACCACGACTGGCCCACCGCGTACGGCAGCCGCATGCCAGTGCGGTAGTCGCCGTTGACGTACGTCGGCTGGACGTCGGCGGTGAACACCTCCCGCTCCCGCGCCGACACCACTGTGGCCGGAGCCTCGGCGGCGAGCGCGGCGAAGCCACCCTCGCCGTCGAAGGCGACCTGCCATTCGGCGCGCTCGCGGTGGGCCACGAACACCCAGCCCGCCGGGTAGCGGCCCTCCTCATGCGGGGCAACGACCACGGCCGTCCCGAACGCCCACGACTGGCCGACTCGGCGGGTGACCGCCACGCGGGTGTCATCGGCTCCGGCGCTCCGCAGGCCCGGGTCAGCAGCGTTCGCCGCCTGGTCGAGCAACCTGGCGGTCACCGCCGCCGTAACGACACCGGCCGACGGGGCCGAGGCAGCGGCGCGGCCCGGGGCCGCGCCGGCAGCGGCGGGGATGGCGAGGACGAATGCGGCGGTGATCGCCGCGCAGACCCAGAATCGGGCATGGCTTCTGGACACAGACACCCCTGAGCATATATACGCATCGTTGGGTCGAAGTGAGGGGACAATACCGGTTTCAATCGATGATTGTCCATGCGGAGGCCGGATCGCCTCGACAACCCCAAGCTACGTGACCATGCTTGACTGATCGGTGAGGGCTGGTGTGGGAGTGGTCGGGGCTTCCGGACGTGCCGGACGGTTGCGTGCCGGCCGCGTGTCCTGGGCGGGGACCCGGGATGACGCGAGCGGCGGATCCATGAAGGGTGAGCTGGGCGAGGTGGTCGCCGCAGCGCAGGCGGGAGATGGGGAAGCGTTCCGTTTCCTGTACCGCAGCCTGCATCCGTTCCTGGTCCGCTACCTCACCGCAAACAGAAGCAGCGAGGCTCTCTTTCGATACCGGGGGGATTATGCGTGGGCGCTGCCGTCGCCTCAACCGCCCTGCTTCGCCGTGAGGCGCAGCGCGAGGCGGTGCGTCCGAAATCGTAGGCCCGCCGGGAGCAGGCTTCTACGCATCCCGGCCGACGGGCCACTCGCCGGCCACAAGCCGGTGTCACCAGGGGTTGATCGTCTGGGGGCTCGATCGGCCACGAGAGATCACCGACTCTGGGACTGGCGTCAACTCCGGCTGGGTGCCTCGGTGCCCAGGGATGCCAGAGCTAGCGTCAGGCCGCACCTCTGAGGTGAGCCGGCACCGGTTCAGGTGGTGAATTCGCCGGTGATGGTGCGCAGCGCGTGGGTCAGGGCGGCGGCGGACGGGGTGCTTTCCGGGTCGACCAGCCACTGGGCTGCCAGGCCGCCGAGCAGCGCCTGGTAGAAGGCGCCGAGGGCGAGGGCCTGGGCCTCGTCGGCGACCGGGTCGAGGTGATGGAACACCTCGGCCAGCCCAAGTCGGGCCTGGTGGTTGGCGGTGGCGAACGCCTCCCGAAGCTCGGGCGACCGGTCCATCTGCGCGATCAGTTCGAACTGGATGGACCAGAGCGGTCGGAGCCGGGCGAAGGACTCGATGATCCGGGTCCAGGCCGCTTCGAACCTCTCCTTGGCGTCGGCGTCCGGCTTGACGTCCACCGCGAGTGTGCGTTGCAGTTCATCGCCCCATTCCGCCATCGCCTCGAAGAGGGCTTCGTCGAGTAGTGCCTTTGTCGTGCGGAAGTGGTAGCCGATGGCGGCCAGGCTGGTGCCGGAAGCGGCGGCGATGTCTCGGGCGGTGGTGCCGGAGTATCCCTTGTCCATCAGGCAGCGCCGGGCGCCGGCGAGCAGGTCTTCCCGGTTTCCCATGCCCGCATCCTAGCGCAACCCTGAACAACCGTCTTGGACAAGCGTCTTAAACATCTGTACAGTCGACTCATGATTGACGTGCTGATCTCCGGCGGTGGTATCGCCGGTCCCGTTCTGGCCTGGTGGCTGCGCCGCTACGGCTTCCGTCCGACCATCGTCGAGCGCGCCCCCGCGCCGCGCCACGGCGGCTACAAAGTCGACATCCGCGGCGCGGCCCTTCAGGTGATCGACCGGATGGGGCTGCGCGAGCACATCCGGTGCCACGACACCGACATGCGGCTCACCCGTTTCGTCGACGCCGACGGCGGCCAGCTCGCCACCATGGACGCCCGAGTCTTCGGCGGTCGGGAGGGTGACGACGCCGAGATCATGCGCGGTGATCTGGTCCGCATCCTCACCGAGGCCACCGTCGACGGCGTCGAGTACATCTTCGGCGATTCCATCGCTGCGCTCGCTCCCCACGGCAGCGGGGTGGGGGTGACGTTCGAGCGCTCCTCGCCCCGGACGTTCGACCTGGTGATCGGCGCCGACGGACTGCACTCGACGGTACGCCGGCTGGCGTTCGGGCCGGAGGCGTCCCCTCTGCGTTCGCTCGGGCATCACATCGCGATCTTCCCGGTGCCAGGACACTTCGGCCTCGATCGCACCGAGCTGATGCACGTCACCCCGGGGCGCACCGTCGGCGTCTACCGGACAGCCGGCGCGCCCGACGCCAGGGCAATGTTCCTGTTCCGGTCGCCTGCCGGCGAGCACAGTGACCGCGACGTCACCGCGCAGAAGGCGCTGCTGACCGAGGCGTTCGCGGGTCAGGGCTGGCAGGTGCCCCGGCTGCTGGAGGCGATGCGTGACGCGGCCGACTTCTACCTCGACTCGTTCAGCCAGGCCCGGTTGCCCCGCTGGTCCACCGGCCGGGTCACCCTGGTCGGCGACGCCGCCTACGGGCCGTCGCCCGCCTCCGGACAGGGCAGCAGCCTCGGCATCGTCGGGGCGTACGTACTGGCGACCGCTCTCGCCGAGGCCGGCGGCGACCCGGAGGTCGGGTTCGCCGACTACGAGCGGCGGATGCGTCCCTTCGCCGAGACGAACCAGGCGCTCGCCGACCGCAACATCAAGGGGATGGTGCTCGGCTCGGCAGCGCAGATCCGCTTCCAAATGCTGATGCTGCGGCTGATGCCCCATTTGCCGGGGCGGGAAAGCATGATCCGGCGGGTGACCGAGCCGATCCGGCGGGCCGCCAACGGCATCACCCTGCCGGAGCCCGCCCCCCTGCTTGCGCTGCACGGCGCGGCTGATGTCGTTGGGCAAGATGCCGACCGGCCCTGATCGGTGACCATCAGCGCGTGAGCGTGCACTCGCTGAGACAGGAGTGAGGAGGCCGCCGGCTACTGCCGCTGATCGCGCGGTCATACCGAGGTCAGTTCTGGCGACCATCTCGATGCACCAATGAGGTCACTGGCGTGATGGCTCGGCTGCCCGGCCGGGAGCGCCTCATGGCCCGGATGATCGCGCCGATCCACGCGGCGGCCAACGCCATCACCCTGCCGGACTACTGACCGGCACAGGTGAGGAGGCGTCCTCGACAAGCGGCGCGGCGCCGGCATGTTCGTCAGCCCGGACACCCGGGAGCGGCTACGCACGCAGCGGCGGCAGACGTTCTTCGCCCAACTGGCGGAGCCGATGCTGGTCGAGGCGGAGGCGATCGGCATTTCCCGCTGGGAAATCGTCGATGACATCGAGAACAAAGGTGGTGAGCCCCGGTGACGCTGGGGGTTGAGGCGCGAAATCTCGTCCTGAGGTACGGCGAGACCACGGCGCTGAACGGATTGAGTTTCAGGCTGGCAGGCGGCAAGATCCACGGACTGCTCGGCCGCAACGGCTCGGGAAAGACCAGCCTGCTGTCGCTACTGGCCGCGTTCCGCCAGCCGGCGGCCGGCCAGGTGCTCGTCGACGGCGAGGCGCCGTTCGAGAACCAGGACGTGGTACGGCACATCTGCCTGATCCGCGAGGGCGGCGACCTCTGCGCCTCGGAGCGGGTGTCGCAGGTGCTGGACTTCGCGGCCCGGATGCGCCCGGACTGGGACGCCGAGTTGGCCGGACGGTTGGTCGAACGGTTCAGGCTGCCGATACGGACCCGGGCGATGAGCCTGTCGCGCGGCCAGCGCTCGGCGCTCGGAGTCACGCTGGGCATGGCTTCGCGGGCACCCCTGACCATCTTCGACGAGGTGCATCTCGGCATGGACGTGCCCGCGCGGTACGCCTTCTACGAGGAACTGCTCGACGACTACAGCGCCCACCCACGCACGTTCATCCTGTCCACACACCTCATCGAGGAGGTGTCGTCGCTGTTCGAACAGGTGCTGATCGTCGACCGTGGTCGACTCGTCATTCAGGCGACCGCGGACGAGCTGCGCGAGCGCGGTGCGGCGGTGACCGGGCCGGCCGAGGTGGTGGACTGGTTCGTGGCCGGTAGGACCGTGCTCGGCGAGCAGCGGCTCGGCGCCGTCAAGGCGGTCACCATCTACGGCGAGCTGGATCAGACACAGCGGGAGGCGGCTGCAGCCGCCGGGCTTGAACTGGGACCCGTCGCCCTGCAGGACCTTTTCGTACACCTGACGAAGGACCCGGAGGTCGTTCGATGAGCAGCATCCGCGCCAGTGACGCGGCAACCGTGTGGCGGGGGCTCGTCCGCAACTTCGCCCTGATGATCGGCCTGTGCTGGGCAGTCACGGCGTTGATTGTGGCGATCGTGGTCACCGCCACCGCGCTGTCCGGTGACGTGACTGAGAGCCTCTGGCTCAACACGGGCTCCACCCAGCCGAGATACTTTCTGCTGGCGATCGGGGTTATGCTCGTCGCCCTGCACCTGCCAGTGTACGTCGCGCACGGGACGACCCGCCGGTTGTTCGTCCTTGTCGGGGCGGCGTTCGCTCTGGCCATCTCGGCCGCCTTCGCGGTGGGAATCATGATCGGTTTCGGGCTTGAGCGTACGGTCTTCGGCTGGCTGGGCGTCCTCGACCAGCTGATCGATCCGTACCCGGTGCAGAGCCTGGGCGACGGCCTGCGCGGGATCTTGAGCCTAACCCTGCTGAGCTTGGTCTATCTATGCTGCGGATGGCTGATCGGGTCGATCTACTACCGGTACGGGGCCTGGACCGGCACCCTCATGATCCCGGTGGCAGCCCTCCCGCTCTTCGTCACCGAGGCGGGTCTCGGGCAGAAATATCTGGGCGAATGGCTGGCGCAGGAGGTGGGGCTGAGCGGACTGTCATACCGGGCGGGGCTCATCGTGGCGCTCGGCTCGGCGGCGGTGGTGCTGGCGGTCATCTACGGCATCAACCGAGCCGTGCCCATTCGGCCCCGGAAGATCTGACCGGTCGCCGCGCAGCGGTGGTGTCCCGGCCGCGTCCGCAGCCGGGACACCACCGGCCCTTCAAGCGTCGGACCGGCCGCCGGCCCGGTGTGTCACTCGTCGCGTTCAGCACGCCGGCTACCGCTCGGTGACCTCTTGAATTGAGGGGTACGGCCGCCTTAAAGTGAAGATCAAATCCGCTTGAACTCGCGGATTGTGTTGCGCTGCAACGGGAAAGGGCTCCTTCTGGCTACGTTTCTGGGTGTCTAGCGATCTCTGGTCGCTAGTGTCCCGCGTCTGAAATTCGTCGACAATATCGGGCGAGGGAGTCGAGGATTTCCTCGGCGGTCTTGGCCCACACGAACGGTTTCGGGTTCTGGTTCCAGTCCCGGATCCAGGCTCGCATGTCGGCTTCGAGAGCTTGCACGCTCTTGTGCACGCCGCGGCGGATGGTTGTTCGGTGAGGTAGCCGAACCAGCGTTCGACCTGGTTGATCCATGAGGATCCGGTCGGGGTGAAGTGCACGTGGAAGCGGGGTGGCGGGCCAGCCAGGCCTTGATGGCTGGGGTTTTGTGGGTGCCGTAGTTGTCGCAGACGAGGTGGACGTCCAGTTCGGCCTGCACGGCCTTGTCGATCGTGCTCAGGAACTTCTTGAAGTCGGTGGCACGGTGCTGGCGGTTGCGTAGGAGACTCCTGCGCAATGTGTGCCACCGCTGGCGCCGGGCCAGCTCGCTGCCGTTTGTCGCCTGCCGGGCAGCGGAAGCATTCCGTGTGCTTCCGCTGTTCGGTAGCGCGGACAACCATGGCATCGATACCAGGCGCAGCGCTCATGGGAGGCGTCACCGGCCGGGCGCCTATGCCGGCCTGTCACACGGTTGGGGACGCGACCGGACGGCCGGTGCCGGCGGCCACGACGTATGCGGTGAATCGGCGCCGGCCCGATCGTCGTGGCGGCGGGCCTTATCATGGCGGCGGTCTTCGTCGCGTTCGCCGCCTCCCCCGAGCCGGCCGTCCGGATGACCGCCGCGGCGCTGGCCGCCGCGCTGCTGGTGGATCTGTTCGTTGTCCGTCTGCTGGTGCTGCCCGCCCTGCTCACCCTGCTCGGCTCCCGGGCCTGGCGCGGTGGTTCCATGGGGGCCCGGCCGGCCGCCGGGCACGCCGGTGGACGGCGACCGGCCGCTGAGCGGAGTCGGCCCGCAGGCGCCGCCACCCGCCGGGCCGGGGTCAGCCCGCGAGGTCGAGGGCGCGGGCCGGGACACCGACGGTGAGGTGCGCCGACAGGGCCCGCAGGAAGTTCGGGGCGTCGAAGGCGGCGCCGGCGGAGACCACGCCGGTGCGGCGGGTGCGTCCGGTGAGGATCCGCTCGACGGCCTCCACCGCGAGTGGCGCGCTGGCGGCGTAGATGTCGCGACCGGTGGCGGTCAGTCGGCGTTCCTCGCCCCCGCGGCGGACGACCACGTCGACGACGAACGTCTGGGCCGAGCGGCCGCGCTCGTCGACCGGGGCCGGTGCGACAGGCTGCGGCGCGAACAGATCCGAGGCCGCCCTGGTCGTCATGTAGGTGCGCACCTCCGGGACGTCTAGGTGGCTGGGGACGGTCACGACGTCGGCCATCGTGAACTCGCCGATGACGTCCTGCGTGCCGAGCGGGGCCGGGAACGGCCACGCCAGGGCGGGCAGCGCGTCGTCGTGGTATTCCAGCCGGCCCCCGGTGTGTCGGACCCTGCGGCCGCCACGCCGCTGCGCCGACACCGCGCCCGAGGCGAGCGTGCCGCCGGTGGGGTGCCAGCTGTCAAGCCCGTAGGCGACGTGCGCCTCGTCGGCCGCCGTCCAGTCGCCCATCGCGGCGGTGACCAGCAGGTCGCCCAGGCCACCGTAGAAGGCCATCGCCGGGACCACGACGGTGCCCGCCACGCGGGCCCGCTCGGCGAAGTGCGCGAACGTGTCGACGTTCGCCTCGATCTCGGCGGCCACGTCGACGTACGGGACGCCCGCGCGCAGGGCCGCCTCGACGACCGGGCCGGCCGTGGTGGCGAACGGCCCGGCGGTGTTGACGACCGCGTCCGCGCCCTCGAGGGCCCGGTCGAGCGCGGCCGGGTCGTCGACCGCCGCCTCCCGTACGTCGAGGCCGGGGTGCGCCCGCGCCAGCGCGCGCAGCTTGTCCCCGTCGCGGCCGAGCAGCAGCGGCACGAGTCCCCGCCGCCGCAGCTCGGCCACCACGAACCGCCCGGTGTGCCCGTACGCCCCGTACACCGCCACCTGTCGACCCGTTGTCATGTTCCCGCTCCCGCTCGCTCCACCGACCTTGCACCGAAGATCTTTCCGTCGTCCGGGCCGCCGGGGCAGTGTCTGGAACGACGGGACCCGTACAATTTCCGACATGCCTGCCGACCGGCGCTCCGTCGCCCTCGCCGCCACCGACGGGATGCTGCACTTCGAGCTGGCGCTGGCCTACGAGGTGTTCGGCTCGGCCCCGGACGCCGTCTCCGTCCCCTGGTACGACGTCCGCGTGTGCGGCACGCAGCCGGTCCGGCTCGGCCGGTTCCTGCTCGAACCCGACCACCCGCTGGACGCGCTCGCCGGCGCGGGCACCGTGATCGTGCCCGGCATCGCCAACGTCGACGACGATCCGCCGGCCGAGCTGGTTGAGGAGGTCCGCGCGGCCCACGAGGCGGGCGCGCGCGTGGTGTCCCTGTGCACGGGGGCGTTCGTGCTCGCCGCCGCCGGCCTCCTCGACGGGCTGCACGCCACCACCCACTGGGCGCACACCGACGTCCTCGCCGACCGCCACCCACGGGTCACGGTCGACCCGGACGTGCTCTACGTCGACAACGGCAGCGTGCTCACGTCGGCGGGCAAGGCCGCCGCGATGGACCTGTGCCTGCATCTGGTCCGCCGCGACCACGGCCCGGCCGTCGCTAACGTGGTCGCCCGCCGGCTGGTCGTGCCACCCCACCGGGCCGGCGGCCAGGCCCAGTTCGTCACCACACCCGTGCCCGCACAGGACGGCCACGCCCTGGCCGAGCTGCTCCCGTGGGTGCTGCGCCGCCTGGACCAGCCCCTCACCGTGGAGGACCTCGCCCGCCGGGCCAACCTGAGCTCACGTCACCTCACCCGGCACTTCCGGGCGGTGACCGGCACGACCCCCCTCCAGTGGCTGCTGACCCAGCGGATCCGCCGCGCCCAGGAGCTGCTGGAGGCGACCGACGACAGCGTCGAGGCCATCGCGGCGGCCGCCGGCATGGGCACCGCGACCACCCTGCGCCGCCACTTCCACCGCACGGTCGGCGTGCCGCCGGACACCTACCGCCATACCTTCCGGTCCTGAGGCCGCCCCGCTCCACCGCGGCCGGATCGTGGGTCGGATCGGGTCGGTCAGCCCGCAGCCGGGCGTCCGCCGGCTCCAGGCCTCCTGGCTACCGCGCTGGCACGGCTGGCCGTCCTGGAACCGCGGGCACAACGGCTGCTTGCCGACGTGATGCTGCTGCTCAACCTGGCCGACCGGAGGCAAGACAACGATCAGCGGGCCCGCCGGCTCAGCCGCGCCAGCCGGGCCGAGTTGCCCCCGTGCCTCACCGTCGACCGCACCGCCCTGCGGGTCAACCTGAGGCCGCCATCCAACCAGGCGCCACATGCATCGACGACTGCCCGTTCCGGCTGTGCCCAATGCCGTCGAAAGGAGACGAGTTGCCGTAGCAGATGGACGAGGCCTTCTGCGCCCACCAGATCGACCTCGTCGGGCGGTCCCTCCGCTCGCCCGGCCGGGCAAACTGGCAGACGGTCAACCGCCAGGATCTGCGGAGATTCTGGCTTCGGACTCTCGGGTGACTGCCATGGGTGCCTCCTCGGCGACGGCGATGGCTCAAGGACCGCACACCGCACGAGCTGGTGCAGTGCGCATCTCCGCAGCGAGCCCGCTGGTCGGCCACCATCGGGCCTCGGTGCGTCACCAAATCCCGGGGTTCGATACGGTCGGGTGCGGGTGCGGGTGCGGGTGCACCGCCGCCACCAGCGGCGCCTGGCCGACACCGCGCTGGCCGGTCGGCGCGGCGCTGCCCTACCGCCCGGCGGCGGCCAGCTCGTCGACCCCGAGGAAGTTCCCGACGATCTGCCGGACGGGCTCGTGGTGCCGGCGAATTGCATGCACGTAAACGTTCATCCTCGTGGTCACGCTCGCCTGCCCGGCCACCTCGGGTTTCATCCGTGGATCGAGGCTCAGGGCACCAGCACAGAGAGTACGTCGGCGACGCAAACCGGCTTGTCGCCGCCCTCACGTTCGATGGTCACGCGGACTGTCGCTCGCGCGCCGTTCGGGCCGCGGTCGAGGCCGACGAGCTCGGCACCTGCGCGGATCCGTGATTCCACGGGCACCGGGGAGGGGAAGCGGACCTTGTTGGCTCCGTAGTTCACGCCCATGCTCAGCCCCTCGACCGTGTAGATCTGCCAGATCAGCTTCGGGACCAGGGAGAGGGTCAGGTAGCCGTGCGCAATGGTGCTGCCGAACGGTCCACGGGCCGCCCTCTCAGCGTCGGTGTGAATCCACTGGTGGTCACCAGTCGCTTCGGCGAACAGGTCGATCTGCTCCTGAGTGATGGTGTGCCAATCGCTGTGGCCGAGGTGGCTGCCGACGGCCCGCTCTAACTCGTCGATCCCGTTGAAGGTCCTCATGATCCTTTTCCTCCATACGCTCTGTCATTCGCGGGGCGCCACCGGCGACATAATCGCCGAGACCAGCGCCCCGATCGAGGCCGGTCCGGACTTCTGATGACCTGGCCGGAGACAAAGGACGGCCAGGACGGCCTTTCCCTGGCAAAGAGCCAGACTGGCGGCTATATCCTCCGGCTGACCCAGGCGCTTCAACCCGTGCGGGCAGCATCGAGGTCGAGGCGCTCGTTGACGAGGGGCTTCACCCCCAGCGGCCTGGCCACCGACCTCCGCGGCGACCGCCGACCCGGCCTCGCCGTCGATGTCGTTGGCCACCACGCGGGCGCCCACGGCGGCCATCCTGCATACGATCGCGCGGCCGACGCCGTGACCGACACCGGTGAGGGCGACGCCGCGTACGTCCATCTCAGACGCCCCGGTGAGCGTGACACCACCGTCGATGACGAGGACCTGACCGGTCATCCAGGGGGCGTCCTCCGAGAGCAGGAACGCCACGACGCTGCCGATGTCGGAAGGCACGCCGAGCCGCTTGAGCGGGTACGCCGGAGCGACCTCGTCCTCGCGGTCCTGGTAGAGGGCTGTGGCGAACCTTGTCTTCACCACGGCGGGCGCCACCGCATTGACGTGGATGTCCGGGCCGAGTTCGACCGCGAACTCCTGGGTGATATGCGAAAGCATTGCCTTGGTCGCATCGTAGGAGCCGATGCCGGGCGCGGGCTTCAGGCCGGCTACCGACGACACGTTGACCACACTGCCACCGCGCTCACCCATCCAGCCGCGGTGCACCTGCTGCACCCATAACAGCGCGGCCAGACAGTTGCCCTCGAAGGTCTTGCGGGCGGCGTCGAGGTCCAGGTCGACCATCGGACCGTAGACCGGGTTGATGCCGGTGTTGTTCACCAGCAGATCGATGCGACCGAAGGCCTCGATGGTCTGCTTGACCGTGTCGGCTTGGTGCTCGATGTCGTCGCTCCTGCCGGCCATCCCCTCGCATGGTCCGGGCCGCCGAGGGTTCGCACGGCCTCGTCGAGCGCCCCCTGCTTCCGTGCGGTAATGGTCGCCTTCGCGCCTTCGGCGACCAGATGCTCGGCAATGTTGAGGCCGATACCGCGGCTGGCCCCGGTGGCGATGGCGACCTCGCCCTCGAACCTGTTGCTCATCTACTGCCTCTCTGGACATGTCGTGCTCGGTGGTCTGGCAGGTCAGGACAAGCGCTCGAGGACCATCGCCATGCCTTGGCCACCGCCGACGCACATGGTCTCCAGACCAAACTGCCTGTCGTGGTACTGCAGCGAGTTGATGAGCGTGCTGGTGAGCCGGGCGCCGGTCATGCCGAACGGATGGCCGACCGCGATCGCCCCGCCGTTGACGTTGAGTTTGTCGAAGTCAATGCCGAGGTCGCGGGCGGAGGGGATGACCTGGGCGGCGAACGCCTCGTTGATCTCGACCAGGTCGATGTCGTCAATGGTCATGCCGGCCCGCTTGAGTGCCCGCTTCGAGGCCTCGACCGGGCCGAGTCCCATGATTTCGGGCGACAGGGCGGAAACCCCGGTAGACACGATCCGAGCGAGCGGGGTGAGGCCCAACTCCCTGGCCTTGCTGTCGCTCATAATCACGACCACGGCGGATCCATCGTTCAGGGGACAGCAGTTGCCGGCGGTGACGGTGCCATCAGGGCGGAATACCGGCTTCAGCTGCGACACAGCTTCCATCGTCACCCCTGCCCGGGGGCCGTCGTCCTTGCTGACCACGGTGCCGTTGGGCAGGGTCACCGGGGTGATGTCGCGCTCCCAGAACCCGTTCGTGAACCCATTCTCGGCCAGGTTCTGGCTGCGGACACCGAACTCGTCCTGGTCCGCGCGGGTGACCCCCTTGAGCTGGGCGACGTTCTCCGCAGTCTGCCCCATGGCTATGTAGACGTCTGGAACCGCGTCGTAGCCGCGCGGGTCGGTCCAGGCCTGCCCCCCGCCTGCGAACCTCTCGGTGCGGGCTTCGGCCTGGGCGAACACCGGGTTCCTAGTGTCCGGAAGGCTGTCGGCGTTGCCTTTGGTGAAGCGGCTGACGGTCTCGACGCCAGCCGAGATGAACACGTCACCCTCGCCCGCCCTGATCGCGTGCATGGCCATACGGGTCGTCTGCAGGCTTGAGGAGCAGTACCGGGTTACCGTGGTGCCGGGCAGGTGGTCGAGGCCAGCCAGGACCGCTACGACTCGGCCCATGTTGAAGCCGGACTCGCCGCCCGGCAGCCCACAGCCCAGCATCAGGTCGTCGATGTCGGCGGGGTCGAGAGCCGGGATCTTGGCAAGTGCGGCACGGAGCATCTGCACGGTCAGGTCGTCGGGGCGCACGTCTTTGAGCGATCCCTTGAACGCCCGGCCGATCGGAGACCTGGCGGTGGCGACGATGACTGCTTCGGGCATGTTGGTCCTTTCCCGATTGGAATGTGCATGTGTGGGGAGTGGCGCTGGATGACGGCCGAGGTCCGGCCGCTGCTTATTCGTGATCGCGTTGCGGCCGCTTTCGAGCTGCCGGAGTCGGCGCGAGCGGGTGAGCCGACGACCGCTGGCGTCAGCCGACGGCACCCAGGTACGCCTCACGAACATCGGGATGACCAGTCACCTCGGCCAGAGTTCCCTGGGTGATAATCCGGCCATGGTTGAGCACCACGGCGGTGTCCGCCAGTGCGTTCACCGCCTGCATCACGTGCTCGATCATCACGATGGCGATGCCGTCCGCACGGCACTCACGCACCCGCTCGATCACGATGTCCACCTCGTGCGGGGTCAACCCGGCCATCACCTCGTCGAGCAACAACACCCTCGGCTGCGAGACCATGCCGCGAGCGAAGTCGACGATCCGGATCATTGCTGACGGGATGTCACCGATGGCCTCCCGCCGATACTGCCAGAGGTCGAACCGCTCGAGTTGCTCGCGAGCCAGTCGATTCGCCTCCCGGTAACCGCTCGCGCGTCGGTAGGCCGCCAGCGCCACACACTCGAAGACGTTCAGCTCGGCTACGTTGCCCGACACCTGGAAGGTCCGCGCGACGCCCGCCTCGAACACCTTCGCTGGCGGCAGGCCGGTGATGTCCGCGCCGTTCAGGAGAATCGATCCACTCGTCGGTCGCAGCGCACCGGCGATCAGGTTCACCAACGTCGACTTGCCGGCGCCGTTTGGGCCGATCAAGGCGGTCACCAGCCCGGACTCAGCCGTGAAGGAGACGTCCTGCAGTACCTTGAGACCGCCGAAGTTCTTAGCGATCGCCGTGACCTCAAGCATGCTCGCTCACCACCTCAGGGTCGGGGCTGCGATCGGGTGCGTGCCGGTCGGACGGAGCCTCGGACTCCGGGTCGCGCGGCGTGCCGGTACCGAAGAAGCGCACGACAAGTCGGCCCCACAGTGGAACGATGCCGGCGCCACCGAATCGGAGGATCAGGATGACGCAGATCGCGTAGGCGATCTGCGTGTAGCTGGAGACGTTGGAACTGGACACGGCGAAGGAGCGCAGCAGCTCTTCGAGCACCGCAATGCCGATCCCGGCCACGATCGGCCCGGCGAGGGTGGCCGACCCGCCGATGATCGCGCCCACGAGCATTGCCACACCGACCTCCACCGTGAGGACCGAGTCGTAGCTGACGAAGTTCGTGTACTGCGCCATGAGCGCACCGGGAATCGCGGTGAGCCCCATGCTGATGCCCATGGCGATCGCCTGGTTGCGGACCACGGTGATGCCCATGCTCGCGGCGACCACCGGATCCTCGCGGATGAACGGCAGCGAACGGCCGAAGTGGGTACGGCGCATCATGAACGACACCCCGACCGTGAGGAGGATCAGGAAGCCGAGGGCGACGTAGTACAGCGGGGTGGCGTCAGTGAACCACTGCAGATGCAGAAAGCCCTCCTGCATGGTGAGATTCTGCAGGCCGTTGACGCCGCCCGTGACACTCCACGAGGCCCCGATCCCGGAGATCGCGATCGTCAGGGCGAGGGTGCCCAGGGTGAAGAACAGCGCGTTGACGCCGAATCGGCTCATGATCAGGCTGAGAACCGCACCGATCGACGCCGAGACGAGGATACCGCCGACGATCGCCAACCAGACGTTCCAGCCGTGTCCCCAGGTCAGCACCGCGACGGAGAACGCACCGATGCCGAACGCGCTGGCATGTGCGACCGAAAGCAGGCCCGCGAAGCCGCCGGCAATGTTCCAGGTGAGGTTGCGCATCGCAAAGACCAGGGCAACGAAGCCGACGCCGATCATCGGCGCCTCGGCGAACAGCGGAAATGCCACCGCTACTACGAGTGCGACGGCCACGACGAGGGTGTTCACCCGGTTGAGCGGGGTGGAGACGAGCCCACGAACGATACTCATGCCGAGGCCACCGTCCTTCGCGCCAGACCCTGCGGGCGGAACAGGATGACCAGGAGGAACAGGGTGTAGATCACGGAGGAGCCCAGCGAGCCACTGATGTAGACGCTGCTGGCCGCCTCGGCCACACCGAGGAGGATGCCGGCGGCCACCGTTCCCCACAACGCGCCGCTGCCACCGATCACGACGACGATGAATGCCTTGACCGTCAGTTCCAGGCCGTACAGGGGGGACACCGGCTGGAACGGGATCAGGAGACCGCCGGCCACCGCGGCGGCGGCTGCGCCGAGCGCGAAGGTCGACCGGTACACCCGACGGACGTTGACGCCGACGAACATCGCGCCGTTGATGCTCTCCGCACAGGCCCGCATGTAAACGCCCAGGCGGGTCCGGTAGATCAGCCACGACAGAGCGACCGCCAGGAGAAGGCTCACTGCCCCGGCCGCCAGCCGGGCGAAGCTGATCGTGACGCCCAGTGCGGTGATGGCCTCCATCGGCCAGGGATTCGTGATGGTCTGGTACGGCTCGGGATAGAGCACCTGGAAGATGTACTGCAGGGCCACACCGACGCTGAGCGTGATCACCAACTGCGCATGGCCGGTCTTGTCGAGGGTCGATTCGATCAGGAAGCGCTCGACGAAATAGCCGAAGGCTGCCGCGACCGCGGCAACGAAGAGCAGGGCCACGGCAAAGTCGGCCAGTGAACGGGGCGAGAGGGACAGCACCCCGTACATGCCGATCAGGACGAAGTAGCCGTGGGCGAAGTTCACCACCCGCATGACGTTGAAAATCAGGTAGAGACCGAGTCCGATCAGGGCGTAGATCAGTCCCTGAAGCACCCCGGTGGTGGCGATCTGGAGAAGGGTCATCACCTACCTCTCCTCTCGTGTGCTGGTCGTGGATCCGAGGTATCCGCTCTCCACTAGGCTGGAGGCGAGCAGCGACTCCGCGGTGCCAGCCGCGATGATCTTTCCGCCATCAAGCACATAGCCACGGGAGGCCAGCCGCAACGCCTGGTGGACGTTCTGCTCGATGAGCAGGATCGAGACGCCGGCGGCGTTGATGTCGCTAATTGTCCGCATGATGGTCTGCACGATGACCGGTGCCAGGCCGAGCGAGGGCTCGTCGAGGACCAGGGTTCGCGGCTGGAGCATGAGCCCCCGGGCGATGGCGAGCATGCTGCGCTCGCCACCGCTCAGGGTTCCCGCGAGCTGACCGGCCCGATCCTTCAATCGCGGAAAGAGTTCGTACATGGCCGCCAGGTCGAAGGGGCCCGCTTGGGACCTCGGTCTCGCACCGACCAGGAGGTTCTCCTCAACGGTCATTCCCGCGAACAGCGACCGTTCCTGCGGGACTAGGACGATTCCCGCCCGCACCCGGTGCCAAGGCCGCAGACCGGCAATAGCACGACCGTGGAACTCCAGCTTCCTGGCACGGGCGGGGATGACACCGAGCAGTCCCTCGGTGAGCGTGGTCTTGCCTGCGCCGTTGGAGCCGAGCAGGCAGACGAGTTCGCCTTGACCGACCTCGAGATCGACGGATCGCACGATCTCCGACCGTCCGCGCCAGACACTGAATCCTTCGACCGACAGGGCCGTCTCCATCATGGTCCCCGATCCGCCTACGGCCTCGGGTAGACGATCGAGCTCGCGGCCGCAGCCGCCGGGTGCACCGGGACGTACTTGCCGTCCTGGATCTGGGTGACCAGACCGGTCGCCCGCTCGTTCGTGCCCTTGGCGTCGAACTTCACGCCGTGGCTAATGATCCAGAGCCCGTTCTTGTCGCCGTTGATGCCGGTGATGTCCACGGACCGAAGGGCCGAGGTGATCGACTCCTTGTCGTCCGGGTTGGTCGCCGAGGAGAGGGCGTCCGCCAGCACCCCGACCGATGCGTAGTAGTAGGCGCCGACGCCGTCGGGCGTCTGTCCCTTGTACTTGGCCTTGTACGCGTCTGCGTAGCCCTGCGGGGTGTGCTTGGCGCCGTCTGCCGACTTGAGCAGCGAGGTCCAGTAGTTGCCCGCGATGTCCCCATCGGCGATCGCACCCACCGTCGGGATGAACTGCGCGTTGGTGTTCCCGCCCAGCACACCGACCGTCGCCTTGGGCTTCCAGCCCGAACGGGCGAGCGCCGGGTAGAAGAGGAACGCGCCCTGCGGGTTGCCGCCGAACAGCAGGATGTCGGGATTCGCGTTCTTCGCTTGGCTGACCAGCGGGGCGAAGTCCGTCGTCGTCGCCTCGTCGTAGGAGATGGAGTCGACTACCTTCACGCCCGGGAACTCCTTCTGCAGGGTGCGGGCCCACGCCTTCTCCGCGTCGGGCATGGCCCCGGCACTGGCGTAGATCAACATCGCCGTCTTCGGCGTCTCGCCCTTCTTCTCCGCGGCCTCCATCACGGCGCGGATCGACTGTGCTGCCCAGCCGTTGTCAGCGAGGATCGAGGGGGCCAGTTTGAAGACGTACTTGCGCCCGGCGCCGATGATGCTGTCGGCCGCCTCCATGGGCACGATCAGGGGCACCTTCAACTGGTCGGCGGTCTGGGCTGCGGTGATGGTGACCGGGCTGGACGATGCGCCGACGATGACGTTCGCACCGCCTGACGCGAGCCGGCGCATCAGGGCGGGGACCTCCTCCGGCTTCGAACGGTTGTCGAGCACCTCCACCGTGAGCTTGCGTCCGTTGATACCACCGGCCGCGTTGAGGTCGGCGATGCCCATCTGGAAGGAGTTCACGCTCTGTACGCCGTAGGGTGCGGCGATGCCGGTCAGTGCGGCGATCACGCCGACCTTGATTTCGCCGCCCTCGCTGCCGCCCGAGGAACCGCCTCCGCATGCGGTGAGGACGAGGCTGGCGGCCAGAGCCACGGCGATGGAGCGACGTATGGTGCTAAGCCGTTGGAGTGGCTTCATTGCTGTTCCCTTCGAAACAGTGGGGACGGGGGTGGTGGGGGCGGTCCGGACTCAGCGGCCGGACCATTGCGGAGTTCGCTTCTGGCGGAAGGCCGCAGTACCCTCCGCACGGTCCTCGCTCAGGTAGGGGCTGGGACCGGGATCGAGGCGTAGGGCGGTGGCGATCGGTAGGGACGACCCGAGGTGCACCATCGCCTTGTACCGCTGCAGGGTGACTGGTGCCCTGCTCACGAGGGTCGCTACCAGGGCGTCCACCGTCGCGTCGAGCTGCTCTGGCGGCGTGACCCGGTTGAGCAACCCCATGCGAAAACCGGTTGCTGCGTCGAACGGCTCGGCGAGGTAAAGCACCTCGAAGGCGAAGCCGGCGGGTACCAGCCGCGGGAGCATCTGGCTGCCGAAGTTGGCGCCGAGGCCCACCTTGGACTCGGGCATCAGGAACCGCGCGGTGTCCGTGGCGACCCGGAGGTCGCACGCCATCGCAAGCTCGAATCCGCCGCCGACGACCCATCCCTCCAGTGCTGCGATGGTTGGCTTGCGGCACTCCAACACCGTTTCGTACGGGTTGCGGGTGGCCTCGCGCATCGGCTCGTACGGCGGGTCCTCGGCCGCGTCCCGGGCGTGCATCTCCTTCAGGTCGGCCCCGACCGAGAACGCCCGTCCACCGGCGCCGCGCAGCACGACCGCCCGGACGTCGCGACGCCGGTCGAGTTCGGTGAAGACCGTCGTGATGTTGCTCAGCAGGCCGCGACTCAGGGCGTTGAGGTGGCCGGGACGGTTCAGCCGGACGACGGCGACGCCGTCCGCGCTTACGTCGACCAGGAGATCGGGCGCGATGTCTACCACGGGACCGCCTCCCCGAGGGAACACCCGACCTCGGTTTCCTTTGTCGAGGAGATCAGGCTCCAGAGGCTCGGCAGGCTCTTGTTCAGCGCCGCACGGCCGATGAAGATCGACCAGTCTCGGCTGCTGCCGAACTCCCCCTGCCAGCTCCACAGCCGCGTGGTGAAGGCCGGAAGCTCGTGCTCATCGGTGACGCCGATCGCGCCGAGCACCTGGTGAGCCGACCGGTTCAACCTGCGCGTGTCCTCCTTAACGGTCACGCCAGCGGATGCGGCGGCCAGCAGTCGTTGACCGGGATCGGCCAACACGGCGGCCCTGACCGCGAGCATCGCTCCGGCCGCAGCCTCGGCCACGTCGACCATGTGGTGCTGCACCGCCTGGAAGGTCCGGATCGGCTTGCCGAACTGCTCGCGCGTGTCGGCGTAGGCCAGCACCATGGCGAGGACTCGTTCCATGGCACCGGCGGCAGAGGCGGCGCGCAGCAGGACTCCGCGGGCGCGCAACTCCGTGGGCGTCGGCCCCGCAGACTCCGCGATCGCCGCGGAGGGTACTCGCACCCGGTCGAACAGGACGGTGTCGCGCGGCTCCCCTGCGAGATTCTCCCCGGTCCGGACCTCGGCCGGGCGCGGCAGGAGAACCGTGCGGGCGGTGCCCCGGATATCCGCGACCGCCACCAGATGGTTCGCCCTGCGCCCCCACGGGACTCGATGGAGCGTCCCGGAAATCTCGACGTCGCCGCCGGGCAGCGGCTCCGCCCGGAGGTCGTCCAGCGGATGCGCGACGGCGCTGAGGGTCAGGCCCTCGGGGCGGTCGAGGGCGGATCGGGCGAGCAGCCAGGACACCAGGCCGGTGGTCTCGACCAGGGGGATCGGGACGGCGTGCCGGCCGACGCAGATTGCGAGACCGACGATCTCCTCCAGCCCGATGTCGCCGTCGTCGAGGTCGAAGTAGGTGAACCCGCCGGCCTCCACGGCGGACCAGACGTCATCCGGCCAGGTCGCTCCACGCTGCGCCGGACCCGAGCCGGAGCGGGTGAAGATGGAGGCGAGTGCCTGCTCGAGCATCTCGGACGTCTCCGACATCAGTTGCTCCTCGACGTGCGGGTCAGATGCTTGGCGATGACGGTGCGGAGGACCTCGTTGGTGCCGCCGCGCAGCGTGAAGGTCGGGGCCGTCACCACGGCGTCCGCCAGCAGGGACCGCAGCCCCCCGGCGGAGGGATCCAGCTCGTCCGCCACGAGTTCGCGTAGGATCTCGACGACCTCGTTCTCGAACTGCGTGCTGATGTCCTTCACGAGGGCCGCCTCGACGGCTGGGGTCTCACCCCGGTCGAGGGCGCGGGCGATGGACAGTGAGAGGTTGCGCAGGGTCCAGTAGCGCGCGGTGACCAGACCGATGAGATGCTCCGTCTCCACCGACGTGCTTGTCTCGGCCAGCGCCGTGTAGACCAGTTCCAGGACCGGGACGACCGACATGAACCGATCAGGGCCTGAGCGTTCGTGCGCCAGCTCGGACGTGACCTGGTGCCACCCGTCGCCGACCTCGCCCAGCACCATGTTGTCGGGAACGAAGACGTCGTCGAAGTAGACCTCGTTGAAGTGGTGGAAGCCGTTGAGCAGGCGGATCGGGCGGATGGTGACGCCGTCG
The DNA here is from genome assembly GCF_040654475.1 of Micromonospora sp. NPDC050686. Taxonomy (NCBI): domain Bacteria; kingdom Bacillati; phylum Actinomycetota; class Actinomycetes; order Micromonosporales; family Micromonosporaceae; genus Micromonospora; species Micromonospora sp. NPDC050686. Next base: position 23,986 of record NZ_JBFAID010000032.1, read on the forward strand.
GCGCGCAGATCGACGATCAGTTGACTGAGTCCGGCGTGCTTTCCCTCGGCGGACGTCCGGCAGAGGGTCACTGCGAAGTCCGCGTAGTGTGCGCCCGAGGTCCATACCTTCTGCCCGGTCAGCAGCCAGCCGCCCGCCGTTCGGGTGGCCCGGGTGCGCACGGACGCAAGGTCCGAGCCACTGCCGGGTTCGCTCATACCCAGGCAGAACCAGACCTCCCCCTTGACGATCGCCGGGAGGAAGCGCCTTTTCTGCTCCTCGGTGCCGAAGCGCAGGATGATCTGGGCGGTCTGCCTGTCGCCGACCCAGTGGGCGCTGATCGGGGCTCCGGCGGCCAGCATCTCCTCCGCCACCACGAAGCGGTCGACCGCGCTGCGTCCCGGGCCGCCGTACTCCTTGGGCACGACCATTCCGACCCAGCCTCGGCGGGCGATCTCGCGGCTGAACTCGATGTTCGCCTCCGCGTTGATGCCCAAGCCGACTGAGAAGCGGTTGTCGCGCCGTGCTGCGGCCATGAACTCGCGTACTTCGTCGCGGAGCGCGATCTCCGCCCCGGTCAACTGGGACGCCTCGAAATCGATCACAGCTGGCCCTCCTCGGCGCGGTCGGCGGCCGTCAGCCGCTTGAGGCGACGGTTCTGCGTCCACAGCTGGACCCCGCGCTCTAGCTCTAGGGCGACCGGCCAGGGAAGCCGCTGATCCGAGGTCTCGAGCCGGAACGAGCGCGCGACCCGAGGGGCCAGCAGCGGGTCGGCCGCGACCCGCCCGGCCAGTTCCAGCGCCGTGGACTCCACCTCGTCGTCTGGCACCGATCGCCAGGCCATGCCGAGTTCGCGCGCCCGGTCGCCGTCGATCTCGTCGCTGAACAACCCCATCGCGGCCGCAGCCTCACGCCCGGCCAGCCTGCTCAGGATCGTGAAGAAGCCACCCCCCGGGTGGATGCCGGCGCGCAGGAAGCCGGCCAGCAGCCGCGCGCTGCGGGAGACGATCCGCAGGTCAGTGGCAAGCGCCAGGTTGAGCCCCGCCCCGACGGCGGCCCCGCGCACTGCCGCGATCGTCGGCACCCGAAGCTCTCCCACCCGGACGAACGAGCCGTACATCTGGTCCGTCTCGGCGTACGCGCGGTCGCTAAGGGCGTCCTCGGCGTAGGAGTCTCGCCACGAGTTCGTGTCCGCACCCGAGCAGAAGGTCCCGGCGTCGCCGCGGATCACCACCGCTCCGATGGTCTCGTCGCCGTCGATCCGCTCGCAGCAATCCGCCAACTGCCGGGCCATGTCCATGGTCAGCGCGTTCTTGATCGCCGGGTTGGAGATGGTCACGAGCGCCACGTTGCCGTGCCGCTCCAGGGTGACCGAGGGGGTCATCGGGCTTCTCCTTCAGGATCTTCGGATGGAACCTGCATCGCTGCCGGCCGTTGGAGCAGGAGGAAGTCCAGGGCAATTGCCCGGCCGTCGGGGGTCACTCGCAGCGGGTTTACCTCCAGCTCGCTCAGGCGCTCACCGATTGCGACCGCCAGGAGACTGATCCTGGAGATGGCCTGCGCGGCACCGGACAGATCCACTGGGGGGCTACCGCGGAAACCTGTCAACAACGGGGCCGCGGTCAGCGAACGCACCATTTGCTCGGCCCGCTGTGGGGACACCGGCGCGAATGCCGAGACCGCGTCCCGGTAGATCTCGGTGGCGTATCCGCCCAGGCCCACGGTGACGATCGGCAGGCCGCCGGTCGGGCGCGTCACGCCCACAATCAACTCGACGCCCGCCGGCGCCGTCTCCTGGACCAATACCCCCGCGGGCTGCTCGGCCTCGAAGGACGCCATCAGCTCGCGGTAGGTCCGCACGAGTTGTCCCGCAGGGACACCCAACCGCACGCCGCCGCGCTCGGACTTGTGCAGCACCCTGCTCGCCTGGATCTTCAGGACTCTCGACCCGGTGACCTGGGCGGCCAGCGCTTCCGCCTGGTCCACCGAACGCACCAGGATCGAGCCGGGCCGGGCCACCCCGGCGAGCCCGAGCAGGATCTCCCCCTCGGACTCGGTGACCGTCGCACCGAACCCCGCGACCGTGTGCCGGACGTCGTTGACCGGGAAGGTCGTCGGGTCGAGGTCCTCCTCCACCACCTTGGGGTTCCGGAGCGCGGCCAGCACACGGGCCGCCTGGCGGGTCGAGTCGAAGACCGGCCAGCCCGCGTCCCGCAGGACGTCGCGTGCCTCGGCAGTCTGCTCGCGGCCCGCCATCCAGACCACGAGGACAGGCTTGGCCAGGTCGCGCCAGGTCGCCACGAACGACTCGGCCATGCGGGTGGCCAACTTCCCGGTGACCAGGGTGAGGGTGATCATCACGGCGTCGATCCCGTCCGCGCGGTAGACGCGGTCGCAGACGCCCACAAAGGCTGAGGGGTCGCTGTCGCGAAAGATCTGGGCTGTGACGTCGACGGGGTTGTCCACGGCGCCGAAGCCGGGCACCACGGTGCGTAGCTCGGCCCGGGTCTGCTCGGGGAGGTTATCGACCGAGAAGCCGACAGCTGAGAGCTGGTCGGCGGCGAGGCTACCGGCGCCGCCCGACGTGGTGACGACCGCGATCCGCTCGCCGGCGATCGGCGGAGAGATCGTCAGGCCGTGCGCGAGCGCCACGAAGTCGTCGATGTCCTCGGCCTCGATCACCCCGAACTCGCGGACGGTCACCCGGTAGCCAGCGTCGTCGCCGACGATCGCGCCCGTGTGCGAGGCAGCGGCGCGAGCGCCGGCGGGGCTGACCGCGGAGCGCAGGACGACCAGCTTCTTCTCCAGCTGGACGACCCGCCGGGCGAGATCGCGGAAGTCGTGGTCGTTTACGGCCGTCTCGAGGTACAGGGCAAGGACGCGGGTCTCGTCCTCCTCCACCAGGTAGCGGGCGAGTTCGACGGCCGTCAGGTCGGCCTGGTTGCCCGTGCTCGCCCAGGCGGCGATACCGAGGCCGCGCTCGCGAGCCAAGCTGAGGATCGATCCGCCGACCGCGCCGCTCTGGCCGACGTAGGCCAGCCCTCCGGTGGCGACCGGGCCGGACTCCAGGGCGGCGGTGAACGTTCCGAACATCCCTTCGCCCGTGTGGATCACGCCCTGGCAGTTGGGCCCGAGCAGTCGGACGCCCAGCCTGCGTGCGGTGTCCCGGAGCTGTTCCTGCAGCGCCTGGCCCTCCTGCATTTCCCCGAAGCCGGAGGCGAAGACGACGGCGGCGCGCGCACCGGCCGCCGCGACCGCGGGCAGTTCCTCCAGCACCCGTGCCGCCGGAATCAGCATCAGCACCAGATCGACCGGGCCGGGCAATGCTGCGAGTGATGGGTAGCAGCGCATGCCGGCCAGCTCGGCGTACCCGGGGTTGACGGGGTAAAGGTCGCCGGCGAATCCGAACTGCGCCAGGTAGTGCAGGGGGCGAGCGAACGGGTTCGCCTCGCGACCTGAGGCGCCCAGGACCGCCACCGCCCGCGGGTGGAAGAGCGCATCCATGCCCGCATGCGGTCCGTCGAGGTCGCGCGGTCGTCCGAGCGAAACTGGCATGCCTCCTCCTTCTGCTGGCGCCGAAGCCTTGACAGTGTGGTAGTGCTCACAGCTAAGTTGAACTTGGCGTCGGAGTCAAGTCCTCGCCACAGCGCAGTCGAGGTCTGGAGCGAAGCCATGAGATTCGGCATCAGCCATTGCAACGTCGGCGAGTTCGCCGAGCCCGACCGCGCACATGACCTGGCCCGCTTGGCCGAACAGGCCGGTTTCGAATCGCTCTGGACCGTCGAGCACGTGGTCATCCCGCAGGTCTACGAACCTCGTTACCCCGAGACACCGGACGGGCGCTTCTGGTTCCCGCACGACCTGCCGCTCGCGGACCCCCTGATCTGGATGGCGTTCGTCGCGGCCGCGACCACCCGGCTCCGTCTCGGCACCGGGATCATGATCGTCCCGCAACGGAACCCGTTGATCACGGCGAAGGAGATCGCGACCCTGGACCGCCTCAGCGGCGGTCGCATTGAGATCGGCGTCGGGGCGGGCTGGCTCCGGGAGGAGTTCGAGGCCCTCGGCGTCAGCTTCGACCGGCGAGGATCGGCGATGGATGAGGCGATCGCCGTGATGCGTGAGCTCTGGCGTCCGGGCCCCCGCACGTACCGGGGAAAGGTCTTCTCCTTCGACCCAGTGCACAGCGAACCCTCACCGCACCGGGCCTCGGTGCCGATCCATATTGGAGGGGCAAGCACCGTGGCTGCGCGGCGGGCCGGCCGGACCGGCGACGGGTTCTTCCCGGGCGGCTACGACCGCGAGGCGGTGGCGTCGCTGGTCGCCTGTGCCCGCAAGGAGTTCGAGGCGTCCGGACGCGTGGGCAGGCTGGAGATCACTGCGCGTTGGACGAAGGACCCAAGCCAGCTCGGGGATCACGAGATCCTCCGGTTCATGCAGGATCTCGGCGTCGACCGAGTCGTACTGCCCGCGCAGACCATCGCCGAAAACGGACTGGAGCGAACCATCGCGGAACTCGGCTCCAACGTCCTTCCCACCTTCGCCTCACCCAGCCCACAGGAGCGCAAAGCATGAGCACCGTTCCCACCGTTCGCGGCCCCGTTGACCCCAAAGAACTCGGCCAGACGCTGATGCACGAACACGTCTTCGTGCTCGACACCGAGGTCGAGCGCAACTACCCCGGCCGCTGGGACGAGTCGGTCCGCCGGGCCGACGCTGTCCAGAAGCTGGAAAGCGCCTACGACCACGGCATCCGGACCATCGTCGACCTCACCGTGATCGGACTGGGCCGTGACGTGGGGCGAGTCGCCGAAGTCGCCCGGCAGGTCCGGATGAACATCGTGGTCGCCACCGGCCTCTACACCTACGACGACGTCCCGATGTTCTTCAAGTTCCGGGGCCCCGGGAAGCTGATCGACGGCCCGGAGCTGTTGACCGAGTTCTTCATCAAGGACCTCACGACCGGGATCGCCGAGACCGGCATCCGCGCGGGCATCATCAAGTGCGCCACCGACCAGGGGGGCCTCACGCCGGGAGTCGAACGTGTGCTCCGGGCGGCGGCGATGGCGCACCGCGAGACCGGGGCACCCATCTCCACCCACACCCATGCCGGCACTCGGCGGGGAACCGATCAGCAGCGCGTCTTTCGCAGGGAAGGAGTGGATCTCGAACGCGTGGTGATCGGTCACTGCGGCGACACGACCGACCTTGACTACCTACGCTCACTGATGGACGCCGGATCCTTTATCGGCATGGACCGCTTCGGCCTGGATCTGATGTTGCCTTTCGAGGCACGGGTACAAACCGTCGCTGACCTCTGTGCGTGGGGCTACGCGGACCGCATGGTGCTGTCGCACGACGCCTCGTGCTTTACACACAACTTTGACGTCGCCGACAAGGCCCGCCTGCTACCGAACTGGCACTACAACCATCTCCACCAGGACGTCCTGCCCGCCCTGCTTGAGCGTGGCGTGACGCCCGAGCAGATCCATACGATGCTCGTGACCAATCCCGCCCGGGTTCTCGGTTGAGCCGCCAGGCGGGTGGTGCACGCGCGAATGTGTCGACGTGGTCGAATCTTGATGGGCGCAGGATCTCACGCAGTCGGCTGTAGAGCTGCCGGACAGCCGCCCCGTGGAAGTCCTTCCCACCTCTGCGGACGGAACGCCTAGGAGGCCTCGGACCCGGTCCGCGGTTCGACCTCGATACCCAGCGCCTGGGCCCAGAGCCGGCTCAGCGTCAGGATGGCCGTCTCCTCGTCGTAGTCCTCGTCCAGGACCAGCCACATATAACAGAAGTTACTGACCATCGAGATGAGCGCGGCCGCGGTGTAGTCCGGCGGCAAACTCGGCGAGACCAGGCCCGCCTCCTGGAAGCGGCGGATGCCGCGCTCGGTACGTGAGCGGAAGAACCTCCGCGTTTCCCGACGCATCTCCCGGAAGGCGGGACTGAAGGTCGCCACCTGCTCCAGGATCATCAACAGGCCGGCCTCCTCGCGGAAGGCCCGGACGTATGCCCGTGTGGCGTGCTCGATGCGTTGGTATGGGCTACAACCGGCGCCGGCGGGCACCCGCGACTTCGTGAACATCCGCTCGTTCACCTCGTCGATGACCGCGCGGAAGATCGCTTCCTTCGACTCGAAGTAGGTGTAGAAGCTCCCGTTGGCGACACCGGCCTCTGTCGTAATGTCAGTGATCTTGGTGTCCAGAAAGCCCTTGCGGGCAAAGACCACTGCGGCCGCCTCGACCAGCTTGGTCATCGTCCGCCGGCCCCGCACGGTCACCGGAGAGGCGTGCTCCGTCGTTGGCACGACAGCCTCCAAGATCGATCGACGCCTTTTCGGAGTGCAGCGTAGCATCACGAAGTTGACTCTGGCGCCATGTTCGGATTAGTGTGTTCGAGGTTACCATGATGGCTCCCGGGAGGGCTGATGACCCGCTCCGACATGTCCACACCAGAGTGCCTCCGAGTCGTCACCGAGTGGCTCCAGAACTTCGAGGCCGCTTTGGACGCAGAGGACCTGGACCGGCTGGCCGATCTCTTCATGCCGGAGGCCGACTGGCGTGATCTCGTCTCGTTCACCTGGGACGTCCGGACCACGCTTGGCGGCCGAGAGGCTGCCGCCGACCTCGTCGCACGCAACGGCGACGTGAAGGCGCACGCCTTCGCCCCGGCTCACGGACGTACACCACCCCGGGTCGTCGTCCGCGCCGGCGACGACGTCGTCGAGGGCTTCTTCACCTTCGAGACGGCGTTCGGCCACGGCACCGGCATCCTCCGGCTCGACGTAGAGACAGGACGGCCGCTGCGGGCCCGAACCTTGTTGACGACCTTGCAGGAGCTGACCGGCTTCGAGGAGCGCAGGGGCGCCAACCGGCCACACGGAACGGCGTACTCGCGGACATTCGGCGGGAAGAACTGGCTCGACCTCCGCCAGGAGGAGCAGCGCTACGACGACCGCTCCCCCGACGTGTTGATCGTCGGCGCAGGTCAGGCGGGCCTGTCGATCGCGGCCCGGCTGCGCACCATCGGTGTCGACGCCCTGATCGTGGACAAGCACGAACGCGTGGGGGACGTCTGGCGCAAGCGCTACCACTCGCTCACCCTGCACAACGAGTCCTGGGTGGCGAGCCTGCCATACCTGCCCTTCCCCGACACCTGGCCCACGTATATCCCGAAGGACAAGCTGGGCAACTGGTTCGAGCACTACGCCGACATCATGGAACTGAACGTCTGGACCTCGACCGAGTTCGTCGGCGGCGCCTACGACGAGGACGAGCAGATCTGGACGGTCACCCTTCGGCGCGACGGCGCCGAACGCGTCCTCAGACCCCGGCACGTCGTCATCGCGACCGGCGGCGTGAGCGGCGTGCCCAACCGTCCGCGTCTTCCCGGACTCGGCGATTTCCGCGGCGATGTTCTCCACTCCACCGAGTACACGTCCGGAACGCAGTTTCGCAACCGGAAGGCCCTTGTCATCGGGACGGGGACGAGCGGACACGATGTGGCGCAAGACCTGCACGCCCTCGGCTCCGAGGCGGTCATCGTGCAGCGGCAGCCCACGACAGTGGTGAGCCTCGAACCCAGCGGGATCATGGTCTACGCCCTCTACTCGGAGGGCTTTCCCACCGAAGACGTCGATCTCATCGCGGCGGCGAACTCGTACCCGACCCTGATCAAGGCCAACCAGATCCTCGCCCAGCGGATGCTCGATGCTGACAAGGAACTCCTGGACCGCCTGCACGCCGTCGGATTCCGGACGGACATCGGCGAGGACGGTACCGGCTTCCACCTGAAGTACAACCGCCGCGGTGGTGGCTATTACATCAACGTCGGCTGCTCGGAGCTGATCGCCGACGGCGAGATCGGCCTGCTGCAGGCGGACCGGATCGCCTCGTTCACCTCTGAGGGGATTGAGTTGGTCGACGGGACCGTCCAAGAGTTCGACCTCGTGGTGCTAGCCACCGGTTACCGCAATCAGCAGGAGGAGGTCCGGGTCTTCTTTGGCGACACGGTGGCCGACAAGGTGGGGCCGATCTGGGGGGTGGACGACGGCGGCGAGATGCGCAACATGTGGCGCTCCACGGCACAACGCGGCCTCTGGTTCAACGCCGGCAGCCTCGCCGCCTGCCGCGGATACTCGAAGTATCTGGCGGTCCAGATCAAGGCCGCTCTCGAAAACATCAGCCCCGGCTACCGGGAGAAGACAAATGCGTGAGGCTTCCATCGTCGCGACCGCGCGAACCCCAATCGGCAAGGCGTACCGGGGAGCCTTCAACGACGCCCAGGGGCAGCACCTCGCCGCACACGCGCTCGTCGGTGGCGGCATGGGAGCAGCGGGACTGTTTGAGGTGGCATCCTGATGAAGGCTTCGACCACGTACGACTTCGACGGGGCGTCCGTCATTGTCACTGGCGCCGCCCGCGGGGTGGGACTGTCCATCGCGACCAGGTTCGCCTCGGCCGGCGCGCAGGTGTTCATGGTCGACTTCGACAGCGATGAGCTGGAGAATGCTGCGGCGGACATCGGCGGAGTGCCGGTGACCGCGGATGTCTCCCGTACCGCCGACGTGGAGGCGGTTGTCGCCCAGGTCCTCGAAAGCTGCGGCCGAATCGACGTCCTGGTCAACAATGCCGGCATCCTGCGCGACCAAGTCGTCTGGAAGCTCAGCGACGCGGACTGGGACGCGGTGCTCGCAGTGCATCTCGGGGGAACGTTCCGGTTCACGCGGGCCTGTACACCCTCGTTCAGGGCCCAGAACCGGGGACGCGTCATCAACGTGACCTCGTACACCGGCCTGCGCGGGAACATCGGCCAGTCGAACTACGCCGCCGCCAAGGCAGGGATCATCGGCTTCACCAAGACGACCGCCAAGGAGCTGGCCCGGTTCGGCGTGACCGTCAACGCGATCTCCCCCAACGCCGAGACCCGGATGGTCGCCTCGATCCCCGACGCCAGGAAAGCCGAGCTGGCAGCCGCGATTCCCCTCGGACGGTTCGCCCACCCCGACGAGATGGCCGACGCCGTAGCGTTTTTGGCCTCTGAAAGCGCGTCCTACATCACCGGCATCGTCCTGCCTGTCGACGGCGGCATATCCATCTGACCCTAGTACTCCAACGTCACTTGGGTTCGGCGTTGGGCGTGGCGTGGGCATGAAGACGGCCACCGCGTTGATCATCGATGGTTTGTGAGGACAACCGAAGATCGTGCGGTGGCCGCGTGTCACAGCGTAGACAGTGAGTATGGGACCCGTCGCCATCGGGACCGGGTCTGACTCAAGCGTAGACCGACGCCCGTCGTGGGCTGTCCTTGCAAGGGATCTGTCGGCCTGGTTCCGGTGGTGATGCCACGAGACCGGCCGAGGCTGTGACCTCATAGGAGCCTGTGCGAGAGGCGCCCATCACTGTCTTGTCCGTCGCCCCGGCCGGGCTCGTGCCGACCCGATCCGGTGCGAGCGGAAGGACCGACAGCAGCAGCATGGCAACCACCACGGACGAGTTCAATGTTCCCGTCGGCTGCGTCGTGCTCGGCGTGGACACGCATGGCGAAACTCATCACGCCGCCGTCGTTGACCATCTCGGGCGCCACTTGGGCGACGCCGAGTTCTCTGCCACACCGGCTGGCTATCGCGGTCTGCTGGCGTGGGCCCAGCGACATGGGGGAATCGTGCGCGCCGGCGTCGAGGGCACCGGGTCGTATGGAGCCGGCCTGGCCCGCTACCTGCACGACGCGGGCGTGGTCGTCATCGAGGTGAATCGGCCCGATCGCAGCGCGCGCCGGATGGCGGGCAAATCAGATCCGCTTGACGCCTACGCCGCTGCTCGTGCCGTTCTCAACGGATCCGCGACTGGCCTACCGAAGTCACGCGCGGGTGCGGTCGAGGCCATCCGGGTACTGAGAGTTGCTCGCCGCGGCGCGGTCATGGCCCGCACCCAGACCGTCAACCAGCTCAAGGCGCTGATCATCACGGCCCCCGAGGACCTGAGGGAACGTCTGGCCGGCCTGTCGCTGGTCGCTCTGGTCCGCCTCTGCGCCCAACTGCGTCCAGGCGCCACGGGCGCCCAGCTGTCCGTCTTGGCCAACCCGGCCCTTGCGGCCACCAAGGCCGCGCTTCGGCGTCTGGCCCGTCGCTATCAACAGCTCACCGACGAGATCGCCGAACTCGATGCCGAGATCCATCCACTGGTCAAGGCCACTGCACCCCAGCTGTTGGCGCTGCAAGGAGTAGGGCCGGAGGTCGCCGGTCAGCTGCTGGCAACCGCGGGCGACAACCCCGACCGGCTTAGGTCGGAGGCCTCGTTCGCGCACCTGTGCGGTGTCGCCCCGCTTCCCGCCAGCAGCGGCCGGACCCGCCGCCACCGGCTCAGCCGAGGCGGTGACCGCGCCGCCAACAACGCCCTCTACACGATCGTGCTGACCAGGCTGCGGCAAGATCCCCGAACCCACGCCTACGTCGCCCGACGAACAGCCGAAGGACTAACCAGGAAAGAGATCGTCCGCTGCCTCAAGCGACACGTTGCCCGAGAGGTCTACCGGGCGCTGCTGGGTGCCGCCGCTCCTCGCCTCGCAAGCCCTCTCGGCCCGCTTGACAGAACATAGGAGCATCCCCGCCGGGTGGCGGGTCATCCTGGACGAGGTGGTGAACCGCCCCGGGTTCTGTGGAGACCTCAGCTGTTGGCTCCAACCACCTCGCGGGGCTGGGTTTGAGCGTAGAACATCGATTCGTATTCGGTGGGTGGGAGGTGCCCGATGGCGGAGTGCAGGCGCTGGTTGTTGTACCAGTCGACCCACTCGGCGGTGGCCAGTTCGACCTGGGCGAGGCTGCGCCACGGTCCCCGGGGTTTGATCAGCTCGGTCTTGTAGAGGCCGATGGTGGACTCCATCAACGCGTTGTCCAGGGCATCGCCGACGCTGCCGATCGAGGCGTCGATACCGGCGTCGAGCAGGTGGGTGGTGAACCGGAACGACGTGTACTGCCCGCATCGCTGTGATGCACCAGGCCCGGCCCGACCGGCTGGCCGGCGCGGTCACGGCGCCACAGCCCCATGTCCAAGGCGGCGAGGACCAGCGGGGTGCGTTTGTTCGTCGCCGCGGACCAACCCACGATCGCCCTGGAGTAGACGTCGACGACGAACGCGACGTAGACGACGCCGGACCAGGCCGCGACGTGGGTGAAGTCCGCGACCCAGCACCGGTTCGGCCGGGCGGCGGTGAAGTCCCGGTTGAGCAGGTCAACGGCCCGTTCATGCCCAGGATCGGCGACCGTGGTGCGGATCTTCTTCCCCCGCACGACACCGGCCAGGCCGGCGTCACGCATCAACCGCTCGACCGTGCACCGGGCCGTCGGATGCCCTTGGCGGCGCAGTTCATGCCAGATCTTGCGGGCTCCGTAGACGCCGTAGTTCGCCGAGTGAATCTGGCCGATGACTTCCGTCAGCTGCGCATCGCGCACCTGCCGCCTGGAAGGCGGACGCTTCTTGGCCGCCCAGTAGCCGCTCGGGGTGATCTGCAGCCCGTGCTGACGCAGCACGCGGCAGATCGGCTCGACTCCACCGAAGCGGTCCCGATGCCCGTCGACGAAACTCACGAGCGTGTCGTAGGCCGGTCGAGCTCGGCCGCGAAGAAAGCCGACGCGGCCTTCAAGATCTCATTCGCCCGCCGCAACTCGGCGTTCTCCCGCCGCAGCCGCCTCAGCTCCGCCGACTCCTCCGACGTCACCCCCGGCCGCTGCCCGTCGTCGACCTGTGCCTGACGGACCCACTTGCGCAACGTCTCGGCCGTGCCGATCCCCAGCCGGGCCGCCACCGCCGTGATCGCCGCCCAGTCCGACTCGTAGTTCGGCCGCACCTCCGCGACCATCCGCACCGCCCGCTCCCGCAACTCCTGCGGATACGGCTTCGTTCCTGCCATCTCTCGATCCTTCCCAAGCGGGGAAGTCTCTACAAGATCCGGGGCGGTTCAGCGGTGACGCGTGTCGCTGTCCGGTTCGTGCGGGCGGAGCCCCGTCGGACCGCCGGGCAGTTCGTGGAAGGGCTGCTGTCGGGTGTGGAACGCAAGACCTGCTGGTCGCTCGCGGAGCGGGCGGGTCACGCTGATCCGCAGGCGATGCAGCGGCTGCTGCGTACGGCGGTGTGGGACGCCGACGCCGTCCGTGATGACGTGCGTTCCTGGCTGGTGGAGCAGCTCGGGCACCCTGACGCGGTGCTGGCCTGCGACGAGACCGGGTTCCTGAAGAAGGGTGTGTGCTCGGTCGGGGTGCAGCGGCAGTACACCGGCACCGCCGGCCGTGTGGAGAACAGCCAGGTCGGGGTGTTCCTGGCCTACGTCACCCCGCACGGGCGGGCTTTGATCGACCGACGGCTCTACCTACCCGAGGGAACCTGGTGCGCCCAGCCCGAGCGTCTGGCCGCCGCCGGCGTCCCCGAGCAGATCGGGTTCGCTACGAAACCGGCCCTGGCCCGGCAGATGATCACCGCCGCGATCGAGGCTGGTGTCCCCTTCGGGTGGGTGACCGGCGATGAGGTCTACGGCGCTGACCCCGGCCTGCGCGGCGACCTGGAACAACGTCAGATCGGCTACGTCCTGGCGGTCGGTTGCGACCGACGCGTGCACATCAACGACGGCCGCACCCTGATCCGCGTCGACGACCTCGCCGAGCGGATCCCCACCGCCGAGTGGCAGCAGCACAGTTGCGGGCCAGGGGCGAAAGGTCCCCGCGATTACCTGTGGGCCTGGATCACCACCGCCACCCACCCTGGTGAGCATCGGTGGCTGCTGATCCGCCGCAACCGCACCACCGGTGAGCTGGCCTTCTACCTCTGCTGGGCGCCTCGACCGGTCCCGCTGCACACCCTCGTGACCGTTGCCGGCTCCCGCTGGAGCATCGGGGAGTTGTTCCAGACCGGCAAAGGCCAAGTCGGCTTGGACCACTACCAGGTCCGCGGCTGGACCGGCTGGCACCGCTTCATCACCCTGGCCATGCTCGCCCTCGGCCGTCCTGACCATCCTCGCCGCCATCGCGCAGCAGCCCGACGCGGACATGGAGATCATCGCGTTGACCGTCGCCGAGATCCGCCGACTCCTCAACGCCTTCGTCCTCGCCGTGGCGCTCCCACCAGCGCACATCCTGCACTGGTCGATCTGGCGACGAACATCCCAAGCCCGAGCCCGCCGATCCCACTACCAGCGCAGACAGACCAAATGACGTTGGAGTACTAGGGCGGCGAGGCCCGCCGCTGCTACCGAGAACGCCCACTGCCGCTCCCCTCGAACTCGAGCGCGGCATCGGCAATCGCACCCCCGGCGCACGGCCGGCGAACGCCCCAAGCGCTGCGGCGACCGCAGCTGCCTCGATGTCGGTTCCCATCATCCCTCCTCGTCGGAGGTCGATGCGTCGTCAGGACGGTCAGCTGTTCGAGCGCGCACCAGCCGTACGCCGGTCGCAAGCAGCCACACGAGCCAGGCGGCGTAGCCGGGCATCCCCACGAAGAGGAGCCGTGAGCCGTCCGCGATCGCGAGGTTGGCCGCCCCGGCGGCGAGCAGCAGGCCTCCCCCGGCCACTGCGAGCAGACGCTGCCACGGCGGCGTCAGCTGGCTCGCATGCGCCGCCAGCGCAGCGCCGATGAATGTGGTGCCGAGCGCCGGCAGCGCCAACGCGAAGGCTGCTGCATGCAATTGCCAGGCGAGCTCGAACTCCGGGCTCGGCTCGGCGAGCTCGCCGGCGGACAGCACGACACCGTTCCACAGGACGGCGTAGAGCGCAAAGACTGCCGAGAGGGTCGCGCCTGCGGCCACCGCGAGGCGCGACCAGTCTGCGCCCGCACGCCCGCGGCGCTCGACGAGCCCGTGGAGACCGGTCAGGAACCCGAGCAGCAGCGGCAGGTTCAGCGCCTCCAGGCCGACCGCGATCGCGACCGCGACCCGGTGCTCCGCGTGGAAGGCGAGCACGTCCTTGATCGGGTCCCCGTAGTCTGGCGCTCCGGCCCAGATCACCACCGCGTTCTGGATCGCCACCGACGCTGCCAACGCGATCGCCGTCGCGCCCACGACCCGCTCTCGGAGCGCTCGGGTCGGGGTAGGCCCCGTCGTTGCCGCTGCCGCGCTCACGGGCACGTGCAGGGATTCCAGCGCGGTGGCGGGGTTATGCGGTGATCTCATCTCTCACTCCTTCGTTGCGGTCGGATGATCGGTGCAACACCACGTCATTCGTTGGCGCAGGAATGGTCGGAATTGGTTTCGGAGTCTTCTTTGGCTGTCCGTTCCGGTGATGTGGAACAGATTGCTGGAGCGGCCGGATACGCCGCTACGAGCCCAGGTCGATGGTGGTGGGCCGAAGGTCTACACCGCGGGATCGACTTTGGTCGGATGCCGTGGTGCCCGACCCGGCCGTACCCTTTGATCATGATGGTCCCGGCGGACCCGCAGGATCGGAGTCCGCTACCGGCGGGCGTGACCAGCGATGCTGACCACGATCCGGTACGCCCGGCCGGGCGCACGATCCGCGGCCGGGTGGTCGACGCCGCGTGTTTCCTGCTGGCCGTCGGCCTCACGGTGCTCGCCCTGGGCGACGGCCTCGCGCAACACATCGCACCAGTCCCGCTCACTGTCGACCTCGTCCTCGGCGGCCTGTGCAGTCTGGGGGTGTGGCTGCGCCGGCGCTGGCCGGTCGGCTTGGCCGTGGTCGTGGGTCTGGTCGGCGTCTATTCGACGTCGACGGCGGGCGCGGCGTTCGTCGCGCTGTTCACCGTCGCGGTGCACCGGCGCTTCGCGGTGGTCGCCCCGATCGTGGCCGGGTACGCGCTCGTACCGTTCGTGAGGCTGCTGGTCCGCCCGGACGTCCCGGTCGGACCCTGGTCGCAGATCGTGCTGGGCGTCGTCTTCGCGCTCGCGGTGCTCGCCTGGGGCATGTTTGTACGGGCTCGGCGCCAGTCGCTGCGGGAGCGGGCTGGGCGGGTCGAGGCCGAACAGGAACTGCGCGTCGCCGAAGCCCGCCAGGGCGAACGCAACCGGATCGCCCGGGAGATGCACGACGTGCTCGCCCACCGCCTGTCCCTGCTGAGCCTGCACGCCGGGGCGCTGGAGCTACGCCCCGACGCCGCGCCCGAGGAGGTCGCCCGTGCCGCCGGGGTAGTCCGCGACAGCGCCTACCAGGCGCTGGAGGACCTTCGGGAGGTGATCGGCGTCCTCCGCACCGGTGTCGACCGGTCCGACGAGACGCCGGAACGGCCGCAGCCCACCCTGGCCGACGTCCCTGACCTCGTCGACCAATCGCGGCGCGCCGGGATGCGGGTACGGCTCGACTGGCAGACCGACCCGCTTTCCGCCGTACCGGCTGGTGTGGGGCGCAGCGCGTACCGGATCGTGCAGGAAGGGCTGACCAACGCCCGCAAACACGCCCCCGACGGCGAGGTGGCCGTCACCGTCCGGGCAGCCCCAGGCGACGGCGTAACCGTCGAGATCCGCAACCCGTACCCGGCCGAGACCAGCCCTGCCGGCATCCCCGGCGCCGGCATCGGCCTCATCGGGCTCACCGAACGGGCCGCCCTCGCCGGCGGACGCCTCGAACACGGCCCCACCCCCGCTGGTGACTTCCGGCTCAGGGCCTGGCTACCGTGGCCTACCCTCTGATCGCGGTCGGAACCGGCCTCCGGCCCACGTGAGCACGGACAAGGAGCCCAACGTGAACGCACCGGTGCGGGTCCTCATCGTCGACGACGACCCGCTCGTGCGGGCCGGCCTCACCATGGTCATCGGCGGCTCGCCGGACATCGCCGTGGTGGGCGAGGCCGGCGACGGAAGCGAAGTAGCCGCCGCCGTCGACGCATACGCCCCGGACGTGGTGCTGATGGACATCCGCATGCCCACCCTCGACGGCCTCGCCGCCACCGAGCGACTCCGCGCCCGACCCGACCCACCCGAGGTCATCGTCCTGACCACCTTCGACGCTGACGAGTACGTCCTGCGCGCTCTGCGCGCCGGGGCCAGCGGCTTCCTGCTCAAACACACGCCACCCGCCGAGATCCTGCGCGCCATCGCGCGGGTTGCAGCCGGCGAACCTATCCTGTCGCCGACCGTCACCCGACGGCTCATCGCCCACCTCAGCGACACCGGCGCCGCCGCCCGGCAACAGCACGCCACCACCGCGCTGCATCAGCTCAGCGAACGCGAACGCGAGGTCGCCATCGCCGTCGGGCGGGGCAAGTCCAACGCCGAGATCGCGGGCGAGCTGTTCATGAGCGTGGCCACCGTGAAAGCCCACATTTCCCGCATATTCACCAAACTCGATCTCAACAACCGTACTCAGGTCGCCCTGCTCGCCCACGACGCCGGCCTCACCGGCTGACACCGGAAGCCTTCTGGCCCCTGCCCGCACCCGGCGTGGGTGGGCGAGCCGACCCGCTGGCCGGCGAGTCGGCCAACCCCTCACCGCCAGACAGCTCAGGCGGGGGCCATCGACCACTTGCTATTGCCCAACTTGGTGTGCGGCCCGGCGCGCATCAGTCCCCCGTCGAGCGGGGGAAGGAGCACGGTGACCGAGAGAGCGAGATTCCGGTGCACGGATCGCGTCCGTGGGCGGTAGCGGCCCGACCGCCATCTGGAGGGCGATATACGGGTTCACCCCACGATGTCGACGGGAGACCGCGCGGGACGGTGACGCAGTGACCGCCAGGTCGGCAACGCGCTCGCCAGCACCGCTAGGAGCAGGCAGAGACCCACCACCCCGCCGACCACCGACCACGGCACCACCAGGTCGACCGGTACGCCGGCCTGTTCGGCGAGGCCGGCACGGAGGCTCAGCAGACCGACGAACGCGACAGCCCCGCCGAGCAGCGCGCCGATCAGCACTACCAGGGCGGACTCGGCCGTGACCAGCCAGATGACCTGCCTCCGTGTCGCTCCGGTCAGCCGGATCAGCCGCAGGTCGGCCGCCCGGCCGGCGGCGGCCATCAGCAGCGTGTTCGCCACCGCGACCGCCCCGTAGCCGGCCGAGACACTGATCAAGAGCAGCGTGAACAGCCAGACGAGACGATCCTCGGCGCGGTCCGCCTCGGCCGCCCAGCCGGCCACGTCGACGATCCGCCCTCCGACCGGGGGATCAATCCGGTCCTGGACGTACACCGCGGAGGTGAGCGCCGAGGGGTCGTGCGCCCGCACCACGGATCTAGGCAGTAGCAGGTCGCCGGGGATCGAGTCGTCGGTGACGACCGCGACGACGCGCAGCGACACCACCTCGCCATCGGCGAAGACCAGCGCGTACGGCTCGGACGGCTGCCGGTTCGCCGAGGCGGAAAGGACCACCATGTCGTCGCCGCTCAGGTCGTCCAGTGAGCCGGCGACGACGGTGAGGGCCCGGTTCGCGGCGGCGAAGCCCGCCGGATCCACGCCGAGTGCGTTCAGTGGCCGGTTGTCCGGCGACGAGTCCGGGTCGGTCTCGAAGACCGTTGTCGGTAGGAGGGCGGTGCCCCCGGTCGCCGCGACGGCCTGGTCCGACAGGCCCGGCACGCGGTCAGGCACGACGACCCAGCCGGCGTTCACGTTGTCGGCCCGGCCCGCCGCGTAGGCGGCCGTGGTGGTGCGTACCATTCCGGCGACCAGCACCGCGAACGCGACCGTGAGCAGCACCGGGGCGGCGATCGACGCTGTCCGCCGGGTCGCGGTCAACGCCCCGGCCCGGACCAGCATCCCGATCGCGCCACCCGGTCGACGCACCGGCGAACGCAGCATCCGCACCACCGGGCCGACGGCCGCCGGGGCCAGCACGGTGGCGCCGGCCACCAGGGCCATCACCGCGTAGAGGGCGAACGTGGCGGCGTCGCGGGCTTCGTCGGACGTCGCGGTGCCGAGGCTGAGGGCGACCCCGATCGCGACGAGCAGCACCCCGGCGGCAATCCGTAGCCGCCCGATCGGTCGCCGTTCCACCGCCGCCTCGCGCAACGCCTCCAGCGGGCGAACGCGTGCCGCTCGGCGCGACGCCGACCAGACGGCCAGCAGCGCGATCACCGGGCCGGCGGCGAACGAGACCGCGACCGGCCAGGGTTCGTACCGGACCTGGAAGGTCGCCGGCTCGAAGCCGACGTCGACCAGCAGCCGACCCAGCCACGGGGCGAGCGTCGCGCCGGCCAGGAGGCCGACGAGCCCGGCCGTGGCGCCGACGACGAGCGCCTCGGCGTGGACCATGTGGCGGACCTGGCGGGGAGTGGCGCCGATGGCGCGTAGCAGTCCCAGCTCACGGCGGCGCTGCGCGACGGTGAACGCGAAGGTGGAGGCGACCACGAAGACCGTGACGAAGCCGGCGAGGGCCGCAGTGGCGGTGAGCACCTGCATGCCGATCCAGCGGGTGCGGGCGTCACCCCGAGGCTCCAGAGCGCCGCGTCCGTCGCCGGTCAGCGCTCGTCCGTCGCCGCCGACGACACCGCGAGCCGCCTCGGCGACCTCCCCGGGATCGGCACCCGGCACGACCAGGAGGCCGATGGCCCGGACGCCGGGCGCGAGCACGGCCGCGACCTCGTCCGTGACGTAGACGCCGGGTGCATCGACCAGACCGGTGACGGTGTACGGCTGCGGGCCCGCCGCCGTGAGCAGGGTGACCGGCCCGCCGGGACGCAGCCCGAGCGCTCGGTCGACGACCACCTCGCCGGCCTGCCGGGGTTGCTCGCCCGCCGTGAGACGGAGTCCACCCAGCCGGGTGCTGGACCAGCCGTGCCCCTGGTGGGCGTCCTCCCGCTTCGCATCGGTGGCCGGGGGCCGGCCGTCGACGAGCGCCTGGGCGTAGAAGGTCCGGTCCGGCACGGCCGCCGTAACGCCCGGCACTTCGGCCAGTCTGCTGGTGAGTTCCGCCGTTCTGGCGGCGGACCAGGGCCGGGTGGGCGCGAACGAGTCGGCCGGCGCACCAACCTCGGGGCTCTGCACCACGACTGCCGCCTGCGCCAGCCGGTCGGGCACCTGCGGGCGGCCGGAGGCGAGTAGCAGGGTGGCCGCCGCGACCAGTGTGACGCCGACGGCGACGGCCACGAAGGCACCGGCCGACCGCCGGATGCTCAGCACGACGGCTCCACGGCGCTTTCCGCCGGGGCGGTCTCCCGCTCGGCGATCCGCGCGGCGACGGCCGCGGCGGTGATCCCACCGGTCAGCTCGTCCACGACGCGACCGTCGGCGAGCAGGAGGACCCGGTCGGCGTACGCGGCGGCGGTGGCATCGTGGGTCACCATCACGACGGTCTGCCGGTGGTCGTCGACGAGTGCCCGGAGCAGCCGAAGGACCTGCCGGGACGCCGCGCTGTCCAGTGCCCCGGTCGGTTCGTCGGCGAAGACGACCGCGGGACGGGTGATCAACGCTCGGGCCACGGCGACGCGTTGCTGCTCGCCGCCGGACAGTTCGCTCGGACGGTGCCCGGCCCGGTCGGCCAGTCCCACGGCCCTGAGCGCGGCCGTGACGTCCCCGGCCGGAGGGCGGCGTCCGGCCAGGCGCAACGGCAACTCGACGTTCTGCGCCGCGGTCAGCGTGGACACCAGGTTGAACGCCTGGAACACGAAGCCGATCCGCTCACGGCGCAGCCGGGTCAACTCGTCCTCGCCCAGGTCGTCGAGGCGTGTGCCGCCGATCGTGACGGTCCCCTCGACTGGCCTGTCCAGCCCGGCCGCGCAGTGCAGCAGGGTGGACTTACCCGAGCCCGACGGGCCCATCACCGCCGTGAACGTGCCGCTCGCGAAGCTGGTCGTCACGCCGTCGAGTGCCGTCACCCGCCGGGCTCCGGTGCCGTACGCCGCGCAAAGCCCTGTCAGGGTCACCGTCTGTGCAGTCATGACCGCCAGGGTGCCGGCTGCTGCAGGTACCGGGCGTCGTGCCGGTGTGGGCACTTTCCGGCCGCCCCCTGGGGGGATCCTGGGACCGGAACGCGGCAGACGTCGTACCCGAGGATGACCGACCGCAGGTGGACGCGGCCGGTCCGGCCGGCCGATACGCTTCGACAGATGACCGCTCTCCTGCTGACCCGGCGGCTGCGGCCGGCGGAACTGGCCACGGTGGACGCTGTGCTGTCCGTGGCGGTCGGCGGGCTGCTCGGGCCGTACGCGGCGTTGGAATCGCCGCTGCACGGGGGCGTGCGCGAGTCGCTCTGGGTGTCGGTGCTCGTCGGGATGGCCCTCGGGCTGCCGCTGGCCGTCCGGCGACGGTGGCCGGTCACTGTCACAGTCGTGATCAGTTCCGTCGCCACCGTCGCCCTGATCACCGGTGTGATTCCCAACTATGCCGCCGCCGCGCCCGGGCTCGCCATCGGCCTGTCCCTCTACACGATGGCCGCGTCGACGGCCACGCGCCGGTCGCTGCTCTGCGCCGCCGGTTGCCTCGCGGTGGTGAGCCTCGCCCTGGTGCTGACCGCGAGCGACCTCTGGTCGCGGACCGGTGCGGTCGTCTACGCCGCCGTCATGATCACGCCCGCCTGGATGATCGGCTGGCTGGTCCGCGAGCGACGCGCCCTCGCCGCCCGTCAGGGCGAGCACATGGTCCTCCAGGCCGCCGCCGAGGAGCGGCTACGGGTGGCGCGGGAACTGCACGACGTGGTCGCGCACACGCTGAGCCTCATCGTGGTGAAGGCGGCCGTCGCCAACCACGTCGCCGAGGTCGACCCGCGCGAGGCGGGGGCCGCCCTGCGGGTGATCGAGGAGACCGGCCGCAACGCGCTGACCGACGTACGTCGGGTGCTCGGCGCACTGCGCGAGGGCACCCCGTACGCCCCGACGCCCGGGCTGGACGAACTGCCGGTGCTCGCCCAGCAGGCGGCGATCGGCGGTGTCGAGGTACGGCTCGACGTACGGCGGGAGGATCCGGCCGTAGCGGTGCCGGAGTCGGTGGGCCTTGCGGTGTACCGGATCGTACAGGAGGCGGTGACCAACGTGGTGAAGCACGCGACGCCGGCCGCCTGCCGGGCGACGGTGACCGTCACGCCGCGCGAGGTCAGGGTCGAGGTGACCGACGACGGCCGCCGTCCGGTCCTGGCCGGCGGGGAGGGACACGGGCTGATTGGCATGCGGGAGCGGGTGACGCTGCACGGGGGCGAGTTCCACGCTGGGCCACGCTCCGACGGCGGCTACGCGGTGACAGCCAGCCTGCCCTACCGGGTGGCCGCGTGATCCGGGTGCTGATCGCCGACGACCAGGCGCTGCTGCGCGGCAGTTTCCGGCTGTTGGTCGATTCGACTCCGGATCTCGCCGCGGTTGGTGAGGCGGGCACCGGTGTGGAGGCCGTGGCGCTGACGGCGGAGCACCGGCCGGACGTGGTTCTGATGGACGTACGGATGCCAGAGATGGACGGCATCGAGGCGACCCGACGGATCTGCGCCGACCCCGCGACAGCCGGCACCCGGGTCGTCATCCTGACCACGTTCGACCTGGACGAGTACGTCTACGGGGCACTGCGCGCCGGAGCCAGCGGGTTCCTGCTCAAGGACACGCCGCCGACGGACCTGCTGGCCGGAATCCGGGTGGTAGCCGCCGGTGAAGGGCTGCTCGCGCCGACGGTGACCCGCCGGCTGATCGACGAGTTCGCGCGTCGGCCGGAGCCGGCCCGGCCGCTGCCGCGGCGGCTGGAGGGGGTGACCGAGCGGGAACGGGAGGTGCTCACGCTGATCGGCCGGGGCCTGTCCAACGCGGAGTTGGCCGGGCACCTCAACCTCAGCCTGGCCACCGTGAAGACGCACGTCGGGCGGTTGTTGACCAAGCTGACGGTACGTGATCGGGCGCAACTGGTCATCGTCGCCTACGAAACGGGCCTGGTCGGGCCGGGCGGCCTTCGCTGAGCGGATCACCCCTTCGAAAAGAGCTTATGACTCAGGCCAGTACCGATCCAGCGTCCGACAGCAGGGCGATTGTCCTTCTGCTGATCTTAAGAACTCCTAACGTTGGAGAGTTGGGTTGAGCTGGACAGACACCGGCAGGCGCTGATCTCTTCTTGTGACTGCTTGTCAGCGTCACGCCAGGGTTTTCGGGGACGTCGGGGCCCGTCCACGCCCCACCGCACCCCGCCACTGCGGTGTCAACGGGCAGGACGCCTCTCTCACTGCCCGCGAGCACTCCGATACGAACAACGGCTCGCCAGGCGTACCACGTGCTGGCCGACCCCCGCCCGGGTGGCCCGGCTCAGTACGAGTCCGGGGCGCTGACGGGCTGGTCTGGCGCCTGCCCGAACGCGCGCAGGTCCTGTCCGTCACCCAGCCGCACCTGCCCTTGACGGATCCACCGTCGCCGAGCGGTCAGACCGGGGCGGGCGCCGCCAGAAGCGCGCGCAGCTCGCGGACCGCTGCCCGCCCGGCGCGGTTCGCGCCGACTGTGCTCGCGGACGGTCCGTAGCCGACCAGGTGGATCCGGGGGTCGGCGACCACCCGGGTGCCGTCCACGACGATGCCGCCGCGGGGCCCCCGCAGCCGCAGCGGGGCCAGGTGGTCGAGTGCCGGCCGGAAGCCGGTGCCCCAGAGGATGACGTCCACGTCCTGTGCCGCGCCGTCGCGCCACTGGACGCCGTCGGGGACGACCCGGTCGAACATCGGCTGGCGTAGGAGGAGACCGCGTTCCCGGGCTTCGAGCAGCTGCGGTGTCCACGACAGCTCGGTCGCGCTGGCGATGCTTCCCGGGGGCAGGCCGGCCCGTACCCGTGCCTCCACCTTGGCGACCACCTCGCGTCCGTAGTCCGGCGTGAACGGCCCGTCCCGGAACACCGGCGGCCGGCGGGTGACCCAGGTCGTCGTCGCCGCGACGTCGGCGATCTCGACCAGGAGCTGCACGGCCGACGTTCCGCCCCCGACGACGACCACCCGCTTCCCAGCGAATTCCGCCGGCCCCCGGTAGTGGGCGGTGTGCAGCTGCCGCCCGTGGAACGTTTCCTGTCCCGGGTAGTACGGCACGAACGGTCTGGTCCACGATCCAGTTGCGTTGATCAGTGCCCGGGTGGTCCAGGTGCTGTTGCCGGATTCGACGAGGAGTCGTCCGTCACGGGCGTTCCGGACGGCCGAGACGGCGACTGGCCGCTGCACGTGGATGCCGAATTCCTTCTCGAAGGCGGCGAAATAGGCCGGCACCGCGTCGGCGGCTGGTTCGTCCGGCGACGGAGGCGTGAAGCGCATGCCGGGTAGATCGAAGATCCCGTGCACGGTCGCCATGCGCAGCGTCGGCCACCGGTGCTGCCAGGCCCCGCCGGGTGCCGGGTTGGCGTCCAGGACGGCAAAGTCAAGACCGGAGGAGCGCAGGTGGTACCCGCTGGACAGCCCCGCCTGTCCGGCGCCGATAACCACCACATCCGTCTCCGGCATATGCCGGACAACGTCTCAGGCTCACCCGGGCCTTCCCACGGGCGATGGATCTCACACCGCCCAGGTACCGCTCGGGCAGGTGCCTGGTACTGGTCATCGCCCACGCGCTGGTGGGCCGTCGACCTTTGCCGGGTATGGTCCAGTTGAACCGTGCCACGACCAGGTCCATGGTGATGGCCACCGACCACAGCGCCACCCGGTAGGGTCCATACACTACCGCCCCGGTGAGCCAGACCACGCCGGACGCTGTGAACCCGATAGCCAGACGCGTGTAGAGGGCCCGTATCGCCTTGTGCTCCCGCAACAGCGGCAGGAGCAGCAGCGGTCGTCCGACCTGAAGCAACACGTATGGCACGGCGAAGGTGCCGCCGTGCGTGACGAACGCGTAGGGCAGGGACGTCGACATAGTCAGCAGGCCGAACGCGCTGACCAGGACCATCACCTGAATACGCCCGCAGCGTGAACTGAACCGGCTGGTGATGTACGCGGTGGTTGTCCATAGCCAGAGCAGCGGCAGGGCCAGAACGACCGTGTACAGCAGCGACAGCCAGCGTAGGCGCACGTCGTCGGAGAGCAGGTCCGGCACCACCCGGCTGACCACGCCGATCAGGGCGAAGACCAGCACCAGGTCGAAGAAGAGTTCCAGGAAGTTGGCCTGCCGGGACTCCTCCTCACCGCGCAGGATGTCCCGTGCCTGCGCCGACTCCGATGTTCGCCCCACCCGCCCATGCTCGCCGGACCACTTCCTTCTGTGCGCCGATTCGGCTGTTTCCCGAACAAGGTGCTGACGGCGGTACAGCGCCGACACGAGCCAGGCTTGCAACGAGTGGCGGAATCTGGTGCGGTCCGGTCACGTCCGAACCGATCCGGCTACGTCCTCGCAGGAGGCCGCCCCTGGCCCCGGACATGATTGAGGGATCCTCGCCTCGGGCCACCGCTGGCTACTGCACTCGCGCGCACTCAACCGCCAGTTGCCGCACGCCGTCCGGATGCGGCTGGCCGCCCACACCGATCCCGCCATCCGAGCTGCCCTGGCCGTGGGCGCCCATGACGCATCCCGCGAGTTGTACGAGCGACTCATCGACGATCCGAACACACAGGTGCGCGAACACCTCGCCGATCGCGACAACGTACCGGCCGATCTGCTCGCCCGGCTCGCCAGGGACCCTGACCCGAAGGTCCGGGCCACGCTCGCGCGGTGGTGGACGCAGGCCCCCGAGGCGGTCCGACGGCTCCTGCTCACCGACCCCGTCGACGAGGTCCGCGCGGCTGCCTGCTCGACCTACTACGCGCGGCTGCCGCATCCGGTGCCGCCGCCCGACCTCGTAGCGGGACTGCTCGCCGATCCGATCTCGGTCCACTGCGGCATCTACCAGCGCCACTGGGCCGAACGGCTCGACGCCCTCGAGGCCCTGTTCACCGATGAAGGGAGCGCGTCATGAGCACCGCCGTACGGCTGCACCGCGAGATTCCCGCCCCACCCGACAAGGTCTACCGGGCCTGGCTCGAGCCGGACCTGCTGCGCCGCTGGATGGCACCCGGCGGCCTCGAGGTGCCCCGCGCCGAGGTCGAGCCCCGGGTCGGCGGCGGTACCGGATCTGGCACGCCGACGCGGCCGCCGACGTCGGCGGCTTCGACTGCGAGATCGTCGAGCTGGAGCAGGACCGGCGCATCGTCTGGCGCTGGGGCTTCGTCGGCCCGCAGCGCGACACCGACCCCCGCTACGACTCGCTGCTGACCGTCACCCTCGACGACACGCCGGCGGGCGGGACGGCGCTCACCCTCGTACACGAACGGCTCGACGAGCTGGCGGCGGCGCTGCCGCAGGTCGCCGACAACGTCCGGGGCGGCTGGGAGTCGGCGCTGGACAAGCTCGCGGAGGTGGCGGCATGAAGCTGGTGGTGGTCGAGTGGATGAGCCTGGACGGGGTGGTGCAGGTGCCCGGCGCGCCCGACGAGGACCGCAGCGGCGGCTTCGCGCACGGCGGCTGGCACCTGCGCTGGTTCGACGACACCTCCCGGCAGTGGGTGGTCGACCAACTGAACGCCGCCTCGGCGTTTCTCTTCGGTCGGATGACCTACGACCGGTTCGCCGCGCTGTGGCCGCACGTCACCGGCCCCGAGCGGGTGGTCGCCGACCCGCTCAACAACAAGCCGAAGTACGTGGTCTCCACGACCCTCACCGAGCCGATGAGCTGGGCACACTCCACCCTGCTCGACGGGGACGCGGAGAAGGCGGTGCCAGCCGGTGCCTCCGCGTATCAGCTGCTGGCCCGGTAGGTCGCCTCCGCTTCGCGGATTTTTGGGGAGGAATGGCATAGGTCACGTAAAGTCGGGCACACGATGACGGCATCGTGGCTGACGAGACCGGCGGCCGGCGGGCAGCCCGCAGGGCGCCGACCGCTGACCCGCCTGACCGTGGTCAGCCTCGCGGGTCACGTGGCGTTCGAGCTGGGGGCCGGCGTCGGCATGCCACTCGCGTCGGTGATCGGCCCGTACGCCGCCGCGGGTTTCTGGACCCTGGTGACCGGCGGCGTCCTGGCCGCCAGCACCGGCGACGAGTCCGCCGACCCGCTGCTGGCGGCGGCGAACGGCTTCGGGATCGCCGCGGTGTCGGCTCATCTGCTCGGCTGGCCGACTCGTCGCACCAGGACGGGTCTGCCCTGGCTGGAGGATTGTGAGGGGCTGGGGCCGGAGTTGATGCGCTACTACAACCCGATCCTCTACCTCTCCGGAGCCGCCGGCCTGCTCGCCATCGCCCGGGAGAACCGCACCGCCCGCCGGTACCTGCCGCTGGCCATGCTCGGCCTCGCCCCGGCACTCGTCGCGTTCCAGCACTGGGAGCACCAGCGGCTGCGCCGGCAGGCGCTGGCCCGCCCCGGGTGGTGGAACCGCCGGCTGCGGCGACTCTCGGCGGGAACCTCCTGATCCGCGGGTTGCCGTATCTGTAGACGTCGCAACCTGCTCACTTTTCAGGCTCCCGGGGGTGACTACGCGCGGCAGCGTTAGGCCGGGGGGACTTGCAGGCTCCGCAGGGCAATGCCGGCGTCCGCGACGCGCGATGTCGGCTCGGCGGTCGAGCGGCGGGGGCCATCAACCGCCGCCGCGGTGGCGCCGCTGACCTTTCCCGACGCGCGGCGCAGCCGGTACGCCAGCACGGCGGCGGCCAGCAACGGACCCCAGACCGGGAACGGAAAGATCAGCAGAGCCAGCAGCATGCCGACGCCCATACCATCGCTCTCCAGCCCGTGCAGGACGAAGCCCGGCGCGGCAACGCACGCCGCGGCGGCGACCACGCCACCCGGGATCACTGCCACCCGCGGCGGCACGGGACGACCGCCCACCATCGGCAGCCAACGCGGGAACCGCTCGCCCCACCCGGCGATCAGGCCAAGGGTGAGCACCGTGCCGCCAACCGCAGCCACCCCGAGCCCCGCACCCTGCATTCGGGTCGCTGGATTGTCCTCGCTGCCCATCAGGCCAACCGGCCATGGCGTCAGCCAGGTCAGCCGGAGCAGGCCGTACGTCAGCGGGCACAGCGCCGCCGCGATCGTGACGAATCTCCCCCACCGGCGGGCACCTCCGGGGGTCGTCCAGGCCGGAAGTTGACCGCCACCGCGCAGCAGCATCGACTGGTGCAGCAGCCGGTAGGTCAGGAACGCCCAGCCGGCGGCGATGGCCGACATCCCAATACCCCACAGCAGCCGCAGGTCGTAGCTCGCAAAGCTGTGCCCCACGTTGCGGGCGAACCGTGATACTGAGCCGACAGTGAGGAAGCCGGTCGCCACCCCGACGGTGGCCAATGCCAGCACCACCCCGGCGGCCAGGTACCCGATCCGCTGGCGGCGAACGCAGGCCACGGCCACGGCGGTAAGCACGATCAGCGGACTGGTCAGCGTAAGGCTATAGGCAAGCCCCACCATCAGCGTGATGTCGGCCATCACCAGGCCAAAGAACAGGGTCTCGGCGACGGCGATCGCGCCAGCGATCCGCAGGGAGGTGCCCCGGGCGCACCGGCGAGCCGCGAACGCGGTGGCGACCAGCCCCAAGGCCGCGGCCGCCAGCAGCATCACGCCTGCGAGCCGATGCTCGATCAGGTGGGTGACCGATACCGTGACCTTGTCGGCGGAGCCGAATGGATAAATCGACGGGCGGCCGAGCCACAGCGCGCCCACGCCGGCGACGAGGAGCGTGAGCATGCCCGTCGCCGCAGCTGGTCCTCGTGGTGGCTTTACCGCACAGGCGTCGTCGTTCTGGGTGGCCATGGCAGGCACGTTAGAAGGATCTGGTCGGGCCGGGCTCCCCCTGCCGGGGGAGCCCGGCCACCCACCGAGCGATTCGATCAGGTTTGTCAACGCTGGCCGAAAATTTTCGGCCAGCGTTGACACGGGCAATCATTGGTGCGCCAGGCATGAGCGGATCTCCTCGTCGGGCAGTCGCCAGACCGTCCAGCCTCCCTGGCGGGGGACCAGGTGGAGCGCACTACCGGACGAACGACCTGGTCCCCGCCAGGGAGGCTGGTAGCCCTAATGGGTTTGGTCTCGTAGTCGCGTACGCAGCGGCGATGCTTGCTGATCCAGGCGAACGTTCTCTCTATCACCCACCGGCGAGGCAGGACGACGAAGCCCGGCTCGGTGCGTTTGACGATCTGGACGGTCAGGTGCAGGACGTTGCGGGCCCAGACGAGGAGCCCCGGTGTATCCGGCGTCAGCCCAGACCAGGGTGATGGTGGTGAAGCGTTCGCGGAGTCCGGCCAGTAGTCGGTGGGCGGCGTCGCGGTCTTGCAGTCCGGCCATCGTGACGATCACGGCCAGCAGCAGGCCGCCGGTGTCCACAGCGAGGTGCCGTTTCGTTCCGTTGATCTTCTTGCCGGCGTCGTAGCCGCGGCTGGTGCGGGGCACGGTGTCCGCGCGCCGCGCACTGACTGGGAGTCGATGATCGCGGCGGTCTTGCGGGTCGCGGCCCTCATACACGCGGACCAGGTCGCGTAGCGCGTCATGGATGGCCTGCCACACGCCGGGCTTGACCCAGACGCGGAACCGGTCGTAGACGGTGGTCGGCGGCGGGAACCCGACCGGCAGTGGCCGCCACGCGATCCCGCCCCTCGCCAGGTAGAAGATCGCGTCCAGGACGAGGCGGCGGGGATGTTTCTCCGGCCGCCCGCCCGCCCCACCCCGCGGTGTTGCCCGGCGCGGGCAGCAACGGCTCGATGATCGCCCACTGGGCGTCGGTCAGCGAGGAGGACGGGAGAACCCGCAAGTCGGCGGTGCTGATATGCCTGCCGGATGGGCTGGACATGACACACAGACACACGCAGGCGACAATGACACAACGAGCTCCTGGTGAACGGATGGCCTAGACAACCGCCGATCTACCAGGAGCTCGCTTCACACCGATCCACTACACGCCGCGCTTCATCGCCTTGTGACCATGCGCCCTGCCGAGTTCCCGGACGCTCACTTAGCCGGGAGCGTTCACGGAACGGATCCAAACCAGCGCGGCCGCCATCTAGGCGGGCGTAGGGGCATCGCTGGCGAGCTCGATACGTCGCCCGACGTAGGGGGCGGGGTTGAGAAGTACCTGCGCGGCGAAGACGCCGAGGTCGGTGCGGGCGAGCTGCTGCACCGGCCGCCCGTCACCCGCTCCCGTGCTCGGAGATCGCCTGGCGCGGGGCCCGGCGGATCACCGCCAGCCGGTCGCCGCGCACCGTTATCGAGGTACGCCCGCCGCGCCGGCGCCGCACCGACAGGTCGACCGTGGCGTGCCCGATGCGTACGCCCTCCAGCCGCAGATCCGGCAGCCACTCGGGCAGGTGTGGATCCACGAGGATCGTGCGCAGCGGCGCGACCGGGCGCAGCCCTAGCAGGGCCTGGACCAGTGCGACGATCGCGCTGGCCGACCAGGCCTGCGGGGAGCAGGAGTTCGGGTATACGCCGGGGTGGGGGTGGGCCGGGTCGCGGGGCAGCCCGCTGAGCACCTCGGGCAGCCGGTGTTCCTCGAACAGTGCCGTCGCGGCGAACATCCCCTCGGCCAGTCGGTGCAGGTGCGCCCAGCAGCCGTACCGGGCCAACCCCAGGCCGATCGTGCCGGCCTCCACCGGCCAGACACTGCCTCGGTGGTAGCTGAACGGGTTGTACGCGGGGTGGTCGGCCGACAGCGTCCGCACCCCCCAGCCGCTGAACATGTCGGGTGCGAGCAGCCGGTCGGCCACCTGCGCCGCTTCCCGGGCCGGCACGATGCCGGCGGCCAGCAGGTGGCCGTCGTTGGAGTTGGTCGAGCGCACCGGCTGCTTGTCCGGTCCGAGCGCCATCGCGTAGCAGCCTCGCTCCGGCAGCCAGTAGGCGCGATGGAAACGGCGGCGCAGCGCCCGGGCCCGGGCCAGCAGGGCGGCGCCGCGCGCCGGATGGCCGGTCACCGTGAACACCACGGCGGCGTGCCGCAGGGCGGCGTACCAGTAGGCCTGCAACTCGCTGGTCGCGATCGGGTCGGTCACCAGCTGCCCGTCCTCGTCGACGATCGCGGTGTCCGAGTCCTTCCAGCCCTGGTTCTTCAACCCCGCCCGGGACCGGCAGTGGTACTCCAGGAAGCCGTCGCCGTCGGGGTCGCCGTACCGCTCGATCCAGCCCAGCACCCGCCGGGCCGTCGGCAGCAACTCCCGCACGGTGTCCAGGTCACCGGTCCAGGCGAGGAACTGCCCGAGGAAGACCAGGAAGTCCGGCGCGGTCGACCAGTCGCCGTAGTAGCTGGTGAACGGGTTCAACCCGAGCGCGGAGACGGGCCCGTGGCGGGCCTCGTGCAGCGGCTTGCCCGGTTGCTCGTCGCGCCAGTCGTCCAGCCGCTCGCCCACGTGCGCGGCGATGAGCCGCAGGCTGTCGGCCAGCATGGTCGGACCGGCCAGCAGCGCCTGCCATGAGGAGGTCATCGTGTCCCGACCGAAGATCTCCTGGTAGATGGGCAACCCGGCGATCGGTGCCGCCGGGCCGGCCGGCTCGCCGAGCGGCAGCACCGCCAAGTCGTGCGTGGCACACCGCCACGCCGCCGTCACGTCGAAGTTGCTGCTACTCAAATCGGCCAGCTCGCCGATAAGCCGGGACCGGGCCCGGGCGGCGGAGTCGTCCGGCTCGGTGAACGTCGCCGAGGGAGCGGCCAGCCGGACCCCGTCGAAGACCGGCTCGACCAGCAGCTCCACCCGGGCGCTGCCGCGCGGCGGCACCGCCACCTCGACGCGGAACGACCCGTCGTCGTACGTTACGGGGGTGTCGGCCCGGATTACGACCGCGACCGCCCGGTCGAGGCCGTCGCGCAGGTAGTCCAGGCGCAGTTCCCCCGCCTCCGGATCCCACTGGGTGCCGACCTCGCCGACCTGTAACCGTCGGCCCGTCTCCGCCTCGCTGGTGTCGGCGAAGTCCGCCGCGACCCCAATCTGCAGCGCGAACTCCAGTGGCCGGGCGGCGTAGCTGACCACGGTGAACCGGGTCCGCAGTCCCGCTCCGACAAACCGCTCGGTCAGCAGGTACGCCGCTCGTGACGGCAGTACCTCCCCGTTGCCCAGCTCCGCGTACGAGAGCTGGGCGTGTCCCCGTACGTTCCCGGTGGCGAACGGGACCGGCTCCCGGCCGTCGACGGTGATCCGTTCTCGGCTGAGCACCCGGGTGTTGCGGGCGAAGAAGCCCTGCGGATCGGTGCCGCTGATCCGGCCGCGCACGTCGGTGACCAGGGTGCTCCACCCGCTCGCCACGTAGAGCAGGTCGGGTCGAACGCGCAGGCTGCGGACCCTGGTCATCGGGCCGCAGATACCCCTTCATCGTCCCGGCACACCCCTGGCGGCCCAGGACGTCGTGCGGGCCCGATCGCGGACGAGCAGTTCCAGGGCCACCGTGATCGCCCCCGCCTCGACCGCCAGCAGCGTGAGCAGGATGAGCAGCTGGTCGCTCCGGCGCGTTCGACCATGACGCCCGGAGCCGGTGGCGGGAATTCGCTCTCCGCGGGCTGCGGATCGCCGAAGCCTGTGGCGCGGACCTCGTCACCACCATGCTCGGCGCCGGTGTGAGCTTGGGCGACGTACCAGAATCGCCGCCCGTCACGCCGACCGCTGCGCGATTCGGTTACCACCCGCTGCGGTCCAGGTTGAGCCGCTCCCGCAAGCCGGCCCGTGATCTTGCTGGGCCGGCAGCATGACGGACACCGCTCACGGTGGTGCCGGTGGTCAGGGTGCGTACTGGTGCCACACGGACGGGATCAGCTCGTCGACCACGGCAGGGTAGACCGCGGCGGCGTCGGTGACCACCTCTGCGGGTGTCACCTTCAATGTCGACAGCGCTCGTCGGAAGAACCGTCGGGCCGCGTCGGCGTCGCGACGTGCCGAGACGAGCACGTCGATAACGTGCCCGTACTGGTCGACCGCCCGGTACACGTACCGCCACACGCCGTTGACCTTGACGTACGTCTCGTCCACGAACCACCTGTCGCCTGGCAAGTGCCGGCAGAATCGGGCGGCGTCGGCCAGCAGCGGCGTGAACCGCTGCACCCAGCGGTAGACGGTGACGTGATCGACCTCTACCCCACGTTCGACCAGCAGTTCCTCAACGTCGCGATACGAGAGGTTGAAGCGCAGATACCAGCGCACCGCGACCGCGATCACCTCGGTCGGGAACCAGAACCCGGCGAACGCCGACGTCGGAGGCAACCACGGGCGTGAGCGGGTGACTTCACTGCTCAAGCCTGCCTCGATCTTGCCAACGCTCAATGCAACGGTGCCTCTACACCTACCGGCGCGCTAACTCGCGTTCTCGTTGCGAGGGGGAAGCTTCCAGTTCGGCCGGACGTAGTGGCACGTGTAACCCCCGGGATTTCGCTCCAGGTAGTCCTGGTGTTCCGGCTCGGCCTCCCAGAAAGGGCCAGCGGGGGTGACCTCGGTGACCACCTTGCCCGGCCACAGGCCGGAGGCGTCGACGTCGGCGATCGTCTCTTCGGCGACCTTTCGCTGCTGCTCGTCCCAATAGAAGATGGCCGACCGGTAGCTGGTTCCCACGTCGTTGCCCTGGCGATTCTTCGTTGTCGGGTCGTGGGCCTGGAAGAAGAACTCGAGAAGCTCTCGGTAGGCCAGTTTCGCGGGGTCGAAGACGACCTCGACCGCCTCGGCGTGGGATCCATGGTTCCGATACGTCGCGTTCGGCACGTCTCCGCCGGTGTATCCGACCCTGGTGTCGACTACGCCCGGGTGTTTCCGGATGAGGTCTTCCATGCCCCAGAAGCAGCCGCCGGCCAGGATCGCCTTCTCGGTCGTCTCGGTCATCGTCGCTCCCCGTCCGGGTGCTCGAAAATTCTGCGGTACTCGCCGTAGCCTTCACGCTCGAGGTCGTCGCGTGGGATGAACCGAAGCGCCGCCGAGTTCATGCAGTAACGAAGTCCGCCAGTTTCCGGGGGACCGTCGTCGAACACGTGGCCCACGTGGCTGTCCCCGTGCGCCGACCGGACCTCGGTGCCGAACGTGGCGTGGCTCGACTCTCGGACCTCGACCACGTTCTCCGATTCAAGCGGCCTGGTGAAGGTCGGCCAGCCGGTGCCGCTGTCGTACTTATTCACGGAAGCGAACAGAGGTTCACCGGACACGACGTCGACGTAGATCCCCGGCTCCTCGTTGTCCCAGTAGGCGTTGTCGAAGGCCGGCTCCGTCCCCGCTTCCTGAGTGACTCGGTATTGCTCCGGCGACAGCCGAGAAACTGCCTCGGGGCTCTTGCGGTACTCGTGTGACACCTTTCTTCCCCTCCATAGGTCGGCAAGAACGCCCAACGGGCCTGCACACGTCTCCCGGTGCGTACCCCGCCTAAAGTCGACTAACCACGGGGCTGGTAAGCGAACCACGGTCAGGCTCATGCAAGGCTCGATTAGATCGCTGGATCTGTCGCACCACAGGTGGCAGACGAATGTCGCGAATCAGTTGTCGGATCACAATCACAGGAAGCGGTCTGTCCGTCCCGGCTGATGCTTGACACGCGGGTTCAACGGGTGCGCAAGAAGATCACCCAGCGTGCCGGGAGACTACGAGCGGTGCTGTGCCTGTGGGCAGTAAGGCGACCAAGGTAGTGCCCTGCCATGCGAGCAACTGTCCAGTCCACGTGCCATGTCACGGGCCGGTGCTGCCAGGCGTTTTCACGCCCGCCCTGGGGCACGTCATCCGCCGCAGCGTCCTCGGCCTCCCAGCGCAGCAGGTCGCCCGGCTGGCACTCGAGCACCTCGCAGAGCGCGGCGAGCGTCGCGAAGCGCACCGCCTTGGCACGGCCATTCTTGAATACCGCCAGGTTGGCGGGCGTGATCCCTACGCGGTCCGCGAGCTCGCCCACGGACATCTTCCGCCTGGCCAGTATCACGTCGATGTCGACGGCGATCGGCATCAGATCACCTCGCCCAACTCGGCCTGCATCTGCGCCGCTTCGACGTCGCGCGCGACGGCTTGGGCGAGCAGCATCCGCAGCACGAGCACGATGAGCGCGACCGTTGCGAGCGAGTGAGCATTAGGGCGCCCATCCGTCCGCAGCCCGGCGTTACCGCCGGACGCTCCTCGTCTGACCCGCTCGCGCGGTGCGAGGTTGACGCTTCACCGACCACCGCCAGCGAAAGCACTGGTCTTACACGGTCTCCACGTCCCTTCGACCCCGAAGGGTCCGGTTCCCGAGGCACTCCCGGTACCGATCATGCCGGCGTGTTTAACCTGCCGTCGCAGGCGTCCCATGTGTCAGGTCGGCTTGGATATCGCCCATCCGACGGCGACCACACTATCACCAGAACGCTGCAAAGTGCGTCCATGTCCACTCCGCGGTCAACAGTTGCCAACCCCCAGGATGGCCACGCCAACCCCGCCCATGATGACGGTGACGCCCGGGTCGGCCCGCTGGCCCGGCGCATTGAGGGCCGTGACCGCGAACCACACGAGCGCAGCCGCCACGATCGCACCGATCACGACGTCCACGTACCGGAAGGCGGCGTGGGAGAACACGGTTCCGCGTCGCACCATCGTCACCAGCCGCCATACGCAGACCAGGGCGACCTGGACCGACACCATGCCCAGGATCGTGATCACGCGCAGCGGGGTCAGCGGGAGCGACCCGCCCTCCGGGGCGCACAGACCTGACTGCTGGCACTTCTCGACGGTCGGCTCGACCTCATCTTCGACCAGCTCCACGAATCGGGCCGCCTCGGGTGGCCGCCGGGGAGCACCGCCTCAGTCGCGGAGGTCGGCTGTCACAGCTTGTGGCGGTCGTCGGCCGGCAGGCGTGGCGGCTCCGAGGGCTCGGCGGGCTGGTCGGGCTGGCCGAGCTGCGCGACATGGGTCGGGTCGAGGACCCGGGACAGGAAGGAGCGAGTCCGTTCGTGCCGCGGCGCGCCGAGCACCTCCTGCGGCGGGCCCTGCTCGACCACGACGCCGCCGTCCATGAACACGACGCGGTCGGCGACGTCCCTTGCGAACGCCATCTCGTGGGTGACCACCATCATCGTCATGCCGTCCTCGGCGAGCGTGCGCATGACGGTGAGCACGTCGCCGACGAGTTCCGGGTCGAGTGCAGAGGTCGGCTCGTCGAAGAGCATCAGCTTGGGGTCCATCGACAGCGAGCGGGCGATCGCTGCCCGCTGCTGCTGGCCGCCGGAGAGCTGCGCCGGGAACGCCCTGGCCTTGTCGGCCAGGCCGACCCGATCCAGGTTGTCCCGCGCGATCCGCTCAGCCTCGGCGCGGCCGCGCCGGAGCACTCGGCGCTGGGCGATGGTGAGGTTGTCGAGCACGGTCAGGTGCGGGAAGAGGTTGAACGACTGGAAGACCATCCCGATGCCGCGGCGTACCGAGTCGATCTCCACGTCCGGGTCGGTCATCTCGATCCCGTTGACCCAGATCTTGCCGGCGGTCGGCTCCTCCAGCAGGTTGACGCAGCGCAGCAGCGTCGACTTGCCGGAACCGGACGGCCCGATGACGCAGACCACCTCGCCGTGGCCGACCTCGAAGTCGATTCCCTTGAGCACTTCGAGCGGGCCGAAGGACTTGTGCAGGTCGCGGATCTCGACGGCGGGCCGGGATTGGGGGTTCGTCATGTGGGTCACCGAGCCTTGGCGTAGCGGAGTTCGAGGCGTCGTACCACCTGGGACAGGGGCAGGGTGATGATCAGGTAGGTGAAGCCGGCCACCAGCAGCGGGGTGGCGTTGACCCGGTCGTTCAGCATGTCCCGGCCGAACTTGGTGATCTCGATGGTCGACGCTGTCACGCCCAGCACGTAGGCGAGCGACGAGTCCTTTGTGAGCAGGATGAGTTCGTTCGTCAGCGGCGGGATGACGACCCGGAACGCCTGCGGGATGACGATGGTACGCATCGCGGTGAAGTGCGACATGCCGAGCGTGCGCGCCGCCTCCATCTGTCCCTTCGGCACCGCCTGGATCCCGGCGCGGATGGTCTCCGCCATGTACGCGGCGGCGGTCAGCCCGAGCCCGATCGCGATCGAACCGAACACGCCGCCCGGAATCTCCCGCTCGGGGAAGGCGATGGGGATGCCGTACCCGACGAGGAAAAGCACCAGCAGCGCGGGCAGACCCCTGAACAGCTCGATGTACGCCGTGGCCAGCCAGCGGTACGGAGCCACCCGGGACAGTCGCATCAGCGCGAGCAGGGTGCCGAACACGAGTCCGAAGGCGAACGCGCCCAGCGTGTAGAGGATCGTGTTCCGCAGCGCGACGGTGATGACCGTCGGGTACATCGACTGGATGATGTCGACGCGGAAGAACGCCTCTTTCAGCCGGCCCCAGTCCGCGGCGTAGATCACCGTGGCGATGACGGCGACGAAGGCCAGGTACTGGAGCCAGAGGGACAGCCGCTCTCGCTGGCGGCGTCGCAGCTTCACCGTTCGATGCTCCTTGCGCACGGGGAGGGCGCGCGCGGGGCGCGCGCCCTCCTGCCACGAGGTTCGATCACTTGGCCGGCTGCTTGCCGATCCACTTCTCGTAGATCTTGTCGTAGTTGCCGTCCTGCTTGGCCTTGGCCAGCACCTCGTTGATCTTCTTAAGCAGCTCCGCGTTGCCGGCCTTCTTCACCGAGAACCCGTACTGCTCGCCGGTGTCGAACTCGGCGGTCACCTCGAACCCGCCCGGATTCTCCTTGATGTACTCGGTCCAGACCGGCAGGTCGTTGATGGCGGCCTCGATCTGGCCGTTGGCGAGGGCCTGCTGCAGGGCGGCGAGGTCCTCGAACTCGACGAGCTGCAGCCCCTTCTCCTGCTCGAACTTCTTGGCGTAGTCACGGCCCGTGGTCGAGGCTTGGACCCCGAGCTTCTTGCCCCTCAGGTCGTCGAGCGACTTGTACGGCTTGCCGGTCTTGACGAGCAACGCCTGGGTTGCGTCGAAGTACGGATCGGAGAAGTCCATCACCTTCTGCCGTTCCGCGGTGATCGTCATGCCGGCGGCAGCCGCGTCGCACTTGCCGGTGTTCAGATCCTGGCCGGACTTGATCCCCTCGAACGGGGTGTCGACGATCGTCTGCTCGACGCCCAACTCCTTGGCAACCAGGTCCATCACGTCGACGTCGAACCCGACGACCTTGCCGCTGGCATCCTTCGACTGGAACGGCGCGTACGGCAGGTGGGTGCAGACCGTCAGCTTGCCCTTCTCGATGAGCTTGACCCCGCCCGCCTGCACCTCGCCCTCATCCTTCTTGGCACATCCGGCGCTCAGGGCGAGGGCGGCGATCGCCGCCACGAGTCCAGCCTTGCGGACTGCGCTGTGCAAAGTCACGCTGCGTCCCTCCGATTCAGCCCCCGTATGACGGGCAGCCAGCGTTCTGCAATGACGGTGTGGCAGGGGACGCTACCTGATCGCGAGGTCGCGCCCAAGATCACGACGGGTGGTTGAGCCAGAGCTGTAACCATCACGCTCGGTGAACCGGATGGTCAGCACGTAACCGGACGGCAGAACGCGGCATCAGACGAGCGTTCAGCGCCACGAACTCCAGGTTCCGCAGCAGCATCCCGCCCTGCCGGGACAGGTACCCCGGGCTGGTACAGGCGCAACGGGTGGTTGGCACTCATGTGCTGCGCGTTGCGCGGCTGCTGATGACTTCGTTCAGGTTTCCGTCGCTACGGTGTCGTGAAGTGACCCCTGTCGGCCGGACACCTCCCTGCCTGTCATGGACTACCGGCCCTGTCGACATGGCGACGTAGTGGCATTCCGCAGCGAATCGGGGTCCTAGAGTGCGATTCTCGGGCTGGTAGCAGACCTGGATTCAGGGGAGCGACGGTGGCCGACGACCTGATCGTCATGACCTGGAACGTGGAGAACCTGTTCCGGCCCGACGGCACCGACACCTCGTCGGCGGAATCTACGCCGCGAAGCTCACCTATCTCGCCGCCCTGATCTCCGGCACCGGCGCCGACGTCGTCGCGCTTCAGGAGATCGGCGCTCCGCAAGCGGCGGAGGACCTCCAAGCGGCCCTCGGCGGGGCTTGGCAGGCGGGCTCGCGTCCGTTCGCGAAGCGCCACCGTGACGGCGGTGGTGCTGCCCGGCGGGTTCACCCTGCTGCGAATCCCACGGGATCGCCGTGTAGATCACGAACAGGATGCCGCGGAGCACCTTGCGATCATCGAGGTGCTTACGTCCCGGATATCGACTCCGCCTCGGTGGGCGGGGTGGCACCAACGGCGCGATCTCGTTCCACAACTCATCCGAGACCATCCACGGCGGCTGCTCACCCCTCCTCACATCCAGACGATACGATCCTCACGTCCCAAGGACACGCCAACATCATTTCGTTAGGACCTCTTAGCCGAGCCCGCGCAGCGGCCGGCGGCTTTGCTCGCGGAGCGAATCGGCCGGCGGCGGCGGTGGCGGGACGGGAGACGGCGCGGCGGCCTCGACCCTGCGCACCTCGGCGCCGCAGGCATCGGTCTGCCGCAGGATCCGTTCGGGCTCGTCCGGGGCCGGCCACGCCACGAGCAAGTAGTCTTCGACCGGGGCGGATACGGACTCGTCGGGCGCGGTGTCGCGGCGATGCCGGTTAGGTGGCGACGTGGGTGACGCGGATGAACCTGACAGGTTCGCTGCCGTCGTTGCGGTAGCCGTAGTCCCGGTCGGTGGCGAGCCGCGCTGATGCCCCCGTGTCGAGAACCGTGTCGTCGTGGCCGTCGGCGATCAGGGTGAGCACGCCGCTGAGGACCAGGAACAGCTCTTCGCTGCCGTGCGGGTCCGGCTCGGCCTGGTAGGAGTCCCCGGGGACGAGAATCCAGTCCCACAAGGCTGCCGAGGGGCGCACTGTGCTCGCGGTGGACAGCACCGCGTGACTTCCGGCAGCCGAGGACCAGATGCCAGTGGCGGTGCCAGGGGCGTTGACGATCAGTGAGCCGGGCCGGGTCTCGCGGGCCAGGGATGCGAAGTCGGTGCCGAGGGCGTGGGCGACCTTTGCGACGGTGACCAGGCTGGGGTTGGCCTCGCCGAGCTCGATGTGGCTGAGCATCCGCACGCTCACCCCGGAGGCGTCGGCCAGTTGCTGCATCGTCATGCCGCCCTCCTGACGGCGCCGGCGTACCTCCTGGCCGACCCGTTCGATGAAGGGGTCGCTCCAGCTGGCCTTGGTCTCCATCGGCACCTCCGCACTCAGTTCGGTGGGCATGCGACTCGTCAACCAGGAGCCCGGCATGCAGCATATTGCACGTGACGATGATCTGCATTATATTGCATGCGCCGATGCGCGGAGTGCAGCGGCCCGGAGATTGGTGCCCAGCAGCTGACCACGCGTCTGGCGTCAGGCGCTGCCCCCGACCGCCACGATGTGGCTCGACCACAGGAGACTGACAATGACCTCCATTGAATCGGCCACCAGAGCGTCGACCGAATTCGACGTCGCTGCGCTGAGGGCGCAGTTCCCGTCCCTGGCCTCGGGCATCGCGCACTTCGACGGTCCGGGCGGCACACAGACCCCGCGGCCGGTCGCCGACGCGATCGCCGCCACGATCACCAGCCCGCTGTCCAACCGTGGCACGGGCTCGGTGTCGGAGGCCAACGCCGACGCCGCGGTCACCGGGTTCCGGCAGGCCTACGCCGACCTGCTCGGCGTTCCCGCCCGCGGGATCGTCCACGGCCGCAGCGCCACGCAACTGACCTTCGACTTCTCCCGGGTGATCGCCAAGCAGTGGCGCCCGGGTGACGAAGTCGTCGTGACCAAGCTCGACCACGACGCCAACGTCCGGCCCTGGGTGATCGCCGCCGAGAACGCCGGCACGGTCGTGCGGTGGATCGACATCGATCCCACCACCGCCGAGATCGATCCCACCTCCGTCGAGGCCGCCATCACCGAACGGACGCGGCTGGTCGCCGTCACCGCCGCGTCGAACCTGCTCGGCACCAAGCCCGCGGTGCGGGCGATCGCCGACGCTGCACACGCCGTCGGCGCGCTGGTCTACGTCGACGGCGTGCACTACACCGCGCACCAGTTCGTCGACGTCCCCGCCCTCGGTGCGGACCTCTACGTCTGCTCCCCGTACAAGTTTCTCGGCCCGCACTGCGGCGTCCTGGCCGCCTCCCCCGACCTACTCGAGACCCTGCATCCGGACAAGCTGCTCCCCTCCACCAACGCCGTCCCCGAACGCTTCGAGCTCGGCACCCTCCCCTACGAGACCCTCGCTGGCGCCACCGCCGCCGTCGACTTCCTCGCAGACATCACCCCCGCGGCCGTCGGAACCACGAACGGCAATTCCTCACGGCGGCAACGGCTGCAGGCCTCCCTGCATGCCGTTGACGAGCACGAGATGCGCCTTCGTCGCCTACTCGAAGACGGACTCGCGGCACTGGGCGCCGACGTCGTGGTCCATTCCCGTGCTGCCGACCGCACCCCGACGCTGCTGGTCACCCTGCCCGGCCGCAAGACCTGGGACGCGTACCAGTTCCTCCTGGGCCGTAACGTGCTCGCCCCCGCCGGATCCTTCTACGCATACGAGCCGTTCCACCGCCTCGGCTTGGACGACGAGCACGCGCTCCGGCTCGGCCTGGCCCCCTACAGCGACGACACCGACATCGCGCGCGTCCTCGACGGTCTGGCCGCCTTCCTCGCCCAGTGACGGCGGAACCCGGCCCGTCCTTCGATGCCGTCGCCGAATGCCTCGGGGTCGATGAGGACGACCAGTTCGAACTCTAGCCCCTTCGACAGCTCCGGGGTCAGCGACCGGACGCGGGACGTCGCCCGGAACGTGGGATCGCCGATGACGCAGGCGATCCTGTCGACGCGCGCGGCGAGCCAGGCGTCGAGGATCGAGCCCAGGTCCGAAATAGACGTGTACGACGGGGACGTCGCTGCTACCGATGGAGGTCGACATGTTGGCCTCCACGAGCACGGCCTGGATGACCGGCTCGGCTTCCGCCATGACCTCCTTCGGCGTCCGACAGTTGATGCTCAGACATGCCGCCGACCGGGCGTTACAGGGTGTGACGGACGTGTGCTGGCGCTCGAACGCGGTCGGGCCGAGTAGTGCGCGCCTACTGAACCGACTAGATCAGCATGGTCAGGCTGCGCATTCCCGATACGGTTAGCCGGCGTCCAGCACCTCGCGCAGCCTCGCCGCGAACTCGTCGGGCTTGCCCGCGTAACCGAATTGACCGCCGAGGAAGCCGCCGTGGTGGCTTGGGAACACCGTGACCTCCTGGCCGAGCAGCGCCGCAGTGCCCACGGCCGTACGCGCGGCGTACGTTCCCGCCGACTCCTCGCCGACGGCGATCACGATCCGGGTCGGTGCCGCGGTGAGCATGCTCGCGTCGGGGCGGTAGCCGCTAATCGCCCACGAGTTCTTCGACAGCAGCGGATCGTCGCGGGTGCCGTCGTCGTCGGTCGACATGCCGAACATCGCCGGGTCCGGCGCGGGCTGGGCGAAGTAGGCGTCAGTGAACTCGCCCTGCCAGGAAGTCATCGCAATGAACGCGACCATGCCCGCGCCGCTGCCCTTCGCCTGGTAGTCCGCGTGGAAGGCGGCCCGGGCACGCTCGGCGGCCGTGGCGTCGGGGAGCACAGCGTTGATCGACGGCTCGTGCGCCACCAGCGTGACGACATCGCCGGGGCGGGTCGCGACCAGTTCGAGTGCGGTCACCGCACCGCCGCTGCTGGCGAACACGTCGACCGGACCGACGCCGAGGGCGCCGTTGCGTTGTGAGGTCGGCGGACGTGTTGAACCCGTCTCGGGTCCCAGGTCAGATCGCCAGGGCGAGTTCGGTGAACGCCGCGGCGACCCGTGTGGCCAGCGGGGCGTCGACGGCGAGTTCGTAGTGTCCGCGGCGGAGGTTCTGCATGAACGCGTGCCCGGCGGTGATCACCTGCGCTGTCTTGTCCGTTCGTAGTCCGCGCATCGGTCTCACCCGGTGCTTGAGCTGGCTGTGATCGGCCTCGATCGGATTGTTGGCGTACTGCTCGACGTGGTGCCACGCCTGCGGGATCAGCTCATCCAGGACGCCTGGGTAGACCGCGGCGGCGTCGGTGACGACCTCGCTGGGTGTCACCTTCAACGCCGACAGCGCCCGTCGGAAGAACCGCCGCGCCGCGTCGGCATCGCGGCGGGCCGAGACGAGCACGTCGATGACCTGCCCGTACTGGTCGACCGCCCGGTACACGTACCGCCACACGCCGTTGACCCTGACGTAGGTCTCGTCGACGAACCACCTGTCGCCGGGTGAGTGGCGGGAGAAGCGGGCGGCGTCGCCAGCAGCGGGGTGAACCGCTGCACCCACCGGTAGACCGTGACGTGATCGACCTCGACGCCGCGTTCGACCAGCAGTTCCTCAACGTCGCGATACGAGAGGTTGAACCGCAGATACCAGCGGACCGCGCCGACGATCACCTCCGACGGGAACCGGAACCCAGCGAACGCCGACTTCGGAGGCAGCCACGGGCCAGGACGCATCGGTGGCTTCACTACTCAAGCGTGCCTCGATCATGCCAACGCTCAACGCAACAGAGCCTTCTCGGGCTATCTCCGCCTGCTGCGGCCGACGGACGAACACTTCGGCACGCCGTTGCTGTCGATGTGACACAGCGGCCGCCAGGTGTCAGCCATGGATGAGTTCGGCGCGCAAATCTACGAGCCGTACGGGGTCTACGGGCCGGAAACCGGGCCAGGGCTGGTTCCGTGGGGCCTCGACGAGACCGAGGGTGACTACTACTGGCTGGTGGACCGCTCGGTGGAGCCGGAGCGGTGGCCTGTGGTCGCCCGGCAGGCGTTCGATGAGCCGTGGCGCCAGTTCGACATATCGACGGCGGAGTTCGTCTACCGCACGATCGCGGACCCGAAGTTCAAGCCGTTCACGGTGGCCGACCCACCGCGGCTGCCGTTCTACCTGCCGTACTGGGCGCCATACCCGCCCAGCCGGAAGGAACGGGAGGCTCTCAGCGACCCAAACCGCAAGGGCTGATGACAGGCGGGATTTTCTCATCCGCCTCCACCCCTTCACAAACATGACTGTCGATAGACATGATCGTTCGAGATGGTCGCTGTTCACCCATGACCTCTCGGAGGCCCCCGTGCGAGTACACCCACCCACCCCGCCTCACTCCCCCTGGCGTCGCCGTGCGGCCGCGATCGCGGCTGCCCTCACCGCCGGACTCGGCCTGGTCGCGGTCACCGCCCAGCCCGCCACGGCCACCCCGCCCGGCATCCCCTCCAAGGCGACGGCCCAGTCGCAGCTCAACGCCCTGACCGTGAAGACCGAGGGTTCCATGACGGGTTACTCCCGGGACCTGTTCCCGCACTGGATCACGATCAGTGGCACCTGCAACACCCGCGAAACCGTCCTCAAGCGCGACGGCGCCTCCGTGGTGACCGACAGCAACTGCGCCGCCGTATCCGGCCGCTGGTACAGCCCGTACGACGGCGCAACCTGGTACGCCGCCTCCGACGTCGACATCGACCACGTCGTGCCCCTCGCGGAGGCGTGGCGCTCGGGCGCCAGTGGCTGGACCACCAGCCGGCGGCAGAGCTTCGCCAACGACCTCACCCGCCCGCAGCTGATCGCTGTCACCGACAACGTCAACCAGGCCAAGGGCGACCAGGACCCCTCCACCTGGCAGCCGCCCCTGTCGTCCTACCGGTGCACCTACAGCAAGATGTGGATCACCGTGAAGTACAACTGGGGGTTGAGCCTGCAGTCGTCGGAGAAGTCCGCCCTGCAGAGCATGCTGAACACCTGCAGCTCCTGACGCCCCAGCCGTGGATGCGTTGCCTGCTCTTGAGCAGGCACCGCATCTCAGCTACTCACGCTGCACCGTAAGGAGGAGATCATTTCGGGGGCACGGTTGGCGAACGTGCACGGCTGCCTTAGCCGCAACTGAATCCCGCGTGAACAGGTCGGATCGGTGAGGCTGCTCAGGATCGGATGCGGCGCCGCATGGTGACAAAGGGTGACGGTAGCCGCGGTGAGCAAGGCCCTCCGTCGTCGGCCGGTGGTGCTGTCGCAGGGCCTGCTCCAAACGACGGCCAGCACCCGGGGTAGCCATAAGCCGCGCTGGACCTTCGCGCATGGTTCCCCTCTTGGTTGCCGCTATTCGGATTTGGTCAGTCGAACAGCCGGCCAATGAGGGCGCCCTGGCCGGATTGCAGGACATGTGCGGCCCGTAACGGTATCCAGAAGCACTCGAAGCGGGTGGCCTTTTGCTCGCCGTCGTGGTCTTCCTGGCTCGCCCACCGCTCGGGCGGCACCCCGTGCAGCGCCAGCTCGAAGACGTGGCGACGCAGGATCTCGAAGCGGAGCGGGCTGATGTCGTACTCGATCTCCCCGAACTTTCGGACGACGGTGAAGTCCGTCAGTCCGGTTTCTTCGCGGGCCTCGCGTAGCGCGGCGTCCGCCGGGTCCTCGCCTGGGCGGACGCTGCCGCCCGGAACCTGGATGCCCACCTCCTCGTAGCTGAAGTCGGTGTGCCGGAAAACGAGCAAGCGCCCTTTTCGCACGACGTAGCAGAGAACCTTGTTGGTGATCACCTTCTCGGGCATGCGGCCTGCTTCCTCTCGTTCCTACGGCGTCTACCCGCGCCCTCGC
The DNA here is from genome assembly GCF_040654475.1 of Micromonospora sp. NPDC050686. Classification (NCBI taxonomy): domain Bacteria; kingdom Bacillati; phylum Actinomycetota; class Actinomycetes; order Micromonosporales; family Micromonosporaceae; genus Micromonospora; species Micromonospora sp. NPDC050686. Next base: position 68,299 of record NZ_JBFAID010000032.1, read on the forward strand.
AGGTGCGGATCGGGCAGGCCGAAGATGGCATGCTGGGCCGCTTGGGCGAGGGTGGCTCGGGTGGTGGCGGGTAGGCCGAGCCTGTTCCAGTGGAAGATCACGTGCAATGCGATCACCGCCCGCAGGCCACGGGTGAACCTGCCCCTCCCCCGTTGGCGATGTAGGGCGGCGGCGCCGGCGTTCTCGAATGCGGCGTACCAGTCGCCAGTGGTGCGAGACGCGCCGATCAGGATGCGCCGAACCCCTCCTGTGGCGCCCGCTGTCAGGCCGTTTCGGTCCGGCCGCGAACCCGGCGATGCTCGACAGGGTTAGCTGCCCATGCCCATGCGACGATGCTTCTATGAACCACAGCAGCGCCGGCTTGGTCATCTGGGACGTTGACGGGACGCTCATCCCCGCGGACTTGCGCTGGCTGACGCGCGCGATCGCTCGTGCGTACCGCATCGCGCAGTCCGAGGTTGTCTTCCCTGACAAGAAGGTGCATGGGTATACGGACGAGTCGATCGCCGTCGACACGGCGATCGCTTCGGGCGTGGACCCGTCATCTGCAGAGGCGGGCATACCCGCCTTCCGTCAGGCCATTGCCGCGGTCATGCAAGAGGGTCGGCAGGAGTTGGCTGAGGTTCAGCCGCCGTATCCAGGTGCTGCGGCGAGCATCGCGGAGTTGCACGACCGCGGTTTCATCCAGACCGTGCTGACCGGCAATCTGCGTTCGGCCGCCGACGTGAAGCTGCAGGTGGCGGGCTTGGATGAGTTTCTTGATCTTCGCATCGGCGGGTTCGGATCGGACGCTCGAGATCGCTTTCAACTTCCGGCAGTCGTAGCTCAGCGCTACTCCGCGATCTATGGTGATCCGCTCGATTCTGCTCGAGTGATCGTCATCGGGGATGCGCCCAACGATATCGCTTGCGCACGCCACGCCGACTTTCGTGTCGCTGTCGTCGCTCACCGAATTGGGCATCAAGAGCTGGCGTCCTACGAACCTGACCTGGTACTTGACAGTCTCGACCCTACGACGGTGGTAGCCGCCGTCAGTTCGCTGTTGAGTGCGGGCGGGTCGCCGGCGGCCCGCTAGGCGGCCATCTGCTCCTCAAGTTCGAGGACAACCGGCTCGTCGCGCCATCGGGCCAACCGCCGTCGGGCTCGTTGAGCTCGAGCGATGCCTCGATGGTTTCCACCTGCTTTCAGCTGATCGTAGGTGTTGCCAAGCAGGGTGCAGGATTGTTCAAGTTCGCCAGCTTCGGCGTAGGCGCTGGTTGTCCCCGAGCGGGCGGCGGTCGGTGCTGCCGGGCCAAACGTCGCGGTCGCGCCCGGTGAGGGGGTCACCTTCGCGTACGGGGCCGACGCCCTGGTCGTGATCGTCGATGCCGGAGACCGGCCGCACGGCAACGCTGTCGACAACGCGAACACCATAGTGTTGCGGGAGCCCTTGCCCCGCGAGGCGACCCAGTGGATGAACTCGAAGAACCAGTCTCGTCAGCCGCTTCTGGGCTTTGTCAGGACGGATGACGGCTGCCTGGCTCTCGGTGAGCTCTACCAAGCCGAAAGCATCTACCGCGGCATGAACCTCTACACGGGCGAACAGGCCTCACTTGCCTTCGCCAAACTGACCTGGGCCGAGCGGCTACCCCCCGGACTGCTGGACAAGGTGCTGCCGACACCGGCGCTGCCGGTACCCGGTATCGACTGGCTGGACGACGTGCCGCGGAACCTGACCGGGGCGCTGCGTTCCTTTCTGACCGCTTGGTATGCCGATGTGCCGGTGCCACCGGCCGCACCCCCACACGCGGCCATGAGACTTCCGGCCCCGTTGCTGGCCTTCTACGACATCGCCGCCGGCCGCGAGGAAATCCTCGGCCAGCAGGACTTCATCAAGCCGCTCGACAGGCTCGAGTACCTGCAAGACGAGCCGCTGGTGATCTTCGCGAACGAGAATCAGGGCGTCTGGTGGGCGTTGATCGACCCCACCGATGACGATCCGGTCGTCTGGTACGACGGCGGCCCGGAGCGGCTGCGCGAGCGGGAACGTCTCAGCGGCTTCCTGCTCCAGTTCGCCCTCACCGAAGCGGTAAGCACCTCACCGTTCACTGGCTTCGCCACGGTCACCGCGGAGGTGCTGGACCGGTTCGTCGAGGATCTGGTTCCCGTCCCGCTGCAACCGATGCGTGTACCTGGGGACCCGACACGCCATTGGGTGGCTCCCGGCCTGGTCGCCATGGCCGCCGACTACGGCGAGAGTGGTATCTGGCTGAGCGTCGGCAGCCGGCAACGCTCAGTGAGCGTCCGGGAACTTTGGTTACCAGTTGCCGGTGCGGGCGAGTCGGCGTGACATGGTCATGATCATGGCGATGTGGATCATGGCTTCGTGGTGGTCGGGTTTGGTCTCATAGTCGCGTACGCAGCGGCGATGCTTGCTGATCCAGGCGAACGTTCTCTCGACCACCCACCGGCGAGGCAGGACGACGAAGCCCGGCTCGGTGCGTTTGACGATCTGGACAGTCACGTGCAGGACGTCGCGGGCCCAGACGAGGAGCCGTCCGGCGTATCCGGCATCGGCCCAGACCAGGGCGATGGTGGTGAAGCGTTCACGGAGCCGGGCCAGTAGTCGGTGGGCGGCGTCGCGGTCCTGCAGTCCGGCCATCGTGACGACCACGGCCAGCAGCAGGCCGCCGGTGTCCACGGCGAGGTGCCGTTTCGTTCCGTTGATCTTCTTGCCGGCGTCGTATCCTCGGCTGGTGCGGGGCACGGTGTCCGCGCCGCGCACCGACTGGGAGTCGATGATCGCAGCGGTCGGTTGCGGGTCGCGGCCCTCATACACGCGGACCAGGTCGCGTAGCGCGTCATGGATGGCCTGCCACACGCCGGCCTCGGCCCAGACGCGGAACCGGTCGTAGACGGTGGTCGCCGGTGGGAACCCGACCGGCAGTGGCCGCCACGCGATCCCACCCCGCACCAGGTAGAAGATCGCGTCCAGGACCAGACGACGGGGATGCTTCTCCGGCCGCCCGCCCCGCCCGCCGGTGTTGCCCGGCGCCGGCAGCAACGGCTCGATGATCGCCCACTGGGCGTCAGTCAGCGAGGAAGACGGGTAGAACCCGCAGGTCGGCGGTGCTGACACACCTGCCGGATGGGCCGGGCATGACACACAGACACACGCAGGCGACAATGACACAGCGAGCTCCTGGTGAACGGTTGGCCTAGACAACCGCCGATCTACCAGGAGCTCGCCTCATATCGATCCACAACACGCCGTGCTTCATCGCCTTGTGACCATGCGCCCTGCCGAGTTCCCGGACGCTCACTCAGCCCTGCGGCCTCTACACTCTCGCCTCGAATGGGAACGCTTCAACGGCTAGCCCACAAAATCGCCGGTCGAGCGCACCTATCTGACGCCGGGAGGGGTGCGGGTCGCGGGTCGGACTTCCATCAAGGACCAGCCGAGTGCACACATGGCGTCGGCGAACCGGCGTCCCCTCATGGCCGCTGTTCGTGGAAGCGTGGCTGCACGGGCGCCCCGGGCGGACGCAAGGTTGATCAGCCGCCCGGTTACGGCTGCGAGCAGGTCGTCGCCGTTGAGGACGACGAGCGCCAAGCTACGAAGCTCATCGGGCAGGTCGGCCAGGTGTTCCAGCCGTGTCACGCAGGTCGGGCACCCAACCGGCATGATCGCGTAACCCGTTGCCTGGGCAACATCAACCACGACCTGCCAGATCTGTCGACCGCTGGCATGGGTGAACATCAGCGTGTCTGTCCCCAGGCCGTAAACATCCGCTTCGCCGTCTCGAGTACGGACCACGCCAAACCCATCGTCCGACGGCGTCACCAGCAACGGAGCCAAGACGCGCCGCGCAACGCCCGCGTCCCCGAGGCGGGCACCGAACCGCTGCAGGAAAACATCGAAGCTCACGCAGCGGAGTATGCATGCGTCGGCCCCACTCGAGCATCAACGCCGCTAATCTGCCAGCCTTCCGGAACAAGCGGATAGACGCTCAGCCGCAGACCGTGGGACAAAGAGCTCGGTTGGCTGTCCGATGCGGCTCTCGGTCGGTGGTGGTGTCCTGGATACGCTGCGCGTTATGCCGTACGTGCCGGATCTCAACGCGTGCCGATGAGCGGGCATGCGCCCTTCGCGTGTGATGGGATCCCGACCATGAGCGATGGCGACACGCCGAACATTCGGACCAACGACGAGGAACGACCTTGCGTCACCGAGGGCGGCGAGACGGACGTCGTGGTCGCCAACCGTCTGCTGACGGCTCTGACCGGGAACCCGCTCGTACAGTTCCGCATGGGCTACGGCGTTCACCCTCGAACTGGGTTCCGACCACGAGGTCACGATCGAGACGCCACTAAAAGTTGTGGACGGTAACAGCCAGTGGAGTGGTGAGCCCCTGACGGCGGACGCGGCGGCGGCGCTGCTGCCGTTGATCCATCGCGAGGTCGCGTCTGGTCACATTGCGTCGGACGGCACGCTCGTGCTTGATCTCGGCTCAGCGACTCTGACGGTGATGCCTCACCCGATGTATGAGGCGTGGCAGGTACGAGGACCCGATGGGCTGCTGATCGTCTGCTCGCCCGGTGGCGAGTACGTCGCAGTCTGGGAGCCCGAGGGTCGAACCTAGCGAGCGTCGTAGCGCACTCTCATAGCCGCTGGGTGCGCTGAGCTTTACTGTCGGGTGAGGAGATGGCGGCGTTCGGTGTCGATCGTGGCGAGTCTCGCGCGCACGTGGGCTGCCCGTTGCTCCAGCCGGGCTTGCACTTCGCGCACCAGTTGCATGGACTGGGCGACGTTCTGCTGGGCTTGCTTGATCCGGTCTCGTACTGCGAGGTCGGTGAAGATGTTGTCGAACCAGACGTCGACGAACCGGGTCAGGCCGTTGACTGCCAGCTGCGGGGCGGTCAGCGCCATCCCAGGGACGTCGGCGAGTTCGGTTCGCAGCACGGCGAGGCACCGGTCGGCGCGGGCTGCGGCCTGCGCCGCCTCGTCCAGCCGGGAGTGTTTGATCGTGCTGCTGATCGCGCCGCCGCCGAAGAACGTGTCGTAGGTCGACCAGCCGGATGCGCTGCCGAGCTTGTCCCGTACCTGAGTCAGGGCGTGCCACGCGGTGCGTGCGGCCTGCATGGCCTCGGTCACCTCGTGCATCTCACCGGTGAGCCGTCCCCGCTCGTCGGCCAACTCCAGCAGCCGCGCACGGCGCGGGTCGCCGGACTCGTCCAGGTGTCGCTCCTTGTCATCGAGTACTGCGGCATAGTTGCTTGGCGCTGCGGCGAGCTGACCCAGCCGCGCCTGTGCTGCGCGGTGCTCCCGTCGTAGCGCCTCAAGCCGGCTCGCGGCCTCGGCTACCCGGTAGCGTGCGGCGTCGGCCTCCGCACGTTCACGCGCCAGCGCGTCATCACGGGCGCCGCGCAACGAGGCCAGCACCCGGGTCAGGGAGAGGCCCTCCAACCGCTCGACGTCCTCCTGCTCGCGGGCGTGCCGTGCGCGCAGCGCGGCGAGCTGCGCGGTCAGTTGGTCCATTCGGCGGCGCAGATCCGCACTGCGCCGGGTGGTCACCTCGTACTCACGGAGCGCCTCGGCGACCGAAGTCAGCCGTTGTTCGATGTCGTCAGCCACGCCACCCATTTGACAATGACGGTGCAAGGGGCACCGTCGGCAGCCGACGACGCAGCTGTGCGGCCGCCGGGCCGGACTCCCGTAGCCCGCCGTCGGGCAACGCGCCTGTGACCGTCCGCCCATGCCGCTGTCCGCGCGTTGGTAGCGCTTGGTGCCATGCGCTGTCATGCCGAATACAGCGCACCCGATCATGGCGCCCGGTCACTCCGGTACCTCGTCCGGCCTCTTGGCACTTGATGCAGGCAAGATGGATCGATGGTGACGATAAGACGGTTCGACAACGCCGATGCCCTAGCCGTGGCGGGCCTCATCGAACGCTGCCTGCGCGAGGTCAACAGTCGCGACTATCCGAGCGAGGTCATCGAACGGATGTGCGACCACTTCACCGAACAACGCATCAAGGAACTCGCCACGCAACGGCAGATGTTCGTCGCCGAAGTAGACGAGATCGCCGGCACGGTCTCCCGCGACGGCAACAAGGTCTACACCATGTTCGTGCACCCCCGGGCCGCCGGTCGCGGCATAGGACGGCTCCTCATGC
>NZ_JBFAID010000033.1:0-72622 GCF_040654475.1 Micromonospora sp. NPDC050686
GCTGGGCCGGGGCGCGTGGGTGCTGGTGGTGCTTTTTCTCGCCGCCTCGACCGGGGCCAAGGCCAGCTCGGTGCCGGTGGTGCTGGCCGCGCTGGCGTTCACCGCCGCCGGGCTGCTGCTGACCCGGCGGTTGACCTGGACCGTGCCGCTGCTCGTCCTGCTCGCCCTGGCCGCGCAGCTCTTCGCCACCGCGGTGCTGTTCGCCTTCGCCAACCACGGGGTGGCGGTCGATCCGTTCTACAGCCTCCGGGTCTACACCGCTGCCGCCGAGGAACATTCGCCGGCGGCCCTCTGGGCCGGCACCGTGCTGGCCTTCCTGCTCAGCCTCCAGCTGCGCCTGGCCGGCATCCCGGCGCTGCTGTGGCGGCGGCGGCTCCGGCTGGAACGGGCGCAGCTGTTCCTGCTCGGCGGCGCGCTTGCCGGCCCGGCCATCCACCTGATGCTGCGCCATCCGGGCAACAGCAACCAGTACTTCACCCGGGCCGGGTTCGCCTTCGGGGTGCTCCTCTCCGCCTGGGGCTTCGTGGAGGTGGCCGACCGGGCCGCGCTGTCCCGGCGCGGCCGGGTGGCGCTCGGCGTGGCCGCGGCCGGGTTCGCCGCGCTGCTCACCGCCGTCCAGCTCGGCTACCCGGTGGCGCCGGCCGTCGGGCCGCGGTTCGACCGGCTGCTGCCGTTGCTGCGCTGGGCCGGCGCGCTGACGCTGCTCGCGCTGCTGCTGGGGGCGCTGTGGTGGCTGCTGGCCCGGCGCTGGCGGAGCCTGGCCGGCCGGGGCGGGCTGGTGCTGCTCACCGGGGTGCTGGTGGCCGGGGCACCGGGCCTGGTGCTCGACGTCGCCGCGGCCCGGGCCCAGCCCAACGGCGGGGCGTACGCGCTGGCGTCGATGCCGGCCTCCCTCGTGGAGGGCGCCCGCTGGGTGCACCGGCACAGCGCGCCCGGCGACGTGCTGGCCACCAACGCGCACTGCCGGCAGGTGCTGCGGGACGGCCGGTGCGACGCGCGGCTGTTCTGGCTGAGCGGGTACGCGCAGCGGTCGGTGCTGGTGGAGGGCTGGGCCTTCGCCCCCCGGATGGTCGGCCTGCCGGGCGGGGTGGCGGCGCCGTTCTGGGACCAGGACCTGCTGCGCCGCAACGACGCCGCGTTCACCGCGCCCACCGCCGCCGGCCTGGCCGAGCTGCGCGACCGGTACGCGGTGCGCTGGCTGGTCGTCGACCGGCAGGTCGCCCCGGAGGCGCCGGCCCTGGCGAGCCTGGCCGACCTCCGCTTCGCCAACTCCCGGGTGGCCGTCTACCGGCTGCGCTGAGCGGTCAGGACGGGCGGTGGGCGCGCAGCATCAGCGACACCCCGGGCAGCGACCGCACCGGCAGGTACCGCTCGGCGGTGATGATCGTCCGCAGGCCCAGGTTCACCACCGGGTGCAGGTCGTCCAGGTCGCTGCCGGTGGACCGGCGGCGCCGCCAGGCGGCCACCGGGCGCAGCACCACGTTCCAGCTCCACAGCCCGTCGACCACCAGGCCGGCCTTCTCCACCACCGCGCGCAGCGACTCCCGGTCGTACCGGCGGACGTGCCCGACCGCCACGTCGTGCGCCGACCACAACCGCATGTCACAGGGGACCGCGATCAGCGCGGTGCCGCCCGGGCGCAGGGTGCGGCGGATCTCGGCGGCGGCGAGATGGTCCTCGTCGAAGTGTTCGAGGATGTCGAAGGCCACCACCAGGCCCAGCGCCGCCGACGGCACAGGCAGGTGCCGGGCGTCGGCCCGGATCACGTCCAGCCCGCGCTCGCGGGCCACCCCGGCGCCGTCCGCGCTGTATTCCAGGGCCAGCGGGCGCCAGCCGTGGGCGCGCAGCACCCGGGTGTTGCCACCGCCGGCCGCGCCGATGTCCAGCGCCCGCTCCGGCCGCACGCCAGCGGCGGCCAGCCGGCGCAGCGCCCGGGCCAGCAGGGCCCGCCGCTCCCGGTACCACCAGTGGGTGTCCTCGAGCGCGGCGAGCTTGCGGATCTCGGTTGCTTCCACGGCGTACTCCTCGGCGGGGTGCTCGGCGGCCCTCACCCTAACGGCCGGAGCCCCGTCGCGCGGGCCCGGTGGAAACCGGGATGCGGCCCGGCGCCGGCGCTGGCACCCTGACCGTCATGGGACGGCAGGCGGACGGCTTCGAGTACGTCGAACGGGCGGACGGCACGGTGGTGATCACCCATCATGGCCGGCCGGCCGGCACGCTGCGTGGCGCGCGGGTCGCCGAGTTCCTCGCCGAGGTGGCCGACGATCCGCAGCTGGTGATGGCCCGGTGGACCGGCAACTACCGCCGGGGCAACGAGCGGCAGGCCCGTCAGCACCCGCGCAACCGCGGCTGACCCGCGCCCGGGTCAAACCGTCGGCGGGGTACGCGCGACTGCTACAGCGGGATGTTGCCGTGCGCGCCCCGGGCGGCGGGCGCGTCGGCGAGCGCCTCGGCGATCCGGCGCCGGGTCTCCGCCGGCTTGATCACGTCGTCCACCACGCCGATCTCCAGCGCCCGGTCGACCCCACCGGCCACCCGGATCTGCTCGGCGACCAGCTGCGCCCGCAGTGCCTCGCGTTCCTCGGCGGGGGCGGCGGCGAGCCGCTTGCGGTGCAGCACGTTCACCGCGGCGCTGGCCCCCATCACGGCCACCTCCGCGTTCGGCCACGCGAACACGGCGGTGGCGCCCAGCGAGCGGGAGTTCATCGCGATGTACGCGCCGCCGTACGCCTTGCGGGTCACCAGGGTCACCCGCGGCACCACCGCCTCGGCGAAGGCGTGCAGCAGCTTCGCGCCGCGCCGCACCACGCCGTCCCACTCCTGGCCGAGGCCGGGCAGGTAGCCGGGGACGTCGACCAGCACGACCAGCGGCACACCGAGGGAGTCGCACATCCGCACGAACCGGGCGGCCTTCTCGGCGCTGGACGCGTCGAGGCAGCCACCCAGCCGCAGCGGGTTGTTGGCCACCACGCCCACCGTGCGGCCGGCGAACCGGCCCAGCGTGGTGACCACGTTCGGCGCCCACTTGGCGTGCAACTCCACCCCGGGGGCGTCGAGCAGCGCCGTCACCACCGGCCGCACGTCGTACGCCCGGTTGGCCTGCGCCGGCATCCGCGCGGTCAGGTCGTGGTCCTCGTCGCCGACCGGCACGTCGTCCGGGGAGAACCGGCCCTGCCGGCCGAGCAGCGCGGCGAGCCGGCGGGCCGCCACCAGCGCGGAGTCGTCGTCGGCGGTGGTGACGTGGACGACCCCGGAGCGGCGGCCGTGCGCCTCCGGGCCGCCGAGGCGTTCCATGTCGACCTGCTCCCCGGTGACCGAGCGGACCACCTCTGGGCCGGTGACGAAGATCCGCCCCGCTCCGCTCATCACCACGATGTCGGTCAACGCCGGCCCGTACGCGGCACCACCGGCGGCCGGGCCGAGCACCACAGAGATCTGCGGCACCCGCCCCGAGGCGCGGACCATCGCGGCGAACACCTGCCCGACCCCGTCGAGGGCGACCACACCCTCCTGGAGGCGGGCGCCGCCGCAGTGCCACAGCCCCAGCACCGGCACCCGTTCCCGAACCGCGGTGTCGATCGCGTCCACGATGTGCCGGCAGCCGTCGACGCCCATCGCGCCACCCATCCGGGTGGCGTCGGTGACGTACGCGACCGCCGGCGTCCCGTCGACCTCACCCCGCGCCCACCGCACGCCGGAGGCGTCCCGCGGCCCGGAGAGCCGGAGCGACCCCGCGTCGAACAGGGCCCGCAACCGCACCTCGGGATCGCGATGATCCGCGGTGGACGTTCCCCGGCCGACAGCGGTGCTGGTCACTCCGGCCTCCAAGGCTGTGGTCTCAGGCCCGCGTGAAGACGAGAGCCACGTTGTGCCCGCCGAAACCGAAGGCGTTGTTCAGCGCGACGGGGATCTCCAGGTGACGCGGCTTGTGCGCGGCCACGTCCAGGGTCAGGCCGTCGTCCGGGTCGTCCAGGTTGATCGTCGGGGGGACGACCCCGTCGCGGATGGCCAGGATGGTGGCGATCGACTCCAGCGCCCCGGCCGCGCCGAGCAGGTGCCCGGTCATCGACTTGGTCGCGGACAGCACCGGGTGGTCGCCCACCGCCTTGCGCAGCGCGCCGATCTCCAGCATGTCGCCCACCGGAGTCGAGGTGGCGTGCGCGTTGACGTGCATGACATCCATCTTCGCGACGTCGGCGTCGGCGAGCGCCTTCTGGATTGCGCGGATCGCCCCCTCGCCCTCGGCGTGCGGCTGGACGATGTCGTACGCGTCAGAGGTGATCCCCGCGCCCGCCAGCCGGGCGTACACCCGGGCGCCGCGGGCGGCGGCGTGCGCGGCGCTCTCCAGCACCACCACACCGGCGCCCTCGCCGAGCACGAAGCCGTCCCGGCCCTTGTCCCACGGGCGGGAGGCCTTCTCCGGCTCGTCGTTGCGGGTCGACATCGCCCGCATCGAGGCGAAGCCGGCGATCGGCAGCGGGTGGATGACCGCCTCGGTGCCGCCGGCCACCACCACGTCGGCCCGGCCGGCGCGGATGATGTCCAGGCCGAGCGCGATGGCCTCCGCGCCGGTGGCGCAGGCGCTGGCCACCGCGTGCACGCCGGCCTTCGCGCCGAGCTCCAGCCCGACCCAGGCGGCCGGGCCGTTCGGCATCAGCATCGGCACGGTGTGCGGGGAGACCCGCCGCGGGCCCGAGGCCTCCAGGATGTCGTCCTGGGCGAGCAGCGTGGTGGCGCCGCCGATGCCCGAGCCGACGCTGACCGCCAGCCGCTCCGGGTCCAGCCCGGAGTCGGCCAGGCCGGCGTCCGCCCACGCCTGCTGCGCGGCGATCAGCGCGATCGCCTCGGAGCGGTCCAGCCGGCGCAGCCGGACCCGGTCGAGCACCTCGGACGGCTCGACCGCGAGCTGGGCGGCGATCCGGACGGGCAGTTGACCGGCCCACTCCTGGGTGAGCGCACTCACCCCGGAGCGGCCGGCGAGCATGGCGTCCCAGGTCGACGCGACGTCCCCGCCCAGCGGGGTGGTCGCGCCGAGCCCGGTGACGACGACGTCGGTGCGCGCCATGATCAGGACTGCGCCGCGATGTAGCTGACTGCGTCCCCGACGGTCTTGAGGTTCTGCACCTCGTTGTCCGGGATCTTCACGCCGAACTTCTCCTCGGCCGCCACCACGACCTCCACCATGGAGAGCGAGTCGACGTCGAGGTCGTCGGTGAAGGACTTCCCCTCGGCCACGTCGTCCGGGTTCACCCCGGCAACCTCTTCGAGAATCTCGGCGAGGCCGGCGGTGATCTCGTCACGGGTCATTGCGGTTCGTTCCTCTCATCGGGGATTCCTGACGACCGGCGACGCCGGCCGTCGTTCCTGCGGGCGCGTTCGCCCGCGGGGGTCTTCAGGGGCAGCGGACGACCTGACCGGCGTAGGTCAGGCCGCCGCCGAAGCCGAACAGCAGCACCGGGGCGCCGCTGGGCACCGCCCGCCGCTCGACCAGCTTGGACAGGGCCAGCGGCACGCTCGCCGCGGAGGTGTTGCCGGACTCGACGATGTCCTTGGCGACGATCGCGTCCGGGATGTTCAGCCGCTTCACGATGCCGTCGATGATCCGGGCGTTGGCCTGGTGCGGCACGAAGGCGGCCAGCTCGGCCGGGGCGACGCCGGCCTTCTCGCAGGCCTGCAACGCCAGCGGCGCCAGCGCGGTGGTGGCCCAGCGGAAGACCGCCTGGCCCTCCTGCGCGATGTACGGCCGCCAGCCCTCGATGCGTACCGCGTCGCTCTTCTCCGGCACCGAGCCCCACACCACCGGGCCCACCCCGGCCGGCTCCCCGTCGGCGGTCGCGGTGACCACCGCGGCCCCGGCCCCGTCGGCGAAGATGATGCAGGTCGACCGGTCGGTCCAGTCGGTGAAGTCGGAGAGCTTCTCGGCGCCGATCACGATCGCGTTGCGGGCGGCGCCGGCGCGGATCGCGTGGTCGGCGGTGCCCAGCGCGTACGCGAAGCCGGAGCAGGCGGTGTTGAGGTCGTACGCGGCCGGCGCGGTGATGCCGAGCTTGGCGGCGACCCGGCAGGCGACGTTCGGGCTGCGGTCGATCGAGGTGCAGGTGGCGACCACGACCAGGTCGATGTCGGCGGCGGTGAGCCCGGAGTTGGCCAGCGCCTTGCCGGCCGCGGCGGTGGCCATGTCGGCCACCGTCTCGTCACCGGCGATCCGCCGGCTGACGATGCCGACCCGGTCCCTGATCCACTCGTCGTTGGTGTCCACCAGCTGGGCGATGTCGTCGTTGGTCACCACCCGGGACGGCTGGTAGTGCCCGAGCGCGACGATCCGGCTGCCGGTCATCGGTGCTGTCCTTTCGTTCGCGACTGCGGGACTCGCAGGCCCGGCTCGTTCCTCGCGCTCACCAGTGCTGTCCTTTCGTTCGCGACCGCGGGGTACGCGGGCCCGGCGACGGCCGAGGGCTCACGCGGGTCCTCCGATGCGGGCGAGGGGTTGGCCCGGAGCGACCGGGTCGTCGTGGTGGGCGAGCCACTCGGTGAGCAGCCCGCTGTCGTGCGCGGTGACCTCGACCGCCCCCTGTCGGGTGGCAACCTGGCCGATCACCTGGCCGGCCCGCAGGTCGGCACCCTCGGCGAGCCCCGTGGCGGGGGCGAAGGTGCCGGCGGCCGGAGAGACGACCACCCGGAACTGGATCACCGGCTCGTGGCCGCGCAGTCCGCTGTGCCGGGCGATGAGGTCACGCGCGGCGGGCAGGTCGTCGGGGGTGTTCAGGGTGACGATCTCGGGTGCGCCGGTGGCCTTGAGCTCCCGCTTGACCAGGCCGGCGAGGGTGCCCGCCGGCGGCAGCTCGATCACCCCGGTGACGCCGAGGTCGGCCAGCGTACGCATGCACAGGTCCCAGCGCACCGGCGCGGTGACCTGGCGGACCAGCCGCTGCACCAGCTCGCGACCGTGGTTGACCGCGGCGCCGTCGAGGTTGGACAGCAGGATGCGGGCCGGGTCGGCGGGGACGATCCCGGCGGCGACCCGGGCCAGGGCGGCCTCGGCCGGGGCCATGTACGGGGTGTGGAAGGCGCCGGCCACCTGGAGCTTGATGACCCGGGCCTTCGCCGGCGGCTCGGCGGCCAGCTTGTCCAGCCCGGCGATCGAACCGGCGGCGACCACCTGGCCGGAGCCGTTGCGGTTGGCCGGGTGCAGCCCGTGCGCCCCGATCGCGGCGAGCACCTCGTCGGGGTCGCCGCCGAGGACGGCGGCCATGCCGGTCGGCTCCAGGGCGCACGCGGCGGCCATCTCCCGCCCGCGTACCCCGGCCAGGGTGATCGCCGCCTCGGGCGACAGCACGCCGGCGACGGCCGCGGCGCCCAGCTCACCGACGCTGTGGCCGGCGGTGAGGGCGACGTCGTGCAGGGGCAGGTGCTCGGCGGCGAGCAGGGCCGCGGCCACCAGCAGTGGCTGGGTGCGCGCGGTGTCCTTGATCTCCTCCGCGTCGGCCTTCGTGCCGAGGTGCACCAGGTCCACCCCGGCCAGCGCGGAGAACCAGCGCAGCCGGGCCTCGGCGCCGGCCACGTCGAGCCAGGGGGTCAGGAAGCCGGGCTTCTGGGAACCCTGGCCGGGAGAGAGTACGGCGAGCACGTCTATGACTCTGACGGATACTCATGGGTCGCGCTGTAACGAGTGCCACCAAACCGTACTAGAACCTTTGGAGGGTTCCTCCAAAGATCGGCGGCGATGATCAGTCGTCTGTACCGGTTTGCCGGCTACTGGGCCTCATGTCTGGGTCGGGGCCAGCGGGACCACCGGGTCCAGCCGGCCCACCGTCAGGGCCACCTGGAGGGCGAACGCGTCCCGGGGGACCAGCGGCGAGAAGCCGGTCACCTCGGCGATCCGGCGCAGCCGGTAGCGCACCGTGTTGGGGTGCACGTAGAGCGCCCGGGCGGCGCTCTCCAGCGTGCCGCCGGCGGCGAAGAAGGCGTCCAGCGTCTCCAGCAGCTCGCCCCCGGCGCGGACCAGCGGCGCGTACACGTCCCGGCGCAACCGCCGGCGCGCCTCACCGTCACCGGCCAGGGCCCGCTCCGGCAGCAGGTCACCGGCGGCCACCGGGCGGGGCGCGGTGGGCCAGGCCGGGGCGGCCCGGAAGCCGGCCAGCGCCGCCCGGGCCGAGTCGGTCGCCTCGTCGAGGCTGGGCACCGCCGGGCCGACCACCACCGGCCCGTCCCCGAACGCCGGCAGCAGCTTCTCCGTGGCGCCGGCCGGGTCCGCCGCGCCGCCCAGCACGATGACCAGCCGGTCGCCGTGCACGCCGCCGATCACCTCGACGCCGATCCGCCGCGCGTGCCGGTAGACGGTGTGCAACACGGCGGCGACCTCGCCGCCCGGGGAGCGGCCCACCGCCACCGCCACCGGCGGCGCGTCGGTCCAGCCCAGCGCGGCCGCGCGGCTGGCCAGCACGTCGGGGGAGTCGCCGCGCAGCAGCGCGTCCACCAGCAGGGCCTGCAACCGGGCGTCCCACGAGCCGCGCGACTCCGCGGCCCGGGCGTACACCCGGGCGGCGGCAAAGGCGATCTCCCGGGAGAAGCGCAGCACCGCGTCCCGCAGCTGCTGCTCCTCGCCCGGCGCGGCCAGTCGGGACACCTGCTCCTCGACCACCTCGATGGTCACCCTGATCAGCGCGACGGTCTGCTGGAGGGTGATCGAGCGGGCGAGCGCCTGGGGTGCGGTGGCGAAGACCTCGTCGGAGACCTCCTGGGTGCTGTCCACGGTGCCGCCGCCCGAGTGCAGCCACTGCACCAGCGACCGGACGCCGGCCTGGGCCACCAGCATGACCCAGGACCGCTGGTCGGCCGGCAGCTCCCGGAACCACGGCAGCGACTCGTCCATCCGCGCCACGCTCGCGGTGGCCAGCGCCCCCGCCGCGCGTTCGATGCGACGCAGCGTGGCCGACAGTTCACTCCCGCCCGGCTCGCTCACCCGTCCAGCCTGACACGTCGGCCGGTGGCCGCTGCACCCCGGCCCGGGCCGGCCGGCGTCCCGACCCGCGGGATGATCTCCACCAGGCGGGCCGGCCCGGGAGCAGGGGTAACCGCCGCACCAGCCGTCGGAGCCGGCCAGTACGGTGTCAGGGCACGTCGGGGCGACCGTCCGGCGGGTTGGGGACAGGTGAGGAGGCCGGCATGGCGCACGGTGAGGCCGACGGCTGCACCCAGGGCGAGTCCTGCCGCCCGGGCCACCAGGAGCACCCCAACGGCGGCAAGCACCACCGGCGGTTGCCCGGCACGCCGTACCCGGCCGAGACGTCGGGCCCGGCCGGCCGCGCCGACGAGGACCCGCAGCTGCCCCGGCAGCGCGGCGGGGAGCCACCGGCCGCCGAGCCCGAGCCGACCGGTTGCCGCAACGAGATCGCCGGCTGGGCCGGGGCGCACCGGCACGGCCCGGTCCGCCCGCGGCAGCGCGTGCACCGCCGGGAACGGCCGCCGCGTCGCTGGTGCTGACCCGCTTGGGTGCCGGCCGGGCTGGTCGGCGCTTTTCGGTGGCCGCCGCTCAGCGGGTACGGCGGCGGATCAGCCAGGCGATCCCGGCGATGCCGACGGTGATCACCAGCACCACCGAGACGTTGAGCAGCAGCAGACGGCGCAGCTCGCCGAGGGCGTCGTCGATCTCCCCGGCCGGGTTGAGCGCGTCCTCCGGGATGACCCGCTCGCCGGCGCCGACGCCGCCGGAGATGGTGTCGAAGGTCCGCTCCACCGGCACGCCCACGCTGCGCAGCGTCTCCGACATGTTCAGCCGGCCGAGGAACCAGCCGGCGTTGACCGCCCGCGCCCCGGGCTGCTTGGCCGGCCGGTAGATCCGCGGCCCGCCCTTGGCGTAGGGGTAGAGGTCGAAGCTGCGGGTGGCCTTGTCACCGACGTACACCACCACGGTGAACTTGCGCCCGAGGTCGGCCTTGGCGGGAGCCTTGGCGCGGCCCACCCGGCTGATCCAGTCGACCTGGTCGATGACGGCCAGCACCTGGGGACGCTGCTCGGGCGAGCGCAGCCGCAACGGCTCGTCCATTCCGTCGCCGCTGATCTGGACCCCGGCGGTCGGCCCCGGCTTCGACACCGGGTTCGTCGGGTCCGCCGCGGCCGGTCCGGTCACCGCCATCGCGCCCGCCAGCATGCCGCCGATCACCACGGTGGCCCACCACCTCACCCGTCGGACCATCGCTGCCTCCTCGCCCCCGGTATCGATGGATGGCTCTGCTGCCGGTCACGCGTCAGGTCGATCGCCGGCGGTCACCGGACCCTATCCGGTCACCACCAGAAAGACTCCGTGGAACGTCACTCGGTTGCATCTGCTGGAACGCCAATTGGAACTATCTGGGAACCCGGCCCGACTAACTGTCAGCCCCCCGGACCGGTGGGCGGATCGTACCGTTGCGGAGGGGTTCATGGGGGGCAGGGTCGCACGGCTTGCTCGTGAGTGGCTAGTCGTATTCGGCGTGGCGCTTGGCGTGTCGTTCATGATCCCGGCCGCGCCGGCGGCCGCGCACAATTCGTTCACCGGCAGCACCCCGGCGAAGGGTGCCCGGGTGACGACCGCCCCGGCGCAGGTCGAGCTGCGTTTCCTGGCGAAGCTGGACCCGAACAACACGACCATCACGGTGACCGGTCCGGGCGACGCGCCGGCCGCCGGGGGCGCGCCCCGCTTCGCCGGCAGCCGGGTCCTGGTGCCGCTGAAGGCGGGCCCGGCCGGGGCGTACGTGGTCGGCTACCAGGTCGGCTCGGCCGACGGCCACCCGATCAAGGGCGAGGTACGGTTCACCGTCACCACTGGCACGGCGACCGCCTCGCCCTCCGTGGCGCCCCAGCCGGCCCCGTCCGCACCGGCGCCGTCGGCCACCGCCGCCCCGACCGCCAGCGCCGCCCCGGGCAGCGCCGACCCGGTGGCGACCGGCGCGTCCACCGGGGACGGTGCCCGCTGGCGGGGGCCGCTGATCGCCGTGGCCGTGCTCGCCGTGCTGGCGGCGGCCGTGTTCGTCCGCCGGCGCCGGGCTCGCTGATCCGGTCCGGCCGGCGCCCGGCACCGACGCCGCCGTCCACCGGTCGACGGACATCGCGGTTCCGTCACCCGGTCGTCCCGGCGGGCTCCACCCCGGACCGACGATCGGAGCATGACCGGAAACCCCGCAGTACGGGTGCGCGGACTCCGCAAGGCGTACGGACCCGTGACCGCCCTGACCGACCTCGACCTGGACGTCGCCACCGGCGAGGTGCTCGCCCTGCTCGGCCCGAACGGCGCGGGTAAGACCAGCGCCGTGGAGATCCTGGAGGGCCACCGGGACCGCGACGGCGGTGACGTCACGGTGCTCGGCCGGGACCCCCGCCACGTGGGGCTCGACTGGCGGGCCGCGATCGGGATCGTCCCGCAGCACTGCGCCGACCTCGGCGAACTGACCGTACGTGAAAGCGTGCGGCACTTCGCCCGCTACTTTCCCCGGCCCCGCGACCCGGACGAGGCGATCGAGCTGGTCGGGCTCACCAGCAAGGCCGGCGCCCGGGTCCGGGCTCTGTCCGGCGGGCAGCGTCGCCGCCTCGACGTGGCGATCGGCGTCGTCGGCCGGCCGCGGCTGCTCTTCCTCGACGAGCCCACCACCGGGTTCGATCCGCAGGCCCGCCGCCGGTTCTGGGCGCTCATCCGATCCCTGACCGGCCACGACGGGACCACGGTCCTGCTGACCACCCACCACCTTGCGGAGGCCGAGGAACTGGCCGACCGGATCGTGGTGATCGCCGCGGGCCGGGTGGTGGCCGAGGGCGAGCCGGCGACGCTCGGTGGCCGGGCGGGCGCCCGTTCCGTGGTGCGCTGGGCCGACGGCGTGCGGGACACCGACGACCCGGCCGGCCTCGTCGCCGAGCTGACCCGCCGCTACGGCGGCCCGGTGCCGGGACTGACCGTGACCCGGCCCAGCCTGGAGGACGTGTACCTGGACCTGATCGGAGGCCACTCGTGAGCACCCTCGACCACCGTCGGTCCGCCGTCCTGCTCGGCCTGCACCGCGCCGGTGTGGAGCTGAGGACGTTCTTCCGCGAGCGGGACGCGGTCGTCTTCACCTTCTCGCTGCCGATCGTGATCTTCGTCCTGCTGGGCTCGATCTTCGACGGCGTCTACCCCGGCAGCGACGTGACCGCGGCCCAGTACCTCGCGCCCAGCATGATCGCCGCCGGGGTGGCCTCGACCACCTTCGTCAACATCGGCTCGGGCATCGCCGCGGACCGCGACGACGGCACCCTCAAGCGGCTGCGCGGGATGCCGATGCCGCCGTCGGCGTACTTCCTCGGCAAGGCGGTGACGGCGCTGCTGATCACCGTTGTCGAGGCGGGGCTGCTGCTGGCGATCGGGGTGCTGGGTTTCGACCTGGCGCTGCCGGCGGATCCGGCCCGCTGGTTCACCTTCGCCTGGGTGTTCCTGCTCGGGGTCACCGCCTGCACGCTGCTGGGCATCGCCGCGAGCAGCCTCGCCGGGTCGGTCCGCAGCGCCGGCGCGGTGATGAACCTGCCCTACCTGGTGCTGGCCTTCATCTCCGGCATCTATCTCACCCCCGTCGGCCACCTGCCCGCGCCGCTGGTCACCGCCGGCTCGCTGTTCCCGCTCAAGTGGATGGCGCAGGGCTTCCGGTCGGTGTTCCTGCCGGACACCATCCTGCCCCAGGAGGTCGTACCCTCCTGGGAGCATGGCCGGACCGGGCTCGTGCTCGCCGCCTGGTGCATCGGAGGCCTCGTCCTGTGTCTGACCACGTTCCGCTGGCGCAGTCGGCGGGACCGGTGAGCGGCACCACGTCGGTGCCCGCCTCGGGCTGGACGGCCCGGTTTCCCCTGTGGGACGGCTACTTCGCGGTCACCGTGCTCGGGGTCGGCGCCGCCGTGGCCGCCGACCCCACCCGACCGGGCGCCGACCGGGCCACGGCGGTGGTCCTGTTCGGAGCGCTCACCGCCTGGTATGTCGCCTTCGGCCGGCCGCTGATGCGCGACGGGGTCGAGGACCGGCGCGGCTGGCTCTACCTGGCCGGCGTGCTCGTCCTCTACGTGCCCGCCGTGCTGGCCTCCACCTCGGCGAGCTTCCTGCTCTTCGCGCTCTGCCCGCAGGCGTTCATGGTGCTGCCCGCCGTGCCGGCGGTCGGCACGGTGCTGGCGCTCAACGCCGTGCACGTGGTGGTCCTCGCGGCGCGCGCCGACGACCTCACCGACGTCACCGGGCCGGCGCTGATCGCGGCCCTGGTGGCGGCCGTGGTGTCGATGGTCGGGGTCTGGTCGCAGCACACCGTCGCCGAGAGTGAACGGCGGGCCGAGCTGATCGCCGAGCTCGGCCGGTCGCGCGACCAGGTGGCCCGGCTGTCCCGCCAGGCCGGGGTGACCGCCGAGCGGCAGCGACTGGCCGCCGACATCCACGACACCGTCGCCCAGGGCCTGTCCAGCGTGGTGCTGCTGATCCAGGCCGCCGAGGCCGACCTGGACCGCGACCGGGCCACGGCCCGCCGGCACCTGCACCTGGCGGTCGACACCGCGCGGGACAACCTGGCCGAGGTGCGCACGCTCGTCGCCGCCCTCACCCCCGGTGAGCTGGCCGGCTCGTCGCTGGCCGAGGCCCTGCGCCGGTTGGTGGAGCGGTTCGCCCGGGAGACCGGCCTGCCGGCCACCTGCGCCGTGCCGGACACCGACCGGCCGTTGCCCACCCCGGTGGAGGTGGTGCTGCTGCGCGCCACCCAGGAGGCCCTGACCAACGCCCGGCGGCACGCCGCGGCCGGCACGGTGGCCGTGCTGCTGGAGCACCACCCGGACGCCGTCGTGCTCCAGGTGGTCGACGACGGCGCCGGCTTCGACCCGGACGAGCCGGGCGGGGGGTACGGGCTGGCCGGCATGCGCGCCCGGATCGAACAGGTACGCGGCCGACTGGCCGTACGCTCCGCCCCGGGCGACGGCACGACGGTCCGGGTGGAGGTGCCGTACCCGTGATCTCGATCCTGCTGGTCGACGACCACCCGGTGGTCCGCGCCGGGGTGGCCGGGATGCTCGACGGCGAGCCGGACCTCGCCGTGGTCGGCGAGGCCGCCTCCGGCGCGGAGGCGGTGACCGCCGTGCGGGCGCTGCGGCCCGACGTGGTGCTGATGGACCTGCGGATGCCCGGCCTGGACGGTGTCACGGCGACCGCGCAGGTCCTGGTCGCGGCGCCGGCCACCCGGGTGGTGGTCCTGACCACCTACGAGACCGACGCCGACATCCTGCGGGCCGTCGAGGCCGGCGCCGCCGGCTACCTGCTGAAGGACGTCTCCCGGGCCGATCTGGTGCAGGCCGTGCGTACCGCCGCCCGGGGCGGCACCGTGCTCGCCCCGTCCGTGGCGACCCGGCTGCTGCACCAGGTGCGCCGCCCCGCCCGGGAGTCGCTGTCACCGCGCGAGATCGAGGTGCTGCGGCTCGTCGCCCGGGGCCTGTCCAACGCCGAGATCGGGCGTGAGCTGCACATCGGCGAGGCGACCGTCAAGACGCACCTGCTGCGCAGCTTCGCCAAGCTCGGCGTCTCCGACCGCACCGCGGCGGTCACCACCGCGATGGCCGCCGGACTGCTCTGACCCGCCGGCCGGGCGACCGCGGACCGGTCAGGGCAGGCGGACGCGGGCGGCGCGCAGCCGGGTGAGGGTGCGCTCCCGGCCGAGCACCTCCAGGGACTCGAAGAGCGGCAGGCCGACGGTCCGGCCGGTGACGGCCACCCGGACCGGCGCCTGCGCCTTGCCGAGCTTGAGGCCGCGCTCGGCGCCGACCGCCTCCAGCGTCGACTTGAGCGAGTCGGCGTCCCAGGACGCCAGCGCCTCGAACGCGGCGACCGCCGCGTCCAGCAGCTCGGCCGCGCCCTCCTTCATCGCCTTGGCCCAGGCCGCCTCGTCGATCAGCGGCGAGGCCAGGAAGAGGAAGTCGACGTTGGGCACGATCTCGCTGAGCACCGCGATCCGGGTCTGCGCCAGCGGCGCCACGGCGGCGAACGCGGCGGCGTCGAACTCCTCGGGCTGCCACGGCGGCGGCGCGATGGTGTCGGTGCCGGTCAGCCAGGGCTGGCAGGCCGCCACGAACTCGTCGACCGGCAGCGCGCGGATGTACTCGCCGTTGAACGCGCGCAGCTTCTTCTCGTCGAAGAAGGCCGGGGAGGGGTTGACCTCCGCCAACCGGAACTCCGCCTCGATCACCGACCAGGGCACGATCTCCCGGTCGCCGGAGGGCGCCCAGCCGAGCAGCATCAGGTAGTTGCGCATCGCGGCGGCGAGGTAACCCTCCTCCCGGTACGCCTCCAGGGCGACCTTGTCCCGCCGCTTGGACAGCTTCTGCCGCTTCTCGTTGACCACCACCGGCACGTGCGCCCAGACCGGTGGCTTGACCCCCAGGGCGTCCCAGAGCAGCTGCTGCTTCGGCGTGTTGGGCAGGTGCTCCTCGGCCCGGATGACGTGGGTGATCCCCATCGACATGTCGTCGACCACGTTGGCGAGCAGGAAGACCGGGGAGCCGTCGCCCCGGGCGATGACGAAGTCCTCGATCAGCTTGTTCTCGAAGGTCGGTTCGCCGCGGACCAGGTCGACCACCACGGTCTCGCCCTCGTCCGGGGTGCGGAAGCGCAGCGCGCGTCCCGGTCCCGCCACCAGCCCCCGGTCCCGGCAGAAGCCGTCGTAGCCCTGGTACTGGGAACCGGTACGGGCCTGCACCGCCTCCCGGGTGCAGTCGCAGTAGTATGCCCGGCCGTCCTCGTGCAGCCGCTGCGCCGCGGCCCGGTGCTCAGCGGCGTACGACGACTGGAAGTACGGGCCCTCGTAGCTGCCCCGCTCGATGCCGATCCAGTCGAGCGCCGACAGGATGCCCTCGGTCCACTCGGGCTTGTTGCGGGCGGCGTCGGTGTCCTCGACGCGGAGCACGAACACCCCGCCGTGCTGCCTGGCGTAGATCCAGTTCTGCAGGGCCGAGCGGGCGCCACCGACGTGGAACATTCCGGTCGGGGAAGGGGCGAAGCGTACACGTACCGTCACGTCCCCCAGCCTACGGCCGCCGGCCAGCGGACAAGGAGGGGCCCCTTGTTGACGCATTCTGGATAGGCGGGGCCCCCGCCTAACAGCTGAGGGTCAGGGCACCGAGCGGATCTTGAGCACCAGGACGCTGCCGAGCACGGTGACCGCGGCGGTGGCCGCGTACAGCGCCGGATAACCGCCCAGATGGACCACGATCGGGGCGGACAGCGCCGGGCCGAGCACCTGCGGCGCCGAGTTGGCGATGTTGATCACGCCGAGGTCCTTGCCCCGGTCGGTGGCGGCGGGCAGCACCTGGGTGATCAGCGCGGCGTCCACCGCCAGGTAGACCCCGTAGCCGGCGCCGAGCAGCAGCGCGGCGGTGACCGCCATCGGCCAGACCGGCGCGACGGCCAGCAGCAGCGCGGCGACCGCCATGATCCCGCCGGAGGTGATCACGAAGACCTTCCGCCGGCCGGAACGGTCCGACAGCCGCCCGGCGACCACGGCGGTGAGCATCATGCCGAGCGTGTAGAGCAGGATCAGCACCAGCAGGCCGCCCTCGGGGTCCGCCACGCCGACCCCGTCGGTGAGGAAGTAGAGCAGGTAGAGGGTGCCGAGCGCGTTGCCGAGCTGGACCAGGAACCGGGTGATCCAGGCCCAGGCGAAGTCGGGGTGCCGGCGCGGGTCGATCCACATCGAGGCGGCCAGGGCCCGCAGCCGCAGCGCCGGCCGGTGCTCCCGGGGCAGCGGGTCGTCGGCGGTGAGCAGCGCGAACGGCAGCGACAGCAGCAGCACCGCGGCGGCGATCGCGGCATACCCGGCGGCGTTGCCGGTGACCACGGCGGTGACCAGCACCGCGCCCAGCACCAGGCCGAGCGCCTGCGGGATGCCCACCCAGCCGGAGACGCCGCCGCGCTGGGCGACCGGCACCCGGTCCGGGATGGCCGCGGCCAGGCTGGCCAGCATCGCGTTGAAGCAGACCTGCGCGGCGACCCAGCCGAGCGCCACCCCGATGATGGTGTCCTGCCGGGCCAGCAGTACCAGGGCGGCCGCGCCGAGCACCGCCCCGGTGGCGGTCCAGACGTGCCGCCGGCCGAGGTGCCGGCCGGCCATGCGCAGCACCGTGCGGTCCGACAGCGCGCCGGCGAGCGGGTTCGCCAGCACCGCGGCGAGCGCGCCGAGGCCGGTGACGACGGCCAGCATCGCCTCCTTGTCGGCCGGCGCGATTCGCTCCACCTGCTGCGGCAGCAGCACCTGGATCGGAGTGAAGAAGGCCATCCAGACGCCGAGGTTCGCCGCGAAGATCAGGGCGATCCAGCTCCGCCGTACCGGCACGGTCGGTTCGGCCAGCGCCGCCGGCAGCGACGCCGGCGTCGGGTTCACCGTGGTCACGGTGCCGACCGGATCAGATCCCGGAACCAGGCGTGCGACGACTTCGGGGTACGCGCCTGAGTGGCGAAGTCGACGTGCACCAGCCCGAACCGCTTGCTGAACCCCTCGGCCCACTCCCAGTTGTCCAGCAGCGACCAGACGAAGTACCCGGTCACGTCCACCCCGGCGTCGATCGCCGCGCGCACCGCGCGCAGGTGCCCGTCGAGGTACGCGATCCGTTCCGGGTCGTGCACCCGCCCCTCGGCGTCCGGGGTGTCGTCGTACGCGCAGCCGCTCTCGGTGACCTGGATCGGCGGCAGCGTGTCGCCGTACCGGTCGTGGAGCCCCACGAGCAGGTCGCGCAGTCCGTCCGGGACGACCGGCCAGTCGAAGGCGGTACGCGGGTACCCGTCCAGCGGCACGATCTCGAACGGCAGCGGCGAGCCCTCCTCGGCGGCCCGGATGCCGGTCGGGTTGTAGTAGTTCACCCCGAGCACGTCGATCGGGGCGGCGATCACGGCCAGGTCGCCGTCGCGCACCACGCCGAGGTCGAGGCCCGGCGCGTCGGGGTAGCCGAGTCCGAGCAGCGGGTCGGTGAAGAGCCGGTTGTGCAGCGCGTCGTACGCCGCCCCGGCGGCCCGGTCGGCGTCGGTGTCGCCGGCGATCCGGACCGGGGAGTAGTTGTTCGCGATCGCCACCGGGCTGCTGCCGCGGGCCCGCAGCGCGGACACCGCGAGCCCGTGGCCGAGCAGCTGGTGGTGGGCCACCGGGAAGGCGTCGAAGAGCAGCATCCGGCCCGGGGCGTGCACCCCCATGCCGTGCCCGAGGCTCATGTGGATGAACGGCTCGTTCAGGGTGATCCAGAGCTTGACCCGGTCGCCGAGCCGGGCGGCGACCAGTTCGGCGTACTCGGCGAAGCGGGCGGCGGTGTCCCGGGCCAGCCAGCCCCCGGCGTCCTCCAGCGCCTGCGGCAGGTCCCAGTGGAAGAGGGTGGCCACCGGGTCGACGCCCCGGTCCAGCAGGGCGTCCACCAGCCGGTCGTAGAAGTCCAGCCCGGCGGGGTTGGCCGCGCCGGTGCCGGTGGGCTGCACCCGGGGCCAGGCAATCGAGAACCGGTACCCGGACACCCCGAGCCCGGCCAGCAGCGCGACGTCGTCGGCGTACCGGTGGTAGTGGTCGCAGGCGACGTCGCCGGTGCTGCCGTCGGCGATCCGGCCGGGGGAGTGGGCGAAGGTGTCCCAGATGGACGGTCCGCGCCCGTCGGCGGCTGCGGCGCCTTCGATCTGGTAGGCCGAGGTGGAGACGCCCCAGCGGAATCCGGCGGGAAACGGGGGCATCGGCGTGGTCGTCATCCACCCTCCCGCAATAAGCGAATTGTGTTCGGAACTCTAGGACTTCGGTGGGCCGGACGCCATAGGCCGCCGACGATCGGCGCGCAAGGGTTTTCGGCGTGTCTTTTCCGAACCCGTCCGGGAAAGTCCGATTTAGCGCATACAGTGACGAATATCGCGGATGTGTTTTAAGTGGGGGAAAGACAGAAATGATCCTCGTGGAACGCAGCGCCCATGTCGAGGCGCCGGTCGAAGTGGTGTGGGACGTCGTGCAGCGCGCCGAGCAGCTGCCGGCCTGGCTGGCCGGGGTCCGCGCGGCCGAGGTGCTCTCGGGGGAGGGCTTCGGTCGACGACAACGGGTGCAGGCCGGTCGCGGCGCGGCGCACGAAGCCGAGGTGATCGCCTACCAGGAGCCGACCCTGATCGGCTGGCGGGAGCGGGCCAAGGGCGCCGGCGCCCGGGCCGAGGCGCGCACCGAGATCTACGTCCAGCTCACCCCCGACGAGGAGGAGGGCGGGACGGTCGTGCGGCTGATCGTCGTACGTTGGCCGGCTGGCCCGGTCAAGGCCGCGCTGCTGCGGCTCGGTCTGCGTCGGGTCGGCGCCGACCTGGAGGACTCGCTGGCCCGGCTGACCGACCTGGCCGCCGTCGGCTGAGCGGGCCACGTCCTCCGGCGTCACCCGCGACAACGGTGGTCCGGCGTCCCCGCCAGGGGCACCGGACCACCGTTGACTGCACCGCGAGCATCTTCGGTGCAGGTGCCGCCTGCGGGCCGCTTCGGTGAAGATGCCGTCTTCGGGGCACGGGGTGGGTCGGGGTTCTGCCTTGGGCAGAGCAGGGGTGGGGCGGCGGTGGACCGCTCGTAGGCTGGGCCGATGACGCACCAGCTCGGCCCGCGGCTGCACCGGCTGCCGCTCGGCGGCTTCCAGGCGTACCTCTGGCTCGACGACGACGGCGCCACCCTGGTCGACACCGGTCCGGCCGGCTCCGGGCCGGCCATCGAGGCGGCCCTGCGCGGGCTCGGCCGCGCCCGCGCGGACGTGCGCCGGGTGGTGCTCACCCACTTCCACGACGACCACGCCGGGGCCGCCGCCGAGGTGGCCGCGTGGGGTGACGTGGAGGTCGTCGCGCACGCCGCGGACGCCCCGGTGCTGCGCGGCGAGCGGCCCGGCCCGCCGCCGGCCTTCACCGCCGCCGAGCGTGAGCTGCACGCCCGGGTCGCCGCCGGACTGCCGCCGGCACCGCCGGTACGGGTCGACCGGGAGGTGGTCGACGGCGACCTGCTCGACCTGGGTGGCGGCGCGGAGGTGGTGGGCACGCCCGGGCACACCGACGGCAGCATCGCGCTGCACCTGCCCCGGCACCGGGTGCTCTTCACCGGCGACGTCGCGGCCGAGTACGAGGGACAGGTGATCTTCGGCGTCTTCCACACCGACCGCGCCCGGGCGGCCGAGTCCTTCCGCCGCCTGGCCGGCCTCGACGCCGACCTGGCCTGCTTCGGCCACGGCGAGCCCGCCCTGACCGCTGCCCGCGACCGCCTCCGCGCCGCCCTGCCCACCCTCGCCCCCGCCTGACCACCCCCGTCCGCCCCCGCGCCCTGCCGAGATCGCGCACCTTCCGAGAGGTAGTGGCCCGGTGTGAGGTCGAGGCCGGCCACTACTTCCCGGATCGAGCGTGACCATGGACGTGGCCTGGCGCCGCCGGAGCTCGGGGACGACGAAGGGCCCGGCGCCGAAGCAGCCGGGCCCTTCGTCGGGGACGATCTAGCTGTCGCCGCCGGTCTCGCCGACCGGCGCGGCGTTGACGTCGTCCAGCGCGTACTTCTTGGCGGCCTCGGCCGGCACGTTCGCCGGCACCGCCTTGCGCAGGGCGAGCTGCCGCAGCGTCGCGACCACCACCGACTCGGCGTCCACATGGAAGTGGCGGCGCAGCGCGTGCCGGGTGTCGGACATGCCGAACCCGTCGGTGCCGAGCGAGGTGTAGTCGCCGGGTACCCAGCGGGCGATCAGGTCCGGCACCGCGCGCATCCAGTCGCTGACCGCGACCTTCGGCCCGTCCGCGTCGGCCAGCTTCTGCGCCACGTACGGCACCTGCGGCTCGCTGCCCGGGTTGAGCAGGTTGTGCTCCTCGCACACCACCGCGTCCCGGCGCAGCTCCGTCCAGGAGGTCACCGACCAGACGTCGGCGGCCACCCCCCAGTCCTGGGCGAGCAGCTGCTGCGCCTTGAGCGCCCACTGCATGCCCGTGCCGGACGCCAGGAGCTGCGCCTTCGGCGCGTCGCCGGCCAGCTTCGGGGCGGGCGAGTAGCGGTAGATGCCCTTGAGCAGGCCCTCCACGTCCACGTCGGCGGGCTCCGCCGGCTGGTGGATCGGCTCGTTGTAGACGGTGAGGTAGTAGAAGATGTTCTCCTGCCCCTCGCCGTACATCCGGTGCAGGCCGGCCTCCATGATGTGCGCCAGCTCGTACGCGAACGCCGCGTCGTAGGCGACCACCGCCGGGTTGGTGGCGGCGAGCAGCAGCGAGTGGCCGTCCTCGTGCTGGAGGCCCTCACCGTTGAGCGTGGTCCGCCCCGCGGTCGCGCCGAGCACGAAGCCCCGCGCCATCTGGTCGGCCGCCGCCCAGAAGCCGTCGCCGGTGCGCTGGAAGCCGAACATCGAGTAGAAGATGTACAGCGGGATCATCGGCTCGCCGTGGGTGGCGTACGAGGTGCCGGCCGCGGTGAACGAGGCCACCGAACCGGCCTCGTTGATCCCCTCGTGCAGGATCTGCCCGGTGGTCGACTCCTTGTACGACAGGAACAGGTCCCGGTCCACCGAGGTGTACCGCTGGCCGTGCGGGGAGTAGATCTTCTGGGTCGGGAAGAGCGAGTCCATCCCGAAGGTGCGGGCCTCGTCCGGGATGATCGGCACCCAGCGCTTGCCGAACTCCTTGTCCTTCAGCACGTCCTTGAGCAGCCGGACGAAGGCCATCGTGGTGGCCACCTTCTGCTTGCCCGAGCCGCGCTTGACGTCGGAGAACCGCTCGCTGCCCGGGATCCTCAGCACCTGGTGACTGGTGTTGCGCGACGGCAGGTAGCCGCCGAGCTGCTGCCGGCGCTCCTTCAGGTACGCCAGCTCCTCGGACTTCTCGTCCAGGCTGTAGTACGGCGGGAGGTACGGGTTCTCCTCCAGCTGCTTGTCCGGGATGTCCAGGTAGAGGCGGTCGCGGAAGAGCTTCAAATCCTCCAGCGTCAGCTTCTTCATCTGGTGGGTGGCGTTGCGGGCCTCGAAGTGCGAGCCCAGCGTCCAGCCCTTGATGGTCTTGGCGAGGATCACCGTCGGTTGGCCGGTGTGCTCCATCGCCGCCTTGTAGGCCGCGTAGAGCTTGCGGTAGTCGTGGCCACCCCGCTTGAGGTTCCAGATCTCGTCGTCGCTGAGCTGCTCGACCATCTTGCGGGTGCGCGGGTCCCGGCCGAAGAAGTGCTCCCGCACGTACGCCCCGGACTCCGCCTTGTAGGTCTGGTAGTCACCGTCGGGCGTGGTGTTCATCAGGTTGACCAGCGCGCCGTCGGTGTCCGCCGCGAGCAGCGGGTCCCACTCCCGGCCCCAGACGACCTTGATCACGTTCCAGCCGGCGCCCCGGAAGAACGCCTCCAGCTCCTGCATCACCTTGCCGTTGCCGCGGACCGGTCCGTCCAGGCGCTGCAGGTTGCAGTTGATCACGAAGGTGAGGTTGTCCAGCTCCTCGCGGGCGGCCACGCCGATCGCGCCGAGCGACTCGACCTCGTCCATCTCGCCGTCGCCCAGGAACGCCCAGACGTGCTGCTGGGAGGTGTCCTTGATGCCGCGGTGCTGCAGGTACCGGTTGAACCGGGCCTGGTAGATCGCGTTCAGCGGGCCGAGGCCCATGGACACCGTCGGGAACTCCCAGAAGTCCGGCATCAGCCGCGGGTGCGGGTACGACGGCAGCCCGCCACCCGGGTGGGAGAGCTCCTGGCGGAACCCGTCCAGCTGGTCGGCGCTGAGCCGCCCCTCCAGGAACGCCCGGGCGTACATACCGGGGGAGGCGTGCCCCTGGTAGAAGATGTGGTCGCCACCGCCCGGGTGGTCCTTGCCCCGGAAGAAGTGGTTGAAGCCCACCTCGTAGAGCGAGGCCGAGCTGGCGAAGGTGGAGATGTGCCCGCCCACGCCGATCTCGGGGCGCTGCGCCCGGTGCACCAGCATCGCGGCGTTCCACCGGATGTAGGCCCGCAGCCGCCGCTCGATGTGCTCGTCACCCGGGAACCAGGGCTCCCGCTCCGGCGGAATGGTGTTGATGTAGTCGGTGGTGGTCAGGGACGGCACCCCGACCTGGCGCTCACGGGCCCGCTCGAGCAGGCGCAGCATGACGTACCGGGCGCGCTTGGTTCCGCGCTCGTCGATGACACCGTCGAGCGACTCGACCCATTCGCCGGTCTCTTCGGGGTCGATGTCCGGAAGCTGGCTCGGTAGACCAGCGGTGATCACCGGGCGCTTGCGTTCCGTAGCCACAGGCGTTCCCTCGGTTGTGTGTGGGACAGGTCTCTAGCGCCATCCTGCCCTCTCATGGCACCTGGCGTCACCTCTCCCTCCCTCAGACGCGACGCTGAACACAGGTACCGGCCAGTAACCTCCGCCCGCTGGCGGTCCCGCCGGTCGGGGCGGCCTCGATTGCCGGGTCGGTGCGGCAGAATGCGGCGTATGCGTAGTGAGGTGATCACCGTCCGGACCGGGTCCCGGCCGACCGTCCGGGACATCACCAGCGAGGCCGAGCGGTTCGTCGCCGGCCAGGGCGACGGCCTGCTGCACGTCTTCGTGCCGCACGCCACCGCCGGCCTGGCGATCATCGAGACCGGCTCGGGCTCCGACGAGGACCTGCTGCGGGCGATCGACGACCTGCTGCCCACCGACGACCGGTGGCGGCACCGGCACGGCTCGCCGGGGCACGGGCGCGACCACGTGCTGCCCGCCTTCGTGCCGCCGTACGCCACCCTGCCGGTGCTCGGCGGCCGGCTCCAGCTCGGCACCTGGCAGTCGGTGTGCCTGGTCGACACCAACGGCGACAACCCGAGCCGCCAGGTCCGCCTCTCCTTCCTCCCGGCCTGACCGCTCGCCCTCGCCGGCCGGCCTCGCGGTCGGGCAGGCGTTAAGCGGGGGCCGCTGCTCTACCGGAGGCGTTAACCGGGGGTCCCTCCTTGCCCAGCAGGCGGCGGAGCTGGGCGGGGGTGTGGTCGAGGTGGGCGCGCAGGGTGCGGGTGAGGTGGGCCTGGTCGGTGAAGCCCAGCTCGGCGGCGAGGCCGGCGAGGCTGGTCGCGCCCTCCTCCAGCCGGTCCAGCACCCGGCCGACCCGCAGCCGGTTCCGGTACCGGGTCAGCGGCACCCCCACCAGCGCCTGGAACTCCCGACTCAGCCGGTACGGCGACACCGCCAGCGCGCGGGCCAGCGGGATCAGCCCGGCGGCGGCCGGATCCTCGTCGTGCAGCGCGGCCCGGGCTCGCTCGACCACCCGGCCGTCCCGCCCGCCGCCGGTCGGCCCGGTGGCCGCGCCGACTAGCCGGACCAGGCGTTCGGCGACCGCGTAGTCCGGGTCGCCGGCGGCGGCCGAGCGCAGCAGCAGCCGGTGCGCCAGGTCCAGCCGGGCGTCCACGTGCCGCACGGCCGGCGCCGGCCGGTCGGCGAAGAGGTCCCGCCACAGCCGGGCGGAGAGGTGCAGCGAGGTGCAGTCGTCACCGCCGGCCGGATGGGCGAACCGCTGCTCCTCGTCCGGCACAGTCAGGTAGGCCACCGTGCGGTCGACGAACTCCTCGCCGCCGCGCCCGCGCCGCCGGAACCCGCCCCGGCGGGTGAGCACCACGCCGTGCACCCGGCTCGGCTCCGGCGCCGACCAGCCGGCGTGGTCGTCGCGGCAGCGCACCGCGGCGATCCGGAAGTCGGGGTGCCGGGCCAGCGTCGTGACCGTCCGCATGCGGTCCAGCGTAGGCCGCCGGACCCGCCGGGCGGGCGCAAGGATCGACAAGACCGGCGACGGTACGCCCCGGCAGGGTGACGGCCATGACCGAGCCGAACCGCCGTACCGGCGCCCTGCTGGCCGTGCTGCTCACCGGCCAGGCGATGGCCTCCATGGACACCTCGATCGCGGCGGTCGCCGCGCCCGCCATCCGGGCCGACCTGGCCGGGCCGCCCGCCGTGCAGCAGTTGGTGCTGGCCGGCTACACGCTCACCTTCGCCGTGCTGGTGGTGGTCGGGGCGCGGCTGGGCGCCCGGCACGGGTACGCCCGGATCTTCCGGTTCGGCCTCGCCGGGTTCACCCTCGCCTCACTGGCCTGCGGGCTGGCCCCCGGGGCGGTGGCGCTGGTGCTGGCCCGGGCGGTGCAGGGCGCCTGCGGGGCGCTGATGGTGCCGCAGGTGCTGTCGATGATCCAGGCGTACCTGGGCGGCGCCGCCCGGGCGCGGGCGATCGGGGCGTACTCGATGGTCCTGGCCCTCGGTGTCGCGGCCGGGCAGGTCGCCGGCGGGCTGCTGGTCAGCCTCGACCTGGGCGGCCTGACCTGGCGGACGGCGTTCCTGGTGAACGTGCCGGTCGGGGTGGCGCTGCTGCTCGCGGGCCGGCGGGTCCTGGCCGGGCTGCCGGCCGCGCCGGGCCGGCGGCAGGGCCTGGACCTGCCCGGCGCGGTGCTGCTGGCGGCGGCCATGCTGACCCTGGTGCTGCCGCTGGTGCTCGGTCGGGACCTGGGCTGGCCGGGCTGGACGGCCCCGGCCGCGGTCGCCGCCGGGATCGCCGGGGGCGGCCTCTTCCTGCGGTACGCGGCGCGGCGGGCCGCCCGGGGCGGGGATCCGCTGCTCGACATCACCGTGCTGCGGTATCCGGGCGTGTGCGCCGGGCTGCTGGCCTGCTGCGTGGTGATGGGTTGCTACGCCGGCTTCCTCTTCGTGTTCACCCTCCGGTTGCAGGACGGGCTGGGCTTCAGCGCGCTCGCCGCCGGGCTGGCCTTCCTCCCGTACGCCGCGGGCTTCGCGCTGTGCGGCCTGGCGGTGCCGCGGCTGCCCGAGCGGGTGCGGGACCGGCTGCCGGTGGCCGGGCCGCCGGTCCTCGCGGCGGTGGTGGTGGCGGTGGCGGTGCTGGCCCGGGACGGGTGGCCCTGGCTGCCGGCCGGCGCCCTGCTGCTGGCCGGCGGGGCGGCGCACGCCGCCTCGTTCAGCCCGCTGGTCACCCGGCTGGCGGGGGCCGTGCCGGCGACCGCGGCGGCCGCGCTGTCTGCCCTGGTCTCCACCGGCACGCTGCTCGCGGCGGTGCTGGGAGTGACGGTGATCGGCGGGCTGCACCTGGCCCGGGTGCCGGCCGGCGTGCCGGCGGCGACCGCGCTCCTGCTGCTGGCGGGTGCCGGCTGTGCCCGGCTCGCCAACCGGGCGGCGCCGCCGCAGCCGGCGGTCGCCACGTCGCCGCCACCCCGCGCCCCGGCGGATGCATGAACTAGCCGATCATCGAAAATCTCCACTATTGGGGCGCCGCTACCATGTGGGGTATGGCGCCCACCGCTCCCCCCACCGGCCCCGTCGCGACGGACCGCTCGGCCCTGGCCGGGGAGACCGTGCGCCGGATCCTGCACATCGCCGCGGCCATCCGGCACCACCAGGACGAGGAGATCGGCGGGCTCGGCCTCACCCCGGCCGCCGCGCGCGCCCTGGGCGAGCTGGACCCGGACCGCCCGCTGCCCGCCCGGGACCTCGCCGAGCAGCTGCGCTGCGACCGGTCGAACGTCACCGCGCTGGTCGACAAGCTGGAGCAGGCCGGGCTGGTCGAGCGGCGGGTCGACCCGGCCGACCGGCGGCAGAAGACCCTGCTGGTCACCGAGGCCGGCCGGGCGGTGCGCGACCGGGTGCACCGGGTGATGTCGGACTCCCGACTGTTGGCCGGGCTGGGCACCGACGAGCTGGCCGCGCTGCGCGAGCTGGTCTGGAAGGTCTCCGACGGCGGGTGCCCGGAGTCCTGCGGCCCGGAGTGAGCCAGGTCGGGGTGATCGTGTCCGACTGGGCGACCCGGCCCTGATTCGGTAATGCTGTCCCACGTGACCACGCCGCAAGATCTCGACGACCGGCTCCGGGCGGCCCTGGCCGCGCTCGCCGCCGGCCCGGACCGGCGGGACCCGGGCGAGCCGGTCTCCGGCGCCGCGCCGCTGACCGGGCAGCAGCTGCTGGAACTCTTCGACGCCCAGGTCACCAGCCGCCAGTTGGACCTCGCCGGGCGCTGGCTGCGCAGCTTCGGCGAGGGCTTCTACACCATCGGCTCGGCCGGTCACGAGGGCAACGCGGCGGTGGCCGCCGCGCTGCGGCCCACCGATCCCGCGCTGCTGCACTACCGCTCCGGCGCGTTCTACTGCCTGCGCGCCGCCCAGGCGGCGGGCCGGTGGCCCTCGGCCGACCCGGCGGATGGGGCGTCGTCGGCGAGTCGCCCCGACGATCCCTCGGGACAGCGGGGTGAGGCCGGCCCCGCCGGGGACCGGGTCGACGCCGAGCCCTCCGCTCAGCCGGCCGACCTGCCCGGCGACGCACCGGACCACCCGACCGGCGGCGCGCCCGCCGAGCCGGCCGCTGCCTCGACCGGCGCCGCCTCGACCGCCGCCGCCTCGACCGCGGCCGAGCCGGCCGGCGCCGAGCCGGCCGTCGGGGCCGCCGACGAGCCGGCTCCGTCGGGGCCCGGGGAACCGCGGGTGGCGCCGCCCGCCGCCGGGATCGCCGTCGATGCCACCGGCGAGGCGGTGGTCGGAGCCGGGCCGCCGCCGGTCGCACCCCCTGGACCGGAGCCGCCCGGGGACGTGGCGGACGCGTACACCGAGGCGGCCCGGGACGTGCTGCGCGGCATCATCGCCTCGACCCGGGAGCCGATCGCCGGCGGACGGCACAAGGTCTTCGGCCGGGCCGACCTGGCGGTGGTCCCGATCACCTCCACCATCGCCTCGCACCTGCCCCGGGCCGTCGGGATGGGGCTGGCGCTGGAACGGCTGCGCCGGCTGGACGGCGCCGGGCGGCGCGACGGGGCGGAGGCCCCGGCCGGCCCCGGTGACGACGCGACCCGTCCGCCCTGGCCACCCGACGCGATCGTGGTCTGCTCGTTCGGGGACGCCTCGGTCAACCACGCCAGTGCCACCGCCGCGCTCAACACGGCCGGCTGGTACGACCACACCGGGCTGCGCATCCCGGTGCTCTTCGTGTGCGAGGACAACGGTCTCGGCATCAGCGTCCGGTCCCCGGAGGGCTGGGTGGCGACGGCGCTGCGGTCGAAGCCGGGGATCCGGTACTTCGCCGCGGACGGCACCGACCCGGTCGGCGCGTACGCGGCGGCGGCCGAGGCGGCGGCCTGGGTGCGCCGGCACCGGCGACCGGCGGTGCTGCACCTGAGCACGGTACGGCTGATGGGGCACGCCGGGGCCGACGTGGAGAGCGCGTACCGCAGCGCCGACGAGATCGCCGCGGACCTGGCCCGCGACCCGCTGCTCGCCACCGCGCGGCTGCTGGTCACCGCCGGGGTCGCCACCGGCGAGGAGCTGCTGGGCCGGTACGACGCGCGGGGCTGGCAGGTGCGCCGGATCGCCGAGGAGGTGCTCGGCGAGCCGAAGCTGGCCGGCGCCGCGGAGGTGGTCGCCCCGCTGGCGCCCCGCCGGCCGGTGCGGGTGTCCCGCGCGGTGGCCGACGCGGCGGCCCGGGCCGCCGGTCCGCACGCCGCCGCGCGCGCCGAGGCGTTCGGGGGCAAGCCGCCCGAGCTGGCCGGCCCGCTCACCCTGGCGCAGAGCATCAACGCCGCGCTCGCCGACGCCATGCTCGACCACCCCCGGCTGGCCGTCTTCGGCGAGGACGTGGCAGCCAAGGGCGGGGTGTACGGGGTGACGAAGGGGCTGCGGGACCGGTTCGGGCCGGCCCGGGTCTTCGACACGCTGCTCGACGAGACGTCGATCCTCGGGCTCGGGCTGGGCGCCGGGCTGGCCGGGCTGCTGCCGGTGCCGGAGATCCAGTACCTGGCGTACCTGCACAACGCCGAGGACCAGCTGCGCGGCGAGGCGGCCAGCATGCAGTTCTTCTCGCAGGGCGCGTTCCGCAACCCGATGGTGGTGCGGGTGGCCGGGCTGGCGTACCAGGAGGGGTTCGGCGGGCACTTCCACAACGACAACTCGGTGGCCGTACTCCGGGACGTGCCCGGCCTGGTGATCGCGGTGCCGGCGCGGCCGGACGACGCCGCGCCGCTGCTTCGGACCTGCCTGGCCAGCGCGGCGGTGGACGGCAGCGTCTGCGTCTTCCTGGAGCCGATCGCGCTCTACCACACCCGCGACCTGTACACGGCCGGCGACGAGGAGTGGCTCGCCGGGTACGCCGAACCGGGCGCCTGGGCGAGCGGGCACGTGCCGGTCGGCCGGGCCCGGGTGTACGGGGTCGGTTCGGCCGAGGACGTCACCGTCATCACCTTCGGTAACGGGGTGCCGATGTCGCTGCGGGCGGCGGCCACCCTCGCCGACGAGGGGGTGGGCAGCCGGGTGGTGGACCTGCGCTGGCTCGCCCCGCTGCCGGTGGCGGACGTCATCCGGGAGGCCACCGCGACCGGCCGGGTGCTGGTGGTGGACGAGACGCGGCGCTCCGGCGGGGTCGGCGAGGGGATCATCGCGGCCCTGGTGGACGCCGGATATGTCGGCGCCGTACGCAGAGTGGCCGCAGTTGACTCGTTTGTACCATTAGGTCCGGCGGCGCGTCAGGTTCTGGTCTCCGAGGAGGCCATTACCCAGGGTGCCCGTACGCTGCTGGCACGGTAAATTCCGTTCCACCCGGTGCGCCACTTGCGCGGGGCGGGTTTGGTGTGTGGACTTTGCCTGACGGCGTCGTGGCGACGTCGCGAGCAGGGACGAGATGAGGAGGCACGCGACAGTGAGCGCGACCGCTGGTCAGGCCGCCGACGGGGTACGCAGCCTGGCGGACCGGTTCGGGATCGAGCCGGGGATGGTCGTCATGGAGATGGGGTACGACGACGACGTCGACCAGGATCTCCGCGACGCCCTGACCGACCGCTGTGGAGAACTGGTCGACGAGGACACCGACGAGGTGGTCGACGCGGTGCTGGTGTGGTACCGGGATGGCGACGGTGACCTGTTCGAGGTGCTTGTCGACGCCCTCGGCCCGCTGGCCGACGCCGGTGTGGTGTGGCTCCTGACGCCCAAGGCCGGGCGGGACGGGCACGTCGAGCCGAGCGAGATCGCCGAGTCCGGGCAGACCGCCGGCCTGCAGCAGACCTCCACCGTCAACGCCGGTCGGGACTGGAGCGCTGCCCGGCTCGTGCTGCGTCGGGGCTCCAAGGGCCGTAAGTGACGCGGCGGGTCCACCCCGGTCCCGCCGGGCCGGGTGTGGCAGGCTGAACCCACCCCAGACGTGACCCGAGGAGTTCCCGTATGCCCATCGAGGTTGGCGCCGAGGCGCCGGACTTTGTGCTGAAGGACCAGAACAACCAGGAGGTACGGCTCTCCGACTACCGGGGCAGGCGCACCGTGCTGCTGGTCTTCTACCCGCTGGCGTTCACCGGCATCTGCCAGGGCGAGCTGTGCGAGGTGCGGGACAACCTCAACGAGTACGTCAACGACGCGGTCCAGGTGCTGACGGTCAGCGTGGACTCGGTCTACGCCCACAAGATCTGGGCCGACCGGGAGGGCTACCAGTTCCCGCTGCTGGCCGACTTCTGGCCGCACGGCGCGGTCGCCCAGGCGTACGGCGTCTTCAACGACGTCGCCGGCATCGCCAACCGGGGCACCTTCGTCATCGACAAGGCCGGCGTGGTGCGGTTCGCCGAGATGAACATGCCGGGCGAGGCGCGGGACCAGGAGGGCTGGCGCAAGGCTCTCGCCGAGACCGCCGCCGCCTGACCGACACCGGCACACGGTTCGACCGGCCGGAGGGCGGCAGGTAAGCTTGCCACCCTCCGGCCCGCCGTACGGGCGTTCCGGGCGCGTAGCTCAGTGGGAGAGCACTCGCCTTACAAGCGAGGGGTCGCAGGTTCGAAACCTGCCGCGCCCACCACCAACCACCCGCGGAAACCGCCCCGAGACGATCAGTTGGCGGGCTTGCCGAACCAGCGGGAGAGGTGGTCGTCCAGGTCCGGCTGATCGTCGCCGATCCAGGCGACGTGGCCGTCGGGGCGGAGCAGGACGCCCGGAACATCCAGTACGGCAGTGGGATCCGCGAGGTAATCGACCCGGTCCGACCAGCCGCCGACGGTCAGCCGTTCGGTGCGGTCCAGCAGCAGGCCGCGGCCGCGATGCAGCAGACCGTAGAGATGGCCCTGTTTCACGTCGATGTCGCGCAGGCGGCGGCCGAGCAGGTCGGGGCCCGCGCCGAAGTCGTAGCGGATGCCGATCCCGGTGATCTTCTCCAGCAGGTGGCGGTTCACCTCGTCGAAGTCCATCAGCTCGGTGAGCAGCCTGCGTACGGCCTGCGGGCCCGGTCCGGTGGACAGCAGTTCCATCTGGGCGCGGGTGTTGTCCAGCACGTCCTCGGCGACCGGCTGACGTTCGGCCTGGTAGGTGTCCAGCAGTGTTCCCGGCGCCCAGCCGCGGACCTGTGCGGCCAACTTCCAGCCGAGGTTGAATGCGTCCTGAACGCCCAGGTTGAGGCCCTGTCCGCCGATGGGGGGATGGATGTGTGCCGCATCGCCGGCCAGCAGCACCCGCCCGACCCGATAACGGTCGGCCAGCCGGGTGGCATCCCCGAAGCGGGACAACCAGCGCGGGGAGTGCACGCCGAAATCGGTTCCGGCGATGGTGCGCAACTGTTGTCTGAAATCCTCGAGAGTGGGCGGGACCGCGCGATCGCTGACTCCCGCGGTGGGGACTACGACGCGATAGACCCCAACGCCTGCGGGCCCGAGGCTGAACCGCTTGTCGGTCTCGCGCATCTCGGCCACCTTGGCGGCGATCTCCTCCGGCGGCACACCCACTTCCATCTCGCCCATCAGCGTCTCGGTCCGCGAGGGCTCGCCAGGGAAACCGACGCCGAGCAGTTTGCGCACCGTACTGCGCCCGCCGTCACAGCCGACGAGATAGCGCGCACGCAGCTGTTCCCCGTCGGCCAGCTCGACGGTCACACCGTCGTCGTCCTGCTCGAGATCGGCCACCGCACAACCGTGCCGGACCTGCGCACCCAGTTCGATCGCATGTTCTTCGAGCAGATGGACGATCACCGGCTGCGGGATGCCCAGCAGATAGGCGTACGCGGAATCCAGGCCCTCGGGCGCCGGTTTGTTGATGGCGGCGAAGAAGCCGGCGGCCGGACGCTGCCTTCCGCGTTCGAGAATGCGCTCCAGCAGCCCGCGCATTGCCATCAGCTCGATACTGCGAATATGCAGACCGACTATGCGGACGAACGACACGGGCTCGGTTTCCTTCTCCAGGACGAGTACCCGCACATCGTGCAGCCGCAGTTCGGCGGCCAGCATGGCACCAGTCGGCCCACACCCGGCAATGATCACGTCGAACATGAGGGGCGCGCGATCGGTGCCGGAGGCGGGCGATGGGAGCCCGGGGACGTCGACCACGGTGGAGTCGCGCTCGGCCGTGTCGGTCGACGACGGCGCGGCGGTGAACTGCGGAGAGTGCATAGGTGTTGCCTTTCGGGAGTGCCGTGTTGGCGAGGCGCTCCCGGCGACACCTACGTCAATCGCCCGACCGTGACGGGAAGGGGGAGCACCCACATCGATACAGCGTTCATGGGTCTCACCTCCTCGGTCGGTGTCACGGGCAACCGCAAGCTACAAGCCCGGCAGCATCCCGTCCAACCCTTTCAGCCACATGATCACGACTCGGTGGTGCACAGCTACGGCCACGCCGGCAACGGCGTCATGCTGTCATGGGGCTGCGCCCGCGACGCGGCGGCGCTGGCGCTGGGTGGACAGACCGGCGGATCCGACCGGTCTGACGAGTGAGGGGAGCAGCCGGCATGCCGACCGAGCCAAAGCCGGGCCTCGCGCCCGAGGACGAGCGCGTCCGCCACCGCGGTGAACCGGTGGCGCTGACGGTCGACGGGCAGGAGTTCCGCGTACGCCTCCGGGAGGGCGAGCCCCGCACGTACGACTTCGACTGGCTCAGCGGGCCGCACGAGTACGGCTTCGCACTCTCCGGTCCGCGCGACCGGGCGCTGAGCCGAGCCGAGATGGCGCAGGCCGCCCGCGACTTCCTCGCCCAGATCGACCCCGCCACCGGATACCTGGCGGACTAACCGACCTCGTCCGCGATGACCCGGCGCGTCTCGCGCCGCGCCATCAGCGTGGAGACCAGGAAGGTCGCCGACAGCACGCCCACCGCCCAGCCGATCCGGTCGACGCGACGCGCGGTGCAGGACCGGTACGCCTGTTCCCAGTAGAGCCGTCCCTCCGACAGGTTGCCGTGGCGGGCCCACCGTCCGAGGTCCATGTGCAGGGCGTTGCCGCAGCTCGCGTAGTCCTCGTGGTCGCCCGGTCCGATCCGGATCGGCAGGAGCAGCAGCAACGTGACCACCACCGTGCCGAGCAGCACGACGAGCGGTGGGCGCAGCCAGCCGAGGCGGCTCGGCGGGTCGTCGCGGGGGCTGGTCGTCACGTGGCGATGGTAGAGCGCCGGCCCTCAGGCCGTGGGCCCGCGCGTCCGCCCCGGCGGGCTCCGTACTCTTCCTCGCGCCGCCGTCCGGTGCCTCCGATCATGCCGGCCCCGAGGCCCCCGGACCGGCCTCCCGGCGGGCGGCGCGGGCGCGGAAGGTGTCCGCCCCGTCGCCGGTCAGCTCGGGCAGCACGACCGGCCGGCCGGTGAGGGCCATCATCAGGGCCTCCGCGCTGCCGCGTACCTCCGGGCCGTCGCCCCGGGCCCACTCCAGGTCGGTGGCCGCGAACCGCAACCCCCGTCGCGGCCGGCGCGGACCGAACGCGACGGACCGGCGGCTGACCAGGAAGTCCAGCGAGACGCGGGCGTGCGCCGGGTCGAGCTGGTGGGGCAGGCCGAGCGGACGGCGTACGTCCTGACCGTGCACCTGAAGGTCGGTGAGCTGGCCGTACAGGCCGACCACCGGTGGCACGAACGGGTTGCGTTCGTTGCGCCGCAGCTCGGCCGCCAGCTCGGCGGCCGGCCGGCGGGCGATCATCCGGGCCAGCTCGGCGTTGGCCCGGTGCAGGCTGAAGCGGCTGCGCAGGATCAGCGGCAGGAACCAGCGGGGTGGGGTGGCGAACGGGGCGATCAGGTGGGCGGCCACCTCCTTGACCGTCCACGCGCCGCACAGGCTGGGGGTGTTCAGCTGCGCCGGGGTCAGCGAGTCGATCAGGTCGGCGAACCCGCGGCGTTCCGCCGCCACCATGTCGAGGAGAGCCACCCCGCCGACGCTACCCACGATGGTCCGCGCCCGCTGCCCCCGGCGCACCGCGACGGCCGGTGTTGAGCGAGGCCCCCGCCTGTACGAAAAGCGTTAACCGGGGGCCCGCCTTGCCGGAGGATCGGGTGGTGGGCTACGCGGAGGTGAACGGGGTACGCCTCTGGTACGAGGTGCACGGCGCCGGCCGCCCGCTGGTGCTGCTGCACGGGGGTTACGGCGCCGTGGAGACCTTCGCGCCGATCCTGCCCGCCCTGGCCGCCCGGCGCCGGGTGGTCGCCGTCGACCTCCAGGGGCACGGCCGCACCGCCGACGTGGACCGGCCGCTGCGGTACGAGGCGCTGGCCGACGACGTCGCCGCGCTGATCCGGCACCTCGGCCTGGTCGAGCCGGACCTGATGGGCTATTCGCTGGGCGGGGCGGTGGCGCTGCGTACCGCGATCCGGCATCCGGGGCTGCCGCGCCGGCTGGTGGTGGTCTCGGCCCCCTGCCGCCGCGCCGGCTGGTATCCGGAGGTGCTGGCCGCGATGGCCGGGCACGACGAGCGGACCGCCGAACGGATGCGGGGCACCCCGGCGCACCAGCTCTACGAGCGGGTGGCGCCCCGGCCGGGGGACTGGCCGGCGCTGTGGGCCAAGAGCGGCGAGCTGCTGCGCCACGACTACGACTGGTCCGCCGAGGTGGCCGCGTTGGCACTGCCGGTGCTGCTGGTCTTCGCCGACGCGGACTCCGTGCCCGTGAGCCACGTGGCGGAGTTCTTCGGGCTGCTCGGCGGCGGACACCGGGACGCCGGGTGGGACGGTGCGGGCCGCCCCTCGGCCCGGCTCGCGGTGCTGCCCGGCCACACCCACTACGACGTCCCGGGCTCGCCGGCCCTGCCGGCCGCGGTGCTCCCGTTCCTCACCCACACGGTCCGCGAGCCGAGCTGACCGGTCGGGAGGCGTCACCCCCCGTACGCCCGCCGGCGACGCCACCGCGCAACGCCCCACACCGCCAGCCCGGCCACGCCGGCCAACCCGGCCCCGAGCCAGAACCGGGGGCCCAGCCCGGCCGGCGGGTCGGCCTCGCGGACCCGGCCGGCGCGCACCACGTCGTCGGCGACGTCCACGGCGACCACCTCGTCGGGGGCGGTGAGCAGGGTCCGCGCGGTGGCGGCACCCGGTTCCAGGGCCAGTACGCGG
The DNA here is from genome assembly GCF_040654475.1 of Micromonospora sp. NPDC050686. NCBI lineage: Bacteria > Bacillati > Actinomycetota > Actinomycetes > Micromonosporales > Micromonosporaceae > Micromonospora > Micromonospora sp. NPDC050686. Next base: position 35,250 of record NZ_JBFAID010000033.1, read on the forward strand.
ACCGTGCCGACGTTGCCGTACGCGCTGCGCTGATCCATCTCCAGTGGCCCGTCGAACCGGGCCGGCGCGTTCGGGTGCGGCAGGTAACTGACCACCATCGCCGCGCCGGCGTCCGTCCAGCCGAGCAGCCGGATCGCGGTCACCCCCGACACCCAGGGCAGTCGTGCCGCGCCCGCCTCCCCGCCGGTGGCCGGGTCGATCATCCGGACCTCCCGCCCGTTGGCCGGGTCGACGTGGCGCAGCCGCCAGGTGTAGCCCTGCCGCACCGCCAGGGTCAACCACCGGCCGTCGGGCGTCCAGGCGCCCTTGCCGGCCAGCCAGGTCGACGGGGGAAGGGTGAAGGAGGAGACCTCCCGGCCGTCGAGGTCGGACACCCGTACCGTGGCCCCGGTCGGGTCGGCGGGGCGCCGGCCGTCGGCGGAGTCCAGCGGCGCCGGGCGGTCCACCTCGTAGGCGAGCCGGCGGCCGTCGGGCGCGAACGCGACTGTCCGGCCGAAACCACCGCTGTGCGGGCCGACCGCCAGCTCGACCCGGGGCCCGCCGCCCAGCGGGAGCAGGCTGAGCACCGAGCGGTAGTCGGTCCGCTGCTCGTCGATCGCCACGGTGTCCCGGACCACGAGCCGGCGGCCGTCCGGCGACCAGGCCACCGGCGTGCTGGTGACGCTGCCGGCCACCCCGGTGGCGAGGTCGCGGGTCCGGCCGGTGACCAGGTCGATCACCGTCACCCGGGGCTCGCCGGAGCTGCCGGAACCGTGCGCCACCCGGCGTCCGTCGGCGGAGAGGACGACGTCCTCGCCGGTGCGCGCCTCGTATCCGACGGTGAAGGTCCGGTACCGGTCCGAGTCGGCGCCGACGGCCACCACCCGGCTGCCCTCCTCCCGCCAGACCAGGCCGGGCGCCTGGCCGCTGAAGATGACCGAGGCCGGGCCGAGCCGGGGCCGGTCGGTGGCGTGCAGCTCGCCGAAGGCCGGCGAGCTGACCCGGTCCGGCAGCGCCCCGCCGGCGCCCGTGGCGGCGGCGGTCGTCGGCGCGCCACCGGCCCGCAGCCCCACCGGCACCAGCGCGACCAGGGCCAGGGCGGCGAGGGCGGCGGCCACCGACCGGCGCCGGGTCCGCCGCGCCGTCGCGACCGCCCGGTCGTGCACGTCGTACGCGGGCACGGCCTCGGCGGTCTCCCGTAGCGCGTCGCGCAGCCGGGCGGTCATCGGACGCTCCTCTCCGCCGGCCGGTCCACCAGCTCGGGGGCGATGGCCCGCAGCCGGCGTACCGCGTCGTGGCCGTGCCGCTTGACGGTGCCGATCGAGCAGCCGAGCACCTCGGCGACCTGCGCCTCGGTGAGATCCTCGTAGTAGCGCAACACCAGCACCGCCCGCTGCCGCGGGGTGAGCCGGCGCAGCGCGGCGTCCAGGGTCAGCCGCAGGGCGGTGGCGTCGCTGTGGTCGTCCCGGGGCCGCTCGGTCGGCACCGCCTCCAGCCGTTCGGCGACCCGGCGCCGCCGCCACCAGGACACCTGCTGGTGGTACATGGCCCGGCGCACGTACGCCTCGGGGTCGCCGCCGTGGATCCGCCGCCAGTGCCGGTAGGTGCGGGCCAGCGCGCTCTGCAGCAGGTCCTCGGCGAGCTGGTGGTCGCCGGTCAGCAGGTACGCGGTGCGGGACAGGGCGGGCGACCGCTGCACCACGAACTCGTGGAACGACTCCGACATGCCCACCCCCTCGCCTGCTATGAACGCCGCCGCACCGCGGAAGGTTGGGGGTCACCGGTCGAGCCGGCGGGCCAGCCACGGCAGCAGCGCGTCGCCCTGCAGGCGCTGGAACGCCCGCACGGTGGGGATGCCGGGCGGGGGTGGCTGGCGGGCGCCGTCGAGGAAGAAGCCGGTGAACCCGGCCAGCGCCCCGGTCAGGTCGGCCGGGTCGACGGCCGCGGTGAGCCGCCGGGCGGCCAGCAACGCGTCCGGGTCGTGCCCCCCGTACACCTGCACGTTGACCACGGTCAGCAGGGTGTCCAGCCAGGCCGGCCCGCGACAGGCCCAGGGCCAGTCCACGACGGTGACCGTGCCGTCCGGGGTGAGCAGCAGGTTGTCGGCCCGTACGTCGAGGTGGCAGAGGGTCTCGCCGGCCAGCGCGGCGAGCCCCCGGTCGGCGGCGGCGCACAGCTCCGGCAGCCGGGCCCGGGCCCACGGGTCGAGGTCGGCCGGCGGGTCGGCGGCGATCCGCCGCCAGCCGGCGAAGTCGGGCGCGAGCGCTTGCGCCGCGGTGCCGGTCATCCCGGCCGGGGCCGGGGTGAGCGCCGCGGCCATCGCCTCCAGGGTGGACAGCACGGCGGCCAGCTCGCCGGCGTCCCACGGGGTGACCGGGTGCCGGCCCTCGACGTCGGCGAAGACCAGCGCGATCCAGTGGCCGTCGTCGTGGCTGCCGAGCAGCCGCGGCGTCGGCGCGGTCGGGGGCAGCGCGGCGGCGATCCGCGCCTCGGCCCGGTGCATCGTGGGGCTGTGGTCGTTCTGCGCCGGGCTGACCGCCTTGACGAAGGCCCGGCCGCCCCGCGCGGTGCGGACCCGGTCGGCGGTGCCGGGGGAGAAGCCGCCGCGCTGCGACTCCGCGGCCACCACCCGGTCGCCGAGGATGGCCTCGACCGCGTCCCGGACGTGGCCGGGCAGGTCGGTCCAGCCGATCCGGGTCCGCGTCGTACCGCTCATCTTCGACAGCGTCGGCGATGCCGGGCGGCCGGGCAACTGAATTGGCGACCCTCAGGGGGCCGGCCGGAGGTAGCGCAGCACGACCACCCCGCTGTCGAACGGCCGGGCGTCGGCCAGGGTGAACCGGTGTGCGGCGAAGTCCCGCGCGACGAGCCGGATGCCGCTGCCGGCCACCACCGGGTTGAGCTTGACCACGAGTTCGTCGACCTCGTCGAGGAGTTGCCCGGCGAGCTGCCCGCCGCCACAGAGCCAGATGTCGCCGCCGGGCCGGGTCTTCAACTCGCGGACGAACGCCACCGGGTCGCCGGCGACGATCTCCACCTCCGGGTAGTCGGCCGGGGCCAGCGAGCGACTGAAGACGTACTGCGTGAGGTGGGCGTACGGGCTGGGCATGCCGAGCTTCAGGCCCGGCTCGTAGCTGCCACGCCCCATCAGCACGGCGTCGAAGCGGCCGGCGGGCGGGGTGTCGATGCCGAGTTGGGCGTGGGCGAAGGTGGGGAAGGTCTGGGGCCACTCGGCGGTCAGGTGGGCGGCCAGGTCGGGCTCCAGCGGAAAGAAGTCGTACGACCCGTCGGGGGCGGCGATGAAGCCGTCGAGGGTGCTGGCGACGTAGTACACGAGCTTGCGCAAACCGGCTCCGATGCTGAGGACGAACCACGACGGCTGTCGTGGTCGAGGTTGAATGTACAACACCTGTCGTGGTTGTTGCTAGGGTGTTCGCATGGCCCGGAACCCGCACCGCCGTACCCTGCTCGCCGACGCCGGGTTGCGGGTGCTCGCCGCCGGCGGCGCGCGGGGCCTGACCCACCGGGCGGTCGACGCCGAGGCCGGCGTGCCCACCGGCACCGCCTCCAACTACTTCCCGTCCCGGGCGGCGCTGCTCGCCGGCCTGGCCGAACGGATCTTCGACCGGATGGCGCCCGACCCCGCGGTGCTCGCCGAACTCGGCCGGCGGGAGCCCTCCCTCGCGCTGGTCACCGACTACCTGCGCGACATCGTCGACCGCACCACCCGCGAGCCCGACCTCACCCGGGCCCTGTTCGAGCTGCGGCTGGAGGCGGCCCGCCACCCGGAGCTGCGAGCCGCGCTCGGCGTCGTGCTGCGCCGCGGCTACGCCGACGACGTCGCCCACCACGCCGCGGCCGGGTTGCCGGGTGGCGCGTTCGAGGTCGCGCTGCTTCACTACGCGGTGGACGGGCTGCTCCTCGACCTGCTCACCACCTCGACCGACGCCGGATTCGACGTCGACCAGGTGGTTTCCGCCCTGGTGTCCCGTCTGGTCGGCGGGGTGGCCCCACCCCCGGAGGGAGATCACCCGTGACCGTGACGCTGGTGCCGATGACGGCCGAGGACCTTCGAGGTGACCAGCCAGCAGATGGCCAAGCAGGTGCGGCCGGCCGCCGGCTGACGCAGGTATGTCCATCCCCGCACCGGGAAACCGGTCGCGCAGCATCCGCGGCGGGGAGGAGCGACGGATGGCCAACGGCCTGTGCATCGGCGTACTCGGCTCGTACGGTGGCCGCAACCTGGGCGACGAGGCGATCCTCAGCGGCCTGCTGGCGGATCTGCGCAACCAGGAACCGAACGGCCGGATCATCGTCTTCTCCCGCAACCCGGCACACACCGCCCTCACCCACCCCGACGTGGAGGCGGTGCCGTGGGAGGGCGTCAGCCGCGTCGACTCGGCACAGGTGCTGGCCCAGCTCGACCTGTTGATCCTCGGTGGCGGCGGGATCCTCTACGACAGGGAGGCCCGGCGCTACCTGCGGGTGGTGCGGGTGGCCCAGGAACGCGGCCTGCCGCTGCTCACGTACGCCGTCGGGGTGGGGCCGCTCAACGACGGCGTGGACTCCGGCATGGTCCGGGAGACCCTGGCCGGGGCGATCGAGGTGACCGTCCGCGACCAGGAGTCCCGGATGGTGCTGGAGGAGGCCGGGCTGGTCAACCCGATCACCGTCACCGCCGACCCGGCGTTCCTGCTGGACCCGGAGGAGTTCCCCCGGGAGCACCTGCGCGAGGAGGGCGTGCCGGCCGGGACCCGGCTGGTCGGGATGAGCGTGCGCGAACCCGGGCGGGCCGCCGAACGCCTCGACGTGGACGGCTACCACCGGCTGCTGGCCCAGATCGCCGACTACCTGGTGCACCGGATCGACGCGCACGTGCTCTTCGTGCCGATGGAACGCGACGACATCCGGCACTCGCACGGGGTGATGACCCACATGACGGCGGCCGACCGGGGCCGGATCCTGCACAACGACTACTCGCCCCGGCAGGTGCTCGGCCTGATGCGGCACTTCGACCTCGCGGTCGGCATGCGGCTGCACTTCCTGATCTTCGCCGCCATGGTGGGCACGCCGTTCCTGCCGCTGCCGTACGCCGGGAAGGTCTTCGACCTGGCCCAGCGACTCGGCGTGCCGGCGCTCAAGGGGGTGGAACGGGAGGTGGAGGGCCCGCTGCTGGCGGAGGTCGACCGGCTCTGGGACGAGCGGGAGGCCCGGGCCGCGGCCACCGCGCGGCGGGTGGCCGAAGTGTGCGAGCAGGCCCGCGGCACCTCCGAGGTCACCCGGGGCGTGCTGGAGAGCCTGCGGGCGCGGGCGCTGACCCGGATGCCCGCCTCCTGACCCCGACGGGCCGGCGGGGACGGTCAGACGGCCGGGCCGCGCCAGGCGTAGACCCAGGGGTGGTCGCCGTGGTCGGACTCCAGCTCGTAGATCTCCGCCGCGGCCAGCCCCTCGGGGCCGAGATGGTGGTGGGTCAGCGGCGGGCGGCCGTTGCTGTCCAGCTCGACGACGACCGTCTCGCCGTCGGCCGTGCCACCCTCCAGGGGGATCTCTACCGTGGTCGCCATGCGCCCATCCTGCCGCCCGGGGTGATCGTCGCGCAGGAATTGCGGGGCGGTGGTCCGGGACGTGGACGGCTACGGTCCACCTATGGCGGCGATACCGATCGATTCCACCCGGCACTCCGGGCACGCCGACCTCCTGCGCGAACTGACCGACGGCGAGACCGGGGCGCTCTGAGCCGGCCGGCTCAGCCGCGAGGCAGCAGCCCGGTCGGGTACTCCATCCCGTCGTGGGTGCAGGCCGCGGCGGCCACCCGGGCCGCGTACGCCGCCGCGTCCGGCAGGTCGGCGCCGCGCAGCCGGCCGGCGACCAGCCCGGCCGCGAACGCGTCACCGGCGCCGTTGGTGTCCACCACCCCGGCCGGCGGGACGGCGGCCGGCAGGTGGGTCACCGTGCCGTCGCCCCGGTACAGGTCGGCGCCGTCCGCTCCCCGGGTCACCACCACGGTGCGCGGCGCCAGGGCGGCGGCCACCGCCGGTGCCCGGTCGCCCAGCCGTACGCCGCTGACGAAGACCAGCTCCGCCGCGTCCGCGAACGGCCGGTGGTACGGGTTCTCGCCGTCCCAGTCATGCAGGTCGGTGGAGAGGGTCACCCCGTCGGGCAGGGCCTTGCGCAGCACGGGCAGCGCGTCCCGGGCCCAGTCCATGATCGACACGTGCAGGTGGCCGGCGTCGCCGACCAGCGCGGCCAACTCGTCGTCGGTGAACGGCGGCGGCCCCGACCAGGGGCTCGGGTCGTACAGCGACATCCGCCGCCCGGCCGGGTCGACCAGGTTCACCGACTGCCGGGTACGGCCCGGGCCCTCCGCCAGCACCGCCGACACCGAGGTACGCCCCAGCGCCGCCCGGACGACGGCACCGGCCGGGTCGGCGCCCAGCACGTCGACCAGCCCCACCCGCAGCCCGAGGGCGTGCCCGGCCAGCGCCACCCCGGCGCCGGTGTTGCCGATCCGGGCCTCGATCGCCGGGACGGTCAGCGAGTCGGCGGCCGGCAGCGGGATCGCCGGCACCCGTACCCGCAGATCCACCCCGAGCCCGCCGATCACGAGCAGGTCCACCATGGCGGAGACGGTAGCCGACCCGGCCCGCCGTGCTCCCACGGCCACCGGCGGGGCAGGGCCTAAGCTGGCCCTCGGTCGTCGGCGAGGGGGAGTGCGTGCTGGTCGTTCACGGGGCGTGGCTGGTCGGTGCCGGTCTCGCCGTCTGGGCCGAGGACAGCGCGCTGCCGGCCCGCGCCCCACGCCGCCCCGGCCGGGCGCCGCGCGAGCGGCCGCACCCGTTCGCCGCCGACCACGACGCCCTCGCCGCCGCGCTGGGCGACCCGCCGGCCGAGGCCGGTTCCGTGCTGCTGCGCCTGCCGACCCGGGCCGGCTCGCCGCTCGACTCGCCGGAGCTGGTCCGGGCCGCCGTCGCCGAACCGGTCCGCGGCCCGGTCACCCTCGCCGGTTGGCGGGCACCCGCCCTCACGTACGCCCCGGACACGGCGCTGGCCCTGCTGGCCGCGCTCGACGACCACCCTGCCGTGCCCGGCGCCACGCTGCGCCACCTGGCCCGGATCGCCGAGTTCGCCGGGGACCTGGTGGCCCGGGGCCGCCTGCTGCCGGGCCTCGCCCCGGCCCACCCGGGCGGTGCTCACCGGCCGGGTGGGTCCGCCGGCAGCCACCGGCCCGGCGGTGCCGCCGATGATCACTCGGACGGCCTGGCCCGGGCAGTGTGGCGGCCCCTGCTGACCGGCACCGATGCCGGGTGGGCCCGCTCGCTCGCCCTGGCCCTGCCGCCGGCCGCTCGCGCCGCTGGCGCCGCTGGCGGCCCGGCCCCAGCCGCGAGCCCGCCGAGCGCCGGTGCCGCCGGGTCCGGGGCCGGGGAGCCGGGGCCCGGGGCGGTGGTCGCCGATGCGCTGGACGCGTTGACCGACGCCGCCGCGCGGGCCGGGCTCGCCGACGTCGACCTGGCCCGGGGCGGGCGGCGGGACGGGGTGGTGGCGGCCTGGCTGCGGGCGCTGACCGGGCCGGACCGGACCGTCGCCGCCGACCCGGAGGCGCTCGGCACGCTCCGGCGCGAGCTGGACGCCTGGCAGCGGGACGCGGCCGGTGGCTCGGTCCGGGCCAGCTTCCGGCTGGTCGAGCCGGACCCCGACGAGGTCATCGAGGCGCTGGTGGTGGTGCCGGCCGACCCGGCGGCCGTGGTCCACCCGGTCGGTCCTTGGCGGCTGGAGTTCGGGCTCCAGGCCGCCGACGAGCCGGGCCTGCACGTCGCCGCCGGCCAGGTGTGGCGGGAGCCGGCGAGCGTCGCCGCGCTGGCCGGGCCGGGCGCCGACCCGCAGGAGACCCTGCTGGCCGAGCTGGGCCGGGCCAGCCGGCTCTGGCCGGAGCTGGAGCGGGCGCTGCGTACCGTCACCCCGGAGGAGGTGGAGCTGGACGTCGAGGGCGCGCACCGGTTCCTGCGGGACGGCGCGCCGGCGTTGCACGCCGCCGGGTTCGGCGTGCTGCTGCCCTCCTGGTGGCGGCGCCCGTCGTCCCGGCTCGGCGCGCGGCTGCGGGCCAGCGGCCGTACCGCGCCGGGCACGGTCGCCGGCACCGCCGGGGGCCTGGGCCTGGACGCCCTGGTCGACTACCGGTGGGAGGTGGCGCTCGGCGACCAGCCGCTCTCTGCGGCCGAGCTGGAGTCGCTGGCCGCCGCGAAGGCGCCGCTGATCCGGGTACGCGGTCGCTGGGTCGAGCTGGACCCGAAGCGGCTCGCCGCCGGGCTGCGGCTGATCCGCTCCGGTGGCGAGCTGACCGTCGCGGACCTGCTGCGGCTCGGACTGGCCGAGGCGGACCGTTCCGACGAGCTGCCGGTGCTGGAGGTGACCGCCGACGGGGCCCTCGGTGAGCTGCTGGCCGGGCAGGTGGAGCGGCGGCTCATCCCGGCCGACCCGCCGGCCGGCTTCCGGGGCACGCTGCGGCCGTACCAGCGGCGGGGGCTGGCCTGGCTGGCGTTCCTCCAGTCGCTCGGGCTGGGCGGCATCCTCGCCGACGACATGGGGCTGGGCAAGACGGTGCAGCTGCTCGCCCTGCTCGCCGGGGACCCGCCGGAGGCCGGGCCGACCCTGCTGGTCTGTCCGATGTCGCTGGTCGGCAACTGGCAGCGGGAGGCGGCGAAGTTCACGCCGGAGTTGCGCGTACACGTGCACCACGGCGCCGAGCGGGCCCGGGGCGAGAGCTTCACCGCGGCGGTGCACGCCGCGGACCTGGTGGTGACCACCTATTCGGTGGCCGCCCGGGACGCGCTGGACCTGGCCGGCGTCGACTGGTACCGGGTGGTGGTGGACGAGGCCCAGGCCATCAAGAACGCCGCCACCCGGCAGGCCGAGGCGGTCCGCGCGCTGCCCGCGCGGCACCGGGTCGCGGTCAGCGGTACGCCGGTGGAGAACCGCCTCGCCGACCTCTGGTCGATCATGCAGTTCGCCAACCCGGGGCTGCTCGGCCCGGCCGCCACCTTTCGCAAGCGGTTCGCCGAGCCGATCGAACGGCACGGCGACGCCGAGGCGGCCGAGCGGCTGCGCCGGATCACCGGCCCGTTCGTGCTGCGCCGGCTCAAGACCGACCCGTCGATCATCTCCGACCTGCCGGAGAAGCTGGAAATGGAGGTGCTCTGCAACCTCACCGCCGAGCAGGCGGCGCTCTACCGGGCGGTGGTCGACGAGATGCTGGCGAAGATCGAGTCCGCCGAGGGCATCGAGCGGCGCGGGCTGGTGCTGGCCGCCATGACCCGGCTCAAGCAGGTCTGCAACCACCCGGCCCAACTGCTGCACGACGGCTCGCCGCTGGGCGGGCGCTCCGGCAAGCTGGAGCGGCTGGAGGAGATCGTCGACGAGGTCCTCGCCGCGGGGGAGAAGGCTCTGCTCTTCACCCAGTACGCCGAGTTCGGCGGGATGCTGCGCGGGCACCTCTCCGCCCGGGTGGGCCGGGAGGTGCTGTTCCTGCACGGTGGGGTGGGCAAGGCCGACCGGGACGCGATGGTGACCCGGTTCCAGTCCCCGCAGGGGCCGCCGCTGTTCGTCCTCTCGCTCAAGGCGGGCGGCACCGGGCTCACCCTGACCGCCGCCAATCACGTGGTGCACGTCGACCGGTGGTGGAACCCGGCCGTCGAGGACCAGGCCACCGACCGGGCGTTCCGGATCGGCCAGCGCCGCCGGGTGCAGGTACGCAAGTTCGTCTGCGCCGGCACCGTGGAGGAGAAGGTGGCGGCCGTCATCGCCGACAAGCGGCAGCTGGCCCGCAGTGTGGTGGGCAGCGGCGAGCAGTGGGTCACCGAACTGTCCACCGGCCAGCTGCGTGACCTGTTCGCGCTGGAAGCGGGGGCGGTGATCGAGTGACTCCACAGGAGAACGGCGACGGCCGGTTCGCCGACTTCGGCCCGCCGCTGCCCGTCGACGGCGGGTTGCGGGCGCGCAGCACCCGCGGGGCGATCGGCGTCTCCTGGTGGTCCCGGCGCTTCCTGGAGGTGCTGGAGTCGTTCGCGCTGGGCACCCGGCTGACCCGGGGCCGGTCCTACGCGCGCCGCGGCCAGGTGCGCAGCCTGGAGATCACGTCCGGCCGGGTGACCGCGACCGTGCAGGGGTCCCGGCCGCAGCCGTACCGGGTGACCATCGGGCTGGCGCCGTTCCCGCCCCGGGTCTGGGCCCGGCTGGAGCGGGACCTGGCCGCCCTGGCGTTCTTCAGCGCGCGGTTGCTGGCCGGGGACCTGCCGGCCGAGCTGGAGGAGGTGTTCGCGGCGGCCGGCGCGCCGCTCTTCCCAGCCGAGGTGGACGAGCTGACCCAGCGGTGCAGCTGCCCGGACTTCGCGGTGCCCTGCAAGCACCTCGCGGCCACGTTCTATCTGCTCGCCGAGGCGTTCGACGCGGACCCGTTCGAGCTGCTGCGGTGGCGCGGCCGGGGCCGGGCCGAGCTGCTCGACCGGCTCCGCGCGCTGCGCGGTGCCGCCGACCGCGAGCCGGAGCCGGGCGGCGGCGGGGAGTCCACGGTGGAGCGTGCCCGGCCGGCCGTCGGCGCGGCGCGGGCGCTGGACGGGCTGCCGGTCGCCCCGCTCGACGAGGCCGTCGACGTGTTCTGGGGCCTGCCGGTGCCGTTGCCGGACCGGCCGCCGAGCCTGGTCACCGAGCCGGACCTGTTGCTGCGCCAGCTCGGCGCGCCGGCGCCGGCCATCGGTGGGCCCGGTCTGGTGGAGCGGCTGCGCCGGGCGTACCGCGCCCTCGGCTCGTCGTAGCCGGCCGGCGGTGACCCGGGCGGCCCGGCGGTGGTCACTGTGGGTGACCTGGCGGGAGCGATGGTGCCACCCTGCGGGTGATACCTCTCAGGTATCAATATGACTCAGAGGTATCACGCTCGATCGCACTTCGTCCCCCACCCTGTGTTCGACCAGCCGGCGCGGCCAGCGGCAGCCGGCTGCGGCGCTCACAGCCACCTGCGGCGGAAGCGCCACATGAGACCGGCGTTGGCCACCAGCACCACGGCGCAGACCGCGCCGGCCAGCCGGCCGGCGAGCACGGTCATCGCCGGCAGCGAGGCCCAGAGCACGATGGTCAACAGCATCAGGTACCGGCCGCGGCGGGCCTTGGCCCGCTGGTCGAGGCGGGCGAAGAACTGCGGGTCGCTCTCCCGCAGCTGACGGGTGATCTGTTCGAACCTGCGCTGATCCTCTTTGCTGAGCATGGCGGTGCCTTCCCCTCACGGCTTCAGCGGTCCGGCGGCATACCCGCTGGGGCGGCGGCTCACGCTCGCCCACCGCTGCTACTTTCGCTGCGCGGGGTGGCCACGCTCGCGGGGCCGGGTGCAACTCCGGCTTATCCGCGGCTTAAGTTTGGCTGAGGGGTGGAACGCGACAAACAGCGCCGGTCGGGCGCGGAACGTTACATCCGGGCCGATCGGGGTGACGTCCGCCCAGTTCCGGGCACCCCGGCCGGCCACCTGCCCCCGGCCCGATCCGGGGACGGCCGTTGAGCGGTGTCTTAAGTGCCCTGTCCCGCCCCCGGCGTACGCCTTGAAGGCCACAATCCCCGTCACTACCGTCCCGGGCAACTTCGCCTTCACGAAAACGGGATTGGTACATGGCCGACCAGAACGTGCCACCGCATCGTCCGTGGGACGCCCCGCCCACCCCCACGGTAACGACCGCCCCGCAGTGGGTCGGCCCCGAGGGCCTGGCCGGACAGAACCTCGCCGGCCCGCCCGGCACCGGACTGCCCAACCTGGACGACGACGAGCCGGGCGGCCGGCGTGGTGGCCGCCGCCGCGCCCTCGCGGTGCTCGGCGGCGCGGCCGTCATCGCCGGCGGCACCGCGCTGGCCATGTCGCCACAGGTGCGCGGGCTGTTCACCGACGACGAGCCCGACCGGGTGGCCGGCGACGCCACCCCCACCACCACGACGGACGGCACCGCGGCCCGCCCCAGCGGCCAGGAGCCGCGCACGGTGCGTACCTACACCGAGCAGAACGAGAGCTACATGGGCTCCCGGGCCGGCGCGGTGCTGAAGAAGAACGCGCCGACCAGTGGGCGGACGTTCTCCGGGCCGGCCGCCGCGGCGGCGGCGACCAAGGTGACCGTACGCACGGTGCTCGCCAAGGACCCGGTGCGGCACCTGGCCAGCCGGGCCACGTTCGGCCCGACGCCGAAGGTGCTGGCCGACATCCGGCGGCTGGGCATCGACGGCTGGATCCGCTGGCAGCTGGAGCCGGAGAAGATCGCGCCGACGAAGGCGGAGCTGAAGCTCACCGAGCTGAGCACCCTCACGCTGACCGCCAAGCAGCTGGCGGAGCAGCGCGAACAGCTCAACCAGCGGGGCGCCCAGCCGGACCGGGAGATGGTCGACGCGACGATCGCCCGGCAGATCTGGTCCGACCGGCAGCTGTTCGAGGTGATGGTCGACTTCTGGAACGACTTCCTGCACGTCGCCGCCGACTTCGACGGCGGGGAACTCCACCGCAACTCCTTCGACCGGGACGTCGTCCGCCGGCACGCCATGGGCAGCTACCCGGAGATGCTGGTCGCCGCGAACCGGCACCCGGCGCTGCTGCTCTACCTGAACCAGAACGACTCCCGCGCCGACGCGGTCAACGAGAACCTGGCCCGGGAGAACCTCGAGCTCTACTCGGTCGGCGTGGACGGCGGCTACACCGAGAAGGACGTCCGCCAGGCAGCGCTGCTGCAGACCGGCCGCGGGGTCAACGACGGGGAGTACGTCTTCCGCCCCGACCGGCACTACCTCGGCAAGGTGAAGATCCTCGGGTTCAGCCACCCGAACGCCTCGGACGACCCGGTGCGGGCCGACAAGGTGATCGACCAGTACGTCACCTACCTCGCGCTGCACCCGTCCACCGCCCGGTACGTCGCGCAGAGCCTGGCCACCAGGTTCGTCTCGGACACCCCGCCGAAGTCCCTGGTGGACCGGCTGGCCAAGGTCTACACGGCGAACCGGGGCATGATCCGGCCGGTGCTGATGTCGCTGTTCAGCACCTCCGAGTTCTGGGCCTCGGTGGGGCAGAAGGTGCGCCGCCCGATGGAGTACCTGGTCGCCACGTACCGGACGCTGGGCGTCAAGCCGGACGCGGCGCCGGAGCACAAGCCCGGCGACGGCCGGCGCACCCCGTACGCGGAGGGGCTGCGTCAGGTCCAGGACAAGCTGCGGGAGCTGGGCCAGTACCCGATGGGACAGCCCACCCCGGACGGCTACCCGGACGTCTACGTCGCCTGGACCTCCGCCGGCACGATGGTCAACGGCTGGAACGAGGCCGGCGACCTGGTCGGCGGGTGGCGCACCCACTTCACGTTCAGCAAGCCGGAGAAGCTGGTGGCCGACCCGCCGGCGACGGCCGGGGCGTACCTGGACGCGCTGGCGAAGCGGCTGGTGCACCAGCAGCTGACCGCCCGGGAACGGGCGCTGATCCTGGACGTGGCCGGGGTCGAGGCGAGCACCAAGGTTGACGAGACGTTCCAGGGAGCGATCAGCGCCGTCGCGCGGGCGCTCCTCGCGTCCCCCCAGCACCACCTCCGGTGAGGCACCCGATGGAGAAGACTGTGCACCCGTACCCCCTGCACCCCGAATGCCCCGACCTGCGCCGGCTGGCCGACAACCCGGCCGAGGCGGTGCTGCGCGCCGAGGCCGACCTGGTCGCGGCGGAGAACGCCGCCGAGCGGGACCGCTACCGCCGGCTGGAGGAAGTGGAGGAGGCACAGCAGGACGGCCGGGGGGTCACCCGCCGTACCTTCGTGGCCGGCGCCGCGGCGACCGCCACCGCGCTGGCCACCGCCCAGTTCGTGACCACCTCGGCGTCGTTCGCGGCGACGAAGACCGGCACGCTGATCCACGTCTTCCTCTACGGCGGGCTGGACGGGCTCAGCCTGGTCGCCCCGGCCGACGACCCGGTGCTCGGCAAGGCCCGGCCGGACCTGCTGCTCGGCAACGACTCCCTGGCGCTCGGCCGCGGCTTCAAGCTGACCAGCGCGTTCCGGCCGCTGGAGAAGTGGCTCGGCGCCGGGCAGCTCGGCTTCGTCCCGGCGGTCTCCGACGAGCGGCTGTCCCGCAGCCACTTCCAGGCCGCGGACGCCTGCAACCTGGGTGGGCTGCCCAGCGAGACCGGCGGCCGGGGCTGGTTGGACAGCCTGGTCGACACGCTGGGCAAGGGCACGGCGTTCCGCAGCGTCGGCATCGGCAGCACGCTGCCCCGCTCGCTGGTCGGCACGAACGGGGCGCTGTCGCTGAACAGCGTCGGCTCGCTGCGGCTCAACGGCGACGAGAAGTACCGGGCGGCCACCGAGAAGGCGATCCGGGGCCTGTTCACCGGGATCAACCACCCGGTGGAGGAGGCGGTACGCGACGGGGTGGGCGCGCTGGCCACCGCGCAGCGGCTGGCGGCCAAGCCGTACCAGCCGGCGCAGGGGGTGAGCTACCAGGGCGTCGGGTACGCGTTCCAGCAGCTCGCCCAGCTCATCAAGGGCGGGGCCAACGTCCGGGTGGCCACCGTCGGGATGGGCGGCTACGACACCCACGAGAACCAGGGCACCCAGGACGGCGGCCAGCTGTGGCGCAGCCTCAACGAGCTGGCCGGCGCGATGGCGGCGTTCTTCACCGACCTGGGTGACCGGGCCGCCGACGTGACGGTCATGGTGTCCAGCGAGTTCGGCCGCCGGGTCGCCTCCAACAGCGGCGGCACCGACCACGGCCACGGCGGGGTGGTCACCATCCTGTCCGGCCGCAAGCTGGCCGGCTCGCTGCTCGGCCGCTGGACCGGGTTGAACGATCTGGACAGCGGCGACGTACCTGAGTACAACAACATGTTCGACGTCTACGGTTCGGTCGCTCAGGGGCGCTTCGGGCTGACGACCGGGCAGGTGGACAAGGTCTTCCCGAGGCAGAAGTTTTCTCCGATGAAGTTGTACGCGTGACATACCAGGAACTCGACGCCGCCGGCCGTCGTACCGGGACACCCACCCCGTACGGCGGCCGTTCGGCTGCCCCGCCCCCGCCGCTGGCGCTGCCCCGTCGCGGGCCGGCCGGCCGGCGCACCCTCGGCGCGCTCTTCTGGCTCGGCCTGGCGGCCGCGGTGCTGCCCTGGTGGCTGGGCACCCCGCCGGGCTCGCTGGCCGGCACGGCCGACGCCCTCACCGCCGCCGGCCGGATCACCGGCCTGGTCGCCGGCTACCTGCTGCTGGTGCAGGTGCTGCTGATGAGCCGGCTCGGCGTGCTGGAGCGGCTGCTCGGCGGGGAGCGGATCTCCCGGTTGCACCGCGACCTGGGGGCCACCCTGCTCGTCGCGGTCGTCGCCCATCTGGCGCTGCTCGTGGTCGCCTACGCCGAGCTGGAGGGCAACTCGCTCGCCGCCGAGGTGGGCGTGCTGCTCAGCGACTACCAGGACATGGTCTCCGCGTTCGTGGCCGCCGGAATCATGGTCGCGGTCGGGGTGACCGGGGTGCGTGCCGTGCGCCGGGTGCTGCCCTACGAGCTCTGGTACCACCT
Source organism: Micromonospora sp. NPDC050686 (assembly GCF_040654475.1). Lineage (NCBI taxonomy): Bacteria > Bacillati > Actinomycetota > Actinomycetes > Micromonosporales > Micromonosporaceae > Micromonospora > Micromonospora sp. NPDC050686. The sequence continues at coordinate 50,781 of NZ_JBFAID010000033.1, forward strand.
GCACCTGACCAGCTACCTGGCGCTGCTGCTCGGCTACGGGCACCAGTTCAGCAACGGCGCGCAGCTCTACGAGCCCGGCCCGGTCCGCACCGGCTGGACCGCCGCCTATCTGGCGTTGGTCGCCGCGCTGCTCTGGGGGCGGCTGGTCCGGCCGCTGCACTTCAACCTCCGGCACCGGTTGGAGGTGGCGGACGTGGTCGCGGAGAGCACCGACACCATCTCGATCTACCTGACCGGGCGCCGGCTCAACCAGATCGACCTGCTCGGCGGCCAGTACTTCCGCTGGCGGTTCCTCAACGCGGGCGGCTGGTGGCAGTCGCACCCGTTCTCGGTCTCCGCCGCCGCGAACGGGCGGTGGCTGCGGCTGACCGTCAAGGTGGTCGGCTCGCACACCGCCGACCTGCGCGACCTGGAACCGGGCACCCGGGTCTGGGCCGAGGGGCCGTTCGGCACGTTCACCGCCGCCCACCGGACCCGGGAACGGGCCCTGCTGATCGCCGGTGGCAGCGGGATCGCCCCGCTGCGGGCGATGCTGGAGGAGCTGCCGGCGGGCGCCGCGCTGATCTACCGGGCCCGGCAGCCGGCCGACGTGCTGCTGCACGAGGAGCTGGACTGGATCGCCCGGGCCCGGCAGACCTCGGTCTGGTACGTCATCGGCAGCCGGGACGATCCCGGCCCGCGGCAGGTGATGAGCCCGCCGGGCCTGCGCCGGCTGGTCCCCGACCTGCTGCGCCGGGACGTCTACCTGTGCGGGCCGCCCGGCCTCGTCGAGCACGCGGTGCAGGTGCTGCGGGAGGCCGGCGTGCGCCGCCGCAACATCCACCTCGCCACGTTTGAGCTGTAGAGGGGCATCCCTGCCATGCGTCGCGCTCTGCTCGCCATCACCGGTCTGGCCGCCGGCACCACCGCGTTGGTGGTGCTCAAGGGTTCCCCCGGCGCCACCCCGGTCGCAGCCGGGGAACTGCCGGCCGGGCCGGCGGCGGTGCCCGGGCAGTCCGCCCCGGCGACCCCGGGGGCGACCCGGCCACCGTCCGCACGGCCCACCGGCACCCCCACGCCGAAGCCGAGCGCCAGCCGTACGCCCCGCCCGAAGCCCAGCGCCAGCTCCGGCTCGAAGGCCGCCACCAGCGCGCCGCGGCGGACCACCGCCGCGCCCCGGACCACCACGGCCGCCCCGCCGGCGACCAACCGCAAGGTGACCGGGCCGGTGGTCGCCAACGAGTTCGGCAACGTGCAGGTGCAGATCACCCTCTCCGGCACGAAGATCGTCAACTGCCTCGCCCTGGAACTGCCGTCAGGCGGCCAGTCCGGGCAGCGCAGCGACCGGGTCGACGCGGCGTACAGCGGCACCTCGGGGCAGGTGGTGCAGCGGCAGAGCGCGAGCCTGGACACCGTCTCCGGGGCCACCTACACCAGCCGGTCGTACCAGCAGTCGTTGCAGGCCGCGATCGACCAGGCCCGCTGATGACCGCCGCGACCCGGCCCGGCCTGCGCCGGGTCGAGCAGGTCATGGGTACGGCGATCAGCCTGGACCTGGCCGACGACCTGCCCGCCGCCCTCCTGCGGGAGCTGGCCGACGAGGTGTTCGGCTGGCTGCGCGAGGTGGACGCCCGGTTCAGCACGTACCGGGCGGACAGCGAGGTGTGCCGCTTCGACCGGGGCGAGCTGTCGTTCGCGGAGACCTCCACCGACCTGCGTACGGTGCTGGAGCGCTGCGCCGAGCTGTGGGGCGCCACCGACGGGTTCTTCGACGCGTACGCCACCGGGCGGCTCGACCCGTCCGGGTACGTCAAGGGCTGGTCGGCGCAGGTCGCCTCGGACCGGTTGCGCGCCGCCGGGGCGGCCAACCACTGCCTGAACGCCGGCGGCGACGTGCGGGTACGTGGGCACTCCGTCACCGGCCGGCCCTGGCGGATCGGGGTGCGGCACCCGTGGGAGGCGACCGCCACCTGCCTGGTGCTCACCGGCACCGACCTGGCGGTGGCCACCTCCGGGGTCTACGAGCGCGGGCCGCACGTGCTCGATCCGCGCCGTGGCGCGCCCGCCCGTGGGCTGCGCTCGGTCACCGTGGTCGGCGCCGACCTCGGGCTGGCCGACGCGTACGCCACCGCCGCCGTGGCGATGGGCCCCTCCGGCGTCGGCTGGCTGGACCGCCTCCCCGGCCACCTGCACGCGGTCGTCACCGACGACGCCCGCCAGTTGCACTCCACCGCGCTGCCGCTGGCCGACTGACCCGCGCCGCCGGTCAGCTCGCCCGGCGGGGCAGCGGTAGGTGATGGGGTAGGGGGTCGGGCGGCAGCGCGATCCCGGCGGTCCGCAGCGTCTCGATCAGCGCGTTCTGCACCAGGTACGAGTCGGGCACCTGCCAGCGGGCCTGCTCCGGGGCGACCGCCCAGCGCACCACCCCCTCCGGCAGCCGGGTGGGCGGCGCGGGCACCCAGGAGCCGCGGTCGTGCCGCACCACCTGGTAGCAGTGCTCAAGCTCGGGGCGGAGCGGGTCGCCGGGGCGGACCAGGAACATCCAGCGTCCGGTTGGGGTGACCAGGACCGGCCCGCGTACGCCCGCGCCGGCCGGATGGGAGCGGACCGCCTCCAGCACCTGCCGGCCGAGGTGGGCCGGCACCTCCAGCACGTCGAACGCGCGCCCGGTGGGCAGCAGCACCCCGTGCGGGAGGTTGCGCCACCAGGTCGCCACCCGGGCCGGGTCCCGGCTCGCGCCCTGCTCCCAGTCCTCCAGCGCGGGGTGACAGCCGACCGTCGGACAGCCCGCCCGGCCGCAGACGAACCGGCTGCGCGCCAGGCAGGCGCCGGGGGTCACCTCCCAGCCGTGCACGGCGTAGCGCACCGCGACCCGGCGCAGCCGGACCCGTTCCAGCGGTGTCAGCTGAACGACACGTGGACCCACATTCCTCCACATTGGTGCTATCTCCCTCCGCCCCGAAGGCCGAGAGCCGTCAGAGCACGCGTCGAGCCCCGTCACTGCCTAGACCCGCGATCGTTGAGCTGACGAACGGCTGATGCAAGTTGCACGAAAACTACGAGGACAGTCCTTACGGCTGACGTACAGGCTGTGCGACCAGCGAAAACCTGGAGACGGACGGATCGTGTACGGCCCGGGGACGGCCGGGCGGTGGAGCCGTCCGGGCGACGAGGGAGGGGTGGACGGATGGACGAGTTGCCCATTGGTCGTCGGGTGGCCTACTGGCGCAGTCGCCGCAAGATGTCCCAACAGGTCTTCGCCGATCGGCTCGGCAAGTCCAAGAGCTGGGTCGACAAGGTCGAGCGCGGGGTGCGCCGGCTGGACAAGTTCTCCGTCCTCTACGAGATCGCCGACATCCTCGCCGTCGATGTCCAACTGCTGCTCGGCAAGGACCCGGAACGCCGTATTGACGCGTTGAACTGCATCGACCAGGTCGAGGTCCAGGAGATCCGGGCCGCCCTCGAACGGTACGACTCGATGAGCGCGTACTTCGACGCGGCGCCGTACCCGCCGCCGCTGGTCGACATGCGCAAGGCGGTCAACCACGCCTGGCTCACCTACCAGTACGGCCGGTACGGCATGCTCACCCGGGCGCTGCCCAAGCTGCTGCGCGACGCTCAGGCCGCGGACGCCGGCTACGGCGGCGGTGAGCCGGCCCGCGAGGCCGCCCACCTGCTCGGGCAGGTCTACCAGATCGCCTCGTCGGTGCTGCGCAAGCTGGGCGAGTGCGAGCTGGCCTGGCTGGCCGCCGACCGCTCGATGGCGGTGGCCCAGCGCGCCGACGACCAGCTGCTCGCCGGCATCGCCACCACCCGGGTCTGCAACGCGCTGGTCGCGATGGGGCGCCCCCGGCCGGCGCTGGAGCTCAACGTCGCCATCGCCAACCGGCTCGCCCCGGGGGGCGGCAACGACGCCTCGCCGGCCCGCCTCTCCGTCTACGGCATGCTGCTGCTCCAGGGGGCGATGGCGGCCTCCCGGATTGGCGACTCGGCGACGGTGGACGACCTGATCAACGGCGCCCAGGAGGCGGCCACCCTGCTCGGCGGCGACCACAACCACTACTGGACCTCGTTCGGCCCGACCAACCTGGAGCTGCACCGGGCCGCCGCCGCCGTGGAGCTGGGCGACGGCGGCCGGGCGGTGGAGATCCACCGACAGCGCATCCCGGAGCCGGACTTCAACGCGCTGCTGCCCGAGCGCCGGGCCCACCACCTGCTCGACATCGCCCGCGGTTACGCGCAGATCGGCGACGTGGCGAACGCCGGGGAGATGCTGCTGCGCGGCGACCGGCTGGCCCCGTCGGAGGTCCGCTGCCGGCCGATCGCCCACGAAGTGATGTCGGACGTCCTGCGTCGCACACGGGGTGCGCCGCCTCCGCCGATTGCGGAGTTGGCTGAACACATGGGAGTGGGAGTGTGAAGGCGGTGCCAGCCGGATGAGCGGCACCCCGAACAACGGGCACCGGGAGGTGCTCTACGTCATCGCCTGCGGCTCGCCGCTGGCCCGGCACGTCGGCCGGCTGGTGGAGCTGGCCCAGCAGGACGACTGGGACGTCTGCGTGGTCACCACGCCGGACGGGGCGAAGTTCGTCGACCGGGCCGCGCTGGCCCGGCAGACCGGCCACCCGGTCCGGACGCACTACAAGAACCCCGGCGACCCGGACGTGCTGCCACCCGCCGACGCGATGATCGTCTGCCCGGCGACGGTCAACACGATCAACAAGTGGGCGGCGGGGATCACCGACACCCTGGCGCTCGGCCTGCTGGTCGAGGGGCAGGGCCGGGGCCTGCCGGTGGTGGCGGTCCCGTTCACCAACGCGGCCATGGCCGCCCACCCGGCCTTCCGGGCCGGCCTCGCCCGGCTGGCCGACTGGGGGACGACGGTGGTCTTCGGCGAGCACCTCGTCCCGCTGCACCCGCCCGGGACCGGCGAGCGGCACCTGCACAGCTTCCCCTGGGAGCTCGGGCTGGCCGCCCTTCGCGACCGATCCGAGTCGGTCACTCCGGCCGCCTGACCGGTGGACCGGCCGCCCGCGCCGGTAAGCTGACCCGCCGTGAGCCCAACCGCGTCCCCGCCGCCGACCGTCGCCGACGTGGTGGCCGAGCTGGAGCGGCGCTACCCGCCGGCCTGGGCGCAGGAGTGGGACCGGGTCGGCCTGGTGCTCGGCGAGCCGTCCGCCCCGGTGCGCCGGATCGCCTGCGTGGTCGACGTGGTCCCGGAGACCGTCGCCGAGGCCCTCGCCGCCGGCGCGGACCTGATCGTCGCCCACCACCCGCTGCTGCTGCGCGGCGTCTCCTCGGTGGCCGCGACGACGTACAAGGGGCGGATCGTGCACCAGCTCATCCGCAACGACGTGGCGCTGTACGTGGCGCACACCAACGCCGACACCGCCAACCCGGGCGTCTCCGACGCGCTCGCCGCCCGGTTCGGGCTGACCGGGCTGCGCCCGCTGCACCCGGCCGAGCCGGGCAGCGCCGCCGCCGGCGACGGGCGGGGCATCGGCCGGATCGGCGAGCTGCCCACCCCGCTGACCCTGGCCGAGCTGACCCGGCGGGCCGCCGCGGTGCTGCCCGCCACCGCCTGGGGCGTACGCGCCGCCGGCGACCCCGGCCGCACGGTGCGTACCCTTGCCGTCAGCGGCGGCTCGGGGGACAGCTTCCTGGCCGAGGCGACCGCCGCCGGGGTGGACGCCTTCCTCACCGCGGATCTGCGCCACCATCCGGCCGGCGAGCACCTCGCGGCGGGTGGCCCCGCCCTGCTGGACGCCGCACACTGGGCGACCGAGCGACCCTGGTTGGACGACCTGGCCGCCCACCTGCGGGCCGCCCTGGGCGTCGAGACGACCGTGTCCGACCTGGACACCGACCCGTGGACCGTACACGCCTCCGCCCCCGCGGCGGACGACAAGGAGCGCGACCGTGAAGGCTGACCCCAAGGACCAGCGCCGCCTGCTGGACCTCCAGGCCATCGACACCTCCCTGGCCCAGCTCGCCCACCGCCGTCGGTCGCTGCCAGAGAAGGCCGAGCTGGAGGGGCTGGCCCGGGAGCTCTCCGCGCTGGAGGACGAGCGGGTCCGCGCCCAGGTCGCCGTGGACGACCTGGACCGGGACATCGCCCGGCTGGAAAAGGACATCGAGCAGGTCCGCGCCCGCAAGGACAAGGACCAGGCCCGGCTGACCGCCGGCAGCGGCCCGGCCCGGGAGCTGGAGGCGCTCCAGCACGAGCTGGCCTCGCTCAACCGCCGGCAGGGCGACCTGGAGGACGCCGAGCTGGAACTGATGGAGCAGCGGGAGACCGCGCAGGGCGTGCTCGACGGGATCGAGGGGCGGCTGGCCGAGGCGCGGGAGCGGCGCGCGGCGAGCGAGCAGCGCCGCGACGACACCCTGGCCGAGATCGGCAAGGACGAGGAGTTCAAGCGGTCGGCCCGCCAGCCGGTGGTCGCCGACCTCCCGGCCGACCTGGTGAAGCTGTACGACAAGATCCGCGAGGACACCGGCCTCGGCGCCGCCCTGCTCACCGGCGGGCGGTGCGGCGGCTGCCGGCTGGAGCTCTCCGGCGCGGACCTGGGCCGGATCCGCAAGGCGGACCCGCACGAGGTGGTGCGCTGCGAGGAGTGCCGCCGGATCATGGTGCGTACCAACGAGTCGGGGCTGTAGACCGGTGGCGGTGCGCGCGGTGCTGGTGGAGGCCGACGGCGGGTCCCGGGGCAACCCCGGGCCGGCCGGCTACGGGGCGGTGGTCCGCGACCCGGCCTCCGGCGAGGTGCTGGTGGAACGCAGCGAGGCGATCGGCACCAGCACCAACAACGTCGCCGAGTACCGCGGCCTGATCGCCGGCCTGGAGGCCGCCGCCGAGCTGGGCGCGGTCGAGGTCGAGGCGCGGATGGACTCCAAGCTGGTGGTCGAGCAGATGTCCGGCCGCTGGCAGATCAAGCACCCGGGCCTGCGCCCGCTCGCCGCCCGGGCCGCCGCGCTGGCCGACCGCTTCGACTCGGTGCGGTTCACCTGGATCCCCCGGGACCGCAATCGGCACGCCGACGCCCTGGCCAACGCGGCGATGGACGCCGCCGCCGGCAAGCCCGCCAAGCAGGTCGAGGTCGGCGCCGACCCGGCCACCGCGAAGCCGTCCTGGGAGCCCCGGCCCACCGCCACCGCCACCCGGCTGGTCCTGGTCCGGCACGGCGAGACCGAGTGGACTGTGCAGGGCCGCTACGCCGGCCGCGCCGACGTGCCGCTCTCCGACCGCGGCCGGGAGCAGGCCGCCGCCACCGCCGCCCGGGTGGCCGAGCTGGCCCCGTCCGTCGCGGCCGTGGTCAGCTCCCCGCTGTCCCGGTGTACGGCGACCGCCGAGGCGATCGCCGGGGCGCTGGGCGGCCAGCCGGTACGCCGCCAGGACGACTGGGTGGAGTGCGACTTCGGCGCCTGGGACGGCCGGACCTTCGCCGAGGTACGCGAGGGCTGGCCGGGGGAGCTGGACGCCTGGCTCGCCTCGACCCGGGTCGCGCCCCCGGGCGGCGAGTCGTTCGCGGCGGTCGCCGGGCGGGTGGACCGGGCGGTGGCGGCGCTGCGCGAGGCGTACCCGGGGGAGACCGTGGTGGTCGTCTCGCACGTCTCGCCGATCAAGCTGGCGCTGCGCGACGCCCTGGCCGCCGGGGACGCCTTCCTGCACCGGCTGTATCTGGACGCGGCCGGCGTCTCGGTGCTCGACATGTGGCCGGACGGCGGCGTGGCCGTCCGCTCGGTCAACGACACCGCCCACCTCGTCACCCGTTGAGTCACCCGGCTGCCGCCGTTCGGCGCAGCCGCCGCGCCGTTCGGCGCAGCACCGCCTCCGCATCGAACGTGACCGCCGTCACGTGGTCGTAGCCTCCGGCCGTCACCTGGCGAGCTACGACAACTCCCGGAGGTGTGTCCCATGACAGCACCCGACCCGGAGGCGCCCGAGGCGCCTACCGCCGCGAGGTCGAGGGCGAAGGACCGCAGCCCCTGGAACTGGCTGCTCTTCGTCCCGATCGTGGTGCCCCTGATCCCGGCCTTCTTCAACGGCGACTCGCCGCGGCTGTTCGGCTTCCCGCGCTTCTACTGGCTCCAGCTGGCCTGGATCCTGCTCGGCGTCGCCACCACCACGGTGGTCTACCAGATGACGAAGAAGAAGCGGGGTGGTGAGCGGTGAGCGCGAGGAATGAACCGGGCCTGCGAGTCCCGCGGTCGCGAACGAAGGTGGTGCGCTGATGTGGCGGGACCATCTCACCGAGATCATCGTCTTCAGCGTGCTGTTCCTGCTGGTCAGCGCGATGGGCTTCGTGGCCGCCCGGTGGCGCGCCCCGAAGGACATGGCGCACCTGGACGAGTGGGGGCTGGGCGGGCGCAACTTCGGCGGCTGGATCACCTGGTTCCTGGTCGGCGGTGACCTCTACACCGCGTACACCTTCGTGGCGGTGCCGGCGCTGATGTTCGGGGCGGGCGCGGCCGGCTTCTTCGCCGTGCCGTACACCATCGTCATCTACCCGATGGTCTTCCTGGTGCTCTGCCGGCTCTGGTCGGTGTCGCACCGGCACGGCTTCGTCACCCCGGCCGACTTCGTCCGCCGCCGGTTCGACTCGCCGATCCTGGCGCTGCTGATCGCGATCACCGGCATCGTGGCCACCATGCCGTACATCGCGTTGCAGCTGGTCGGCATCGAGGCGGTGCTCAAGACGATGGGCGTGACCGGGGAGAGCGCGCTGGCCCGGCACCTGCCGATCATCATCGCGTTCGCCATCCTGGCCGCCTACACGTACCAGTCCGGGCTGCGGGCGCCGGCGCTGATCGCCTTCGTCAAGGACTCGCTGATCTACATCGTGATCCTGGTGGCGGTCTTCTACCTGCCGTACAAGCTGGGCGGCTGGGGCTCGATCTTCGACGCCGCCGACGCGAAGTTCCAGGCGACGGAGAACCCGGGCGACGGCATCCTGCTCAACGCCAACAACCAGCTCCAGTACGTCACCCTGGCCTTCGGCTCGGCGCTGGCGCTGTTCCTCTACCCGCACAGCATCACCGGCGTGCTGGCCAGCCGGAACCGCGATGTGATCAAGCGGAACATGTCCGCGCTGCCGGCGTACAGCCTGCTGCTCGGGCTGATCGCGCTGCTCGGCTTCATGGCCATCGCGGCCGGGGTGAAGCCGCTGCCGGGGAACCGGGAAGGCAGCGTCGACAGCAACACGGTGGTGCCGGTCCTGTTCGACCAGCAGTTCCCCGACTGGTTCGCCGGCGTCGCGTACGCGGCCATCGGCATCGGCGCGCTGGTGCCGGCGGCGATCATGTCGATCGCGGCGGCGAACCTGTTCACCCGCAACATCTACAAGGAGTACCTGAAGCGGGACGCCAGCCCGGCGCAGGAGGCGAACGTCTCGAAGATCACCTCGCTGGTGGTGAAGGTCGGCGCGGTGGCCTGCATCGTCTTCCTCGACCCGCAGTTCTCCATCGACCTCCAGCTCATCGGCGGCGTGATCATCCTCCAGACGCTGCCGGCGGTGGCGCTGGGCCTCTACACCCGCTGGTTCCACCGGGGCGCGCTGATCGCCGGCTGGGCGGCCGGCATGGGGCTGGGCATGTGGATGCTCTACCAGATCCCGAATGCCGTGAGCGGCCGCAAGCACTTCGGCGGCTCGGCGTTCCCGCTGGCCGACTTCGGCTTCGACACCAGGAAGACCATCTACGTCGGCATTGTCGCCGTCCTGGTCAACCTGGCGGTCGCGGCGCTGGTGACGCTGGCGCTGCGGGCGGGCCGGGTGCCCGACGGGGTCGACGGCACCGAGCCGGACGACTACTTCGTCGACGAGGGCGACCCGCGGGTCACCCCCGGCCCGGACCGCGACGCCGACTCCGTCCGCGAGCCCGTCGCCTGAGGCGTCCGCCCGAGGCGTTAGGAGGGGCCCTTGTTATCGCGTACGCGATAACAAGGGCCCCCTCCTAACAGCGCGCCGCCTTCACGCGCCGCATGCGGCATACCGGCGCGTCCGCTCACGCGGAAGGCCCGACTTGCCGCGATCCGGCGGCGGCGCGACCCGCCGAGCGGGGTCAGCGGCGGCGGGTGCGGGCCTCCAGGGCCTCGTTGAGCCGGCGCAGCATCTCCGCCAGGGTCTCCCGGTCCGCCGGGTCCCAGTCGGCGAGCATGTCGCCGTAGAGCCGGGCGCGGGCCGCCTGCACGGCGGCCATCCGGTGCAGACCCGCCGCGGTGGGGGAGACCACCGTGCCGCGTCCGTCGGCCGGGTCCGGGGTGCGGGCGATCAGCCCGTCGCGCTGCAGGGCGGAGACCTGCCGGGTGACCGTGGAGCCGTCCAGGTTGAGCCGGGCGGCCAGCGCGGTGACGTTCTGCGGGCCGGTGGCGTCCAGGTGCCGCAGGATCACGTACGCCGCCCGGTCCAGCACCCGGTGCTCGGCGCTGCCGGTCGCCCGCCGGGTCGCCTCGCCGAGGCGCATCAGCATGGCCACCTCGGTCTCGATCCGGCCGAGTGTGACGTCGTCCGGGGCCGTGGCGGTCTCGTGATCGTCGGTCATAGCTGTATGATACAACCGAATTACCTGTACGATACAGCTATCTGTCTGGAGGCGCGGAGTGGATCGGCATACCGAGCCCAACCGCAGTGCCATCTACGCCACCACGCTGGTGGCCTTCCTCGCCATCGCCGGCATCGCGGTGGTCGATCCGATCCTGCCGGCCATCGGCGAGGCGATCGGGGTCACCGCCTGGCAGGTCGAGCTGCTGTTCACCGCGTACATCGCGGTGATGGCGCTCGGCATGATCCCGGCGACCCTGGCCAGCGGGAAGTTCGGTTTCAAGCCGGTGCTGATCACCGGTGTCTCGGTGGTCGGCATGGCCGCCATCCTGGCCTCGTTCAGCGGCGACATCGTGCAGCTCTCGGTGCTGCGCGGCGTCTGGGGGCTGGGCAACGCGATGTTCTTCGCCACCGCGATGGTGGTGCTGGTCAACCTGGCCAACGACCGGGAGTGGGTGGTCGGCCTCTTCGAGACCGCGCTCGGCCTCGGCTTCGCGGTCGGCCCGCTGATCGGCGGCCTGCTCGGGCACGTCAGCTGGCGGCTGCCGTTCTTCGTCTGCGGCGTGTTCATGGTGCTGGCGCTGGGCGTCGCCGCCCGCAAGCTGCGCGAGCCGGCCCAGCGGCAGGCGCCCGTACGCGTGGGTCAGATCTTCGCGACCTACCGCAAGCCGGCGTTCATCGCCCTCTGCGTGGTGACCGCCGCCTACAACTTCGTCTTCTTCGTGGTGCTCGGCTACACCCCGCTCTTCCTGCGCCTGGACGTGGTGCCGCTGGGGCTGGCCTTCACCGCCTGGGGGCTCGGCCTGGCCGCCGGCATCCTGGTGATCGGCCACCGGCTCGCCCACCGGATCGGCGCGGTGCAGACCGTCGGCGTGGCCATCGCCGGCCTGCTGGTCTGCATGGTCCTCTTCGCCACCTCGCACAGCACCGCCCGGTCGCTGGTGGTGCTGGTGCTCGCCGGCCTGTGCATGGGCCTGGCCAACGCCAACCTCACCGACCTGGCCCTCGGCCTCGGCTCCAGTGACCGCCGGGTCGCCACCGGCGCGTTCAACCTGGTCCGCTGGGGCGCCGCCGCGCCCGCCCCGATCATCGCCGGCAAGCTCGCCGAGCACAGCCTCGCCCTGCCGTTCTGGGTCGGCTTCGCCGTCCTCGCCGTCGGCGTACTGGTCTACCTGGCGTTCGGGCACGTGATGGCCGCCGGCTACGGGGAGCGGGTGGTGTGGAACCGGGCCGCCCGCAAGGCCGAGCACACCCCGGAGGAGCCCGTCGGCGAGGCCTACTGACCGCATGTCAGGAGGGGGCCCGGTCATCGCGTACGCGACAACCCGGGCCCCCTCCTGACACCTCGCGGCCTCAGCGCAGCGCGCGCCAGAGCAGGTACAGGCCGATCACGGTGCCGAAGACGACGATCATGGTCTTCAGCACCACCGGCGGCAGCCGGCGCACCAGCCGGGCGCCGAGGTACCCGCCGATCAGGGTGGCCGGCGCGACCACCGCGGCCGCCGCCCAGTTCACCGGGCCGAACAGCGCGAACACCACCACCGTGGTCAGCCCCACCACCGCCGACAGCAGGTTCTTGATCGCGGTCACCCGGGTCAGGGTTGCGTCCAGCACCAGCGCCAGCCCGGCCACCAGCATCACCCCGACCGCGGCGCCGAAATAGCCGCCGTAGACGGTGCAGACGGCGACCATGGCCTGCGCGGTGACCGCCCGGCGGCGCGGGCTCAGCTCGGCCGGGTGGCCGACCAGCCGGCGCAGCGGGTCCTGGAAGGCCAGCACCGCCGTCGCGCCCAGCACCAGGAACGGCACCACCAGCTCGAACGCCCGCGCCGGGGTGACCAGCAGCAGCACGCAACCGGCCACCGCGCCGAGCACGGCGGTGGGCAGCAGGCTCCACAGCGTACGGCCGCGGGGCAGGTCCATCCGGCTGCCCGCGACACTGGCCAGGTAGCCGGGGGAGACCGCCACGGAGTTGCTGACATTGGCGGAGACCGGGGGCAGGCCGACCGCGAGCAGCGCCGGGAAGGTGATCAGGGAACCGCCCCCGGCCACCGCGTTCACCGTGCCTGCGGCGAGACCGGCGGCGAGCAGCAGCGCGGCGTCGGAGAGATCCATGGTGCCCCGAGGTTAGCCTCACCAGGCCGCTGCGCGGCCTGCCGGGTGCTGGCCGCTGGGTAGTTCGCCGTCGGGCTCAACCTCGTGGGCCGGTTCCGTGTCGTACCTGGCGAGACCCACGAAGGGAGCGACAGACGTGACCGGTGACGGCGAGGGGACACCAGGTGGATGATCCCGACTTCCGCGAGTTCGTCGAGGCGCGCTACGGCGACCTGTTGCGCACCGCGTACCTGCTGACCGGGGGCCGGGACGCCGCGCAGGACCTGGTGCACGAGGCGCTGCTGAAGACCCTGCGGCACTGGCGGCGGGTCGACGAGCCGATGGCGTACGTCCGGCGGGCGATGGTCAACGAGCGTACCAACCGCTGGCGTCGGATCGGGCTGCGCGAGTTGCTGCCCGGCGTCCTGCCCGACCGGCCCCGCTCCGACGACACGGAGAGCGTGGCCGAGCGGGACGAGCTGCTGCTGGCGCTGGGCCGGCTGCCGGCGCGGATGCGGGCGGTGGTGGTGCTGCGCTACTGGGAGGACCTCGCCGAGGCCGACGTGGCGGCCACGTTGGGGTGCTCGGTGGGGACGGTGAAGAGCCAGGCGGCGCGGGGGCTGGCCCGGCTGCGGGACGTGTTGCGACCCGGTGGCCGCCCGGCGGTCGCCGACCGACTGATCGGGGAGCAGGCATGAGCGTGGACGAACTCCGGGCCGGGCTGGCCCGCGCCGCCGCGACGGTGGTGCCGCCCGAGGACCCGTACGGCCGGTTGCTGCGGCACGCCCGGCGGCGCCGCCGGGTGCGACGGACCGGGCTCGGCGCGGTGCTCGCCGGCGCCCTCGCCGCGCTGCTCGTGGTGCCCGCGACCGGGGTGAGCGTCGGCGGCCTGACCGGCTGGCTGCGCGGCGACGGCCGGGCCGAGGCGGGCTACCCGGTCGCCTCGCCCTGGGTGTGGCGGCTGATCGACTCCCCGACCCGAGGCAACCTGGCCGGCGACCGGCGGCTGGTCGACGAGCTTACCCGGGTGTTCACCGAGAGCCGGGGCGACAGCGGCACGCCCGGGCTGCCCGAGGTGAAGGTGCTCTTCGTCAACGAGGATGCCGGCCACCGGCAGGTCGCGGTCGCATACCACTCGGACCGCGCGGCGGCCCTCGCGGTCCACCAGGCCCCGGCCGGCGCGACGCCGACGCAGTTGCTGCACGGCAGCGCCTTCGGCAACGCACCCCTGCTGCCGTTCACCGTGCTCGGCGGCGTGGACGGCGGCGACGTACGGCAGCTGACCGGCCTGGCGCCGGAGGGCTGCGCCGTCTCCTGGGCCGAGACCGGCACGGTACGTCCCGACGGCACCATCGGGCGCACCTGGCGGCCGTCCCCCACCCCCGGCTACCTGCACCTGACGGACCCGCACGTCCGCGGGTGGTGGCGGGTGGAATGCGACGGCGAGGTCCGCGAGGAGGGCCCCGTCGGGTTCGGCGTCGGCGAGGTGGGCGGCGGCTCGACGGCGCTGGCCCCGCCCTCCGGTACGCCGAGCGACGTCGCCGACGTCGTCGGCACCCGGGCCGCCGCACAGAGCACCTACCGGATCCTCACCGGGGCCAGCGGGATCGCCGCGGAGCCGGTGCTGCGCTGGAGCGGACGGCTCCCCGGCCCGTACACCGCCGCCGCGGTCGTCACCGGCGACACCGACGGCTCCCCGACGCTGCTGCAACTCGGCCCGAACGGCGACGTGCTGCTGGCGCTGGCCCCGCCGCAGGACGCCGTCCCCGACGACACCGAGACGATGGCCGCCAGCCGCGCCGACTGGGCGCTGGCCAGCACGGCCAGCGGATCCGGCGACCTGACCGCCGTCCGGCTCCCGGTCCGGGCCGGCGGGCACGCCGAACTCGGCGGCCGGGTGCTCGTGGTGGTGCCGAAGGGGGCGACCGCGGTCAAGATCCTGCGAGCGGGCGGCGTCGTCGCCGCCACCACCGCCGTCACCGAGGGCGTCGCCCTGGTCCCCCTGCCGGTCGGCGATCGGGTCAGCCTGCTGGCCGTGGACGCCCACGACCGGGTGCTGGCCAGTACGGAGTTCCGCGAGCGCGAGCGCGGCCCCCGCCTCTTCGGCGAGTCCCTGGTCGCCAACTGGTGACCCGTTGATCGTTGGCGGCCGAGCGGTCACCTTCTCGGGGTGTCCCACCGCTCGGCCGCCAACGATCATGGAGACCGCCCTCGGGGCGGAAATGGGGGCGGCGGGGGCGCCGTTAGGATGGAGGCGCGACGGACGAGTCGACCGGGCGGTCGCGTCGGCGGGCTCCGGCCCGCCGCCGAGGAACGTCCGGACTCCACAGGGCAGGGTGGTTGCTAACGGCAACCCGGGGTGACCCGCGGGACAGTGCCACAGAAAACAGACCGCCGCCCCGTAACGGGACGGTAAGGGTGAAACGGTGGGGTAAGAGCCCACCAGCACCCCGGGTGACCGGGGTGGCTCGGTAAACCCCACCCGGAGCAAGGCCAAGAATGGGCCGTCACCGCAAGATGACGACCCGCGCAGACGCTTGAGGGCTGCCCGCCCGATGTCTGCGGGTAGGCCGCACGAGCCTGCCGGCGACGGCAGGCCGAGATGGATGGCCGCCGCCGGTGCGTGCCTTCCGGGGCGCGCGCCGGGCACAGAATCCGGCGTACAGGTCGACTCGTCCGTCGCCCACCAGCTCAGAGCCTCGATCAAGGCCGGGTCGTTTGTTCGAGCATCGACCGTTGCTCAAGGCCCGACCGGGCCCGACAAAGCTCTCGCTACGCTCGCACGATGACTGCGACGCTCAGCGACAACGCCCGGGATCTCGTCGACGGCCCGAACCCGGCGGTGCTCGCCACCATCAACCCGGATGGTGGTCCGCAGACCTCGGTGGTCTGGGTCACCCGGGACGGCGACGACCTGCTGATCTCCACCGAGGCCGGTCGACGCAAGGAAAAGAACCTGCGGCGCGAACCGCGGGCGAGCCTGACCGTGGTCGACCGGAACGACGCTGAGCGGTACATCGAGGTACGCGGCCGGGTGAGCGTGACCGAGGACGTCGGCCGGTCGGTGGCGGCTGAGCTGGCGGACAAGTACGACGGCCCGGGCGCGGGCGAAGAGTATCGGCAGTTGCCGGCGGACGTGGTACGGGTGGTGATCCGGTTGACTCCCGACCGGGTGCTCGGTAGCGCAGCCCGCTGACCGTCGGTGGCTGGGTGGATTGCCGCAATCCCCGGGGCGGCGGCCGACCAGGCCGCCCCGCTTGATCCGCGGCAAACCGCGAAGTCCGTCCGACCGGACGCCCGCGACGCCCCGTGCGGCCGTCCTCAACCGTGGACTCCGATGAGTACGGTGAGGCGGCCCGGAGGAGGCTGAGATGGCGATCGTTGGACCGTGGCGGCGGCGACGCAAGGGGAACCCGGTCCGCCTGATCGTGGGTCTGATCCTGGTGCTCGCCGTCGGCCTCGGCATCATCTACGGGCTGCACTGGGTGCTCAACCCCTGGGTGTCGGCGCCCGGCCGGCCCGGCCTGACCGGTTACTGGCAGGGCGAGGTGTCCATGGCGGACGGCGACGAGCGCATCCTCGTCCTGCATCTGGTCGGTGACCCGCCGGACCAGAAGTGCTACAACTGCCCGGACATCGACGGCGCCGCCAAGGTGTGCGGGGCCGGCCAGCGCACCGTGTACGAGGTGTGGGGCGATCCGGAGAACTTCCGGGGCACCCGGTTCTCGGTGAAGACCCGCCCCGAGCGGCACGAGCCCGGTCTCTTCCTCAACTACCTCAAGGGTGAGTGGGACGGCGACCTGCTGCGGCTCGACGCCACGATCACGAAGATCGATCCCGACGGGGTGGCCCGGTCCTCAATCGGCGACGACCACCCGCCCGCCCCGCCGGTCCGGGTCGAGCTGCGGCGGGCCACCAAGGCGGACTACCGGGCCGCCTGCTGACCGGGCGGCCGGACCGCACCGGTGCGCGGTGCGGCGGCCACGCCGCCGCGGGTCACCGGTCGGTCAGGCGTCCGCCGACACGTCCTCCAACAGGACCGCCACGGCGAGCAGTGCCGGCCCGTTGACCGCGTAGACGCTCAGGTAGCCCTGCTCGCCGTTCCGCCCTATGTAGAAAACCGATAGAGTGCGGCCATGCGACTGACCGTTCCGGTGGCGAAGGTGCTCTCCGCCCTGCTCGCCGAGCCGGAGACCCCCCGCTACGGTCTCGACCTGATGGGCGTCACCGGGTTGCCCAGCGGCACGCTCTACCCGGTGCTGCACCGGCTCCGGGCCGCCGGCTGGCTGGCGGCCGACTGGGAGGACGTCGACCCGGTCACCGAGGGCCGGCCGGCCCGCCGCTACTACCAACTCACCGGCGAGGGCGCGCGCGCCGCCCGCCTGGCCCTGGCCGAGTTGCGGGCCCTCGCCCCGGCCGGGCGCACCTCATCCGGTGGCGCCGAGCCGGCCGGAGCTCCGGCATGCTGACCCGGCGGCTGGCCGGGCTGCTGCTCCGAGCGGCGGTGCGGCGCTGGCCGGCGCAGTTGCGTGCCGAGCTGACCCGGGAGTGGGCCGCCGAGCTGCACGTGCTGGCCCGGCAGGGCCGCCGGTGGCCGATGCTGCGCTTCGCCGCCAGCCTGGCCGCCGGCCGGGCCGCCGCGCCGCTGGTGGACCGCACCGTGCTGCACCGGCAGTTGCGGCGCACCGCCGGGGTGCTGCTGCTCGCCCCGCCGGCCTGCGTCGTGGTCGTCGCGCTCACCGGCCTCGCGATGGGCCTGGGGTACGGCGTGCTCGCCACCCGCGTCGCCTGGGCCACCGACGCGCAGCTGCCGATCTGGACCGGGCTCACCGCCGGCCTGGCGGTGCTGCTCGCGCTCGCCGTCACCCGGGCCGCCCGGCACACCGTACGCGTCGGGGCGCTGCCCACCACGCTCGGTGTGCTGCTGCCGATCGGCGCGACGGCGATCGTGGTGCTGGCCCTGTTCGCCACCCGCGGGGAGGGCGGCGCGCTCGACCTGGTGCCCGAGACACTGCTCTGGCTCGCCCTGCTGGCGCCCGCCCTCTGGGCGGCGGGGCGGTTGGCCCGCCGGGGACGGACCCGGCTGGCCTGGCTGGTCGGGCTGCTGGGCGCGCTGGTGGCGGCCGACGCCGCGGTGGTCCTCGCGGTGGTCTCCGCGATCCCGGCGGTTCCCGTCGAGCCGGTCGTCGACGGCCTGCCCGCCGACGCGGTGGACCGCGTCTCCGCCCCGCTCTGGTTGCTCAACTGCCTGGCCGACTCGTCGCTGGGGCTGCCCCGCCCGACCGACTGGGAACTGTTCCTCATCACCGACCGGGTGCTGGTCGAGCCGCTGTTCTACCTCGCCTGCACCCCGTACGCGGTGGCGTACACCGTCGCGGTGGCCCGCCCGGGCCCGGCGGTCGTGCCGGCGGCCGTTCCGTCGGTCGCCTGACCGCGGGCCCGGTCCGGGCCGGCGCGGCGACTTCCGCCGTTCCGGCTCGTAGCCGCCCTGAGCAGGTCTAATGTGGAGGCGCCGGCGACTATTTGTGTCGTTCCGGTAGCGGCCGGGCGGTTCGCGGTGCACAGTGAGCGCATGAGCGACGACGGAAGTGGTGGGCACTACTACTGGTGCACACGACACCACCGGGTCGAGACCGATGCTGACGTGTGTCCCGCGAAGCACGTTCTCGGACCGTACGCCTCGGCGGCCGACGCGGAGAACGCCCTGCAGAAGGTGCGGGAGCGCAACGAAGCGTGGGAGGCCGAGGACGCCCGTTGGGCCGGGGAGGGCTGACAGACGACGCGGGACGGCCGCGTCGAGGAACTCCGTGCTCCGTGGGGGAGCACGCGAGCGCATGTCCCCAAGGAGGGAACCCAGATGGCCGAAGCACGTAAGGCCACCACCCGTCCGGCCGCCAAGCGTACGAGCACGTCGGGCACCGCCGCGGCGAACCGGACCACGGGCCGTGCCGCCGCCACCAAGTCCACCCGGACGACGTCGGCCGACCGGGCGTCGGCGAACGCGTCGGGTGCCGGCGCCGGACGCGTGCCGGCCAAGAAGGCGGTCGCGAAGAAGGCGGCGGCCAAGAAGACGGTGACCCGGAAGGCGACGACCGCCAGGACGGCGCCGGCCACGAAGACCACCGCGAAGAAGGCGCCGGCCGGCCGGACCACGGCGAAGAAGACCACCGCCGCGAAGAAGACCACCGCGGCGCGGCCCACGGCGGCGAAGAAGACCACGGCCGCGAAGAAGACCACCGCGGCGAAGCGGACCACCGCGGCGAAGAAGGCCCCGGCCCGGAAGACCGCCACGGCGCGGACCACCGCCGCCACCAAGACCACGGCGGCGAAGAAGGCCACCGCGGCGAAGAAGGCCACCGCCGCGAAGAAGACCACGGCGGCGAAGAAGACCACGGCCAAGAAGGCGCCGGCCCGCAAGACGACCACCACCGCCCGGAAGACGACCACCACCCGCCCGGGCGGTGGGGCCCGCAAGGCGGTGGCGAAGAAGGCGCCGGCGAAGAAGACCACCACCGCCAAGAAGACGACGGCGGCGAAGAAGGCGCCGGCCGGCAAGGCCACCGCTGCCAAGAAGGTCACCGCCCGCAAGGCGCCGGCCCGCCCGGCCGCCGCCCGGGCGACCGCTCCCCGTGGCGTACGGGCCACCTCCCGCCGGGCCACCGGCTGACGATCGGGGCACGGGCCGAACGCCGGAAGGCGGATCAGGCGGCCCGCTGCCAAGATTGACGCGTGGTCATCCGACGCGTACTGGCGCCCCGCATCGACTTCGGCGCGCTGCGCCGCGAGCTGAAACTGCCCGAGCAGTTCCCGCCCGCGGCGCAGCGGGAGGCCGACGAGGCGGCCTCGGCCCCGCTGCCGCCCGCCGCGGACCGCACCGACGTCGAGTTCGTCACCCTCGACCCGGTCGGCTCGCGCGACCTCGACCAGGCGATGCACCTCGGCCGCCGTCCGGGCGGCTACCGGGTCAGGTACGCCATCGCCGACGTCGCCACCCACGTACGCCCCGGCGGCGCGCTGGAGGAGGAGACCTGGCGGCGCGGGCAGACGGTCTACCTGCCCGACGGCAACGTCCCGCTGCACCCGCACACCCTCAGCGAGGGCGCGGCCAGCCTGCTGCCCGGCCAGGACCGGGCCGCGGTGCTGTGGACCATCGACCTGGACGCCGACGGCGGCATCGTGGCGGTCGAGCTGGAACGCGCCCGGGTACGCAGCCGGGCCCAGCTGGACTACCGCGGCGTGCAGGCCGACGCGGAGGCCGGCCGGCTGCCCGAACCGATCGCCCTGCTGCCCGAGATCGGCGCCCTGCTCACCGCCCGGGGATTGCGGCGGGGCGCGATGAACCTGCCGCTGCCCGAGCAGGACGTCGAACCGGACGGCGACGGCTGGCGGCTGGTGCTGCGCGGGCCGGTGCCGATGGAGGACCACAATGCGCAGATCTCGCTGCTCACCGGCATGGCGGCCGCCGACATCATGCTCGCCGGCCGGGTCGGGCTGCTGCGGACCATGCCGCCGCCGAAGCCGGAGGCCGTCCAGCGGCTGCGTACCGCGGCCGCCCCGCTCGGCGTCGACTGGCCCGCCGGCATGAGCGTGGGCGAGCTGCTCGCCGGGCTGGACGCGTCCGAGCCCCGGGCGGCGGCCTTCATCGACCAGGCCGCCGAGCTGATGCGCGGCGCCGGGTACACCGCGTTCGACGGTGAGCTGCCGGAGCAGCCCGGGCACGGCGGGGTCGGGGCCGCGTACGCCCATGTCACGGCGCCGCTGCGCCGGCTGGCCGACCGGTACGTCACCGAGGTCTGCCTGGCCCTGCACGCGGGCCGGGAGGTGCCCGACTGGGCGCGCACCGCGCTGCCGAAGCTGCCGGAGGTGATGGCCGTGACCGACCGGACGGCCGGCGCCGCCACCCGCGGCGCGATCGAGCTGGCCGAGGCGGTGCTGCTGGCCCACCGGGTGGGGGAGACCTTCGACGCCGCGGTGCTGGACGTGGACGCTCCGCCCTCCGGCGAGGCGAAGCCCGGCCGGGAGCCCGGTGGCACGGTGGCGCTGGACGAGCCCCCGGTGCGCGCCCGGTGCGTCGGCGAGCTGCCGCTCGGCGAGCGGGTCCGGGTGCGGCTGGTCACCGCCGACCCGGCGCAGCGGAAGGTCGCCTTCGAGCGGGCCTGAGCGCCCCGCTTCGCCGTGCGGCTGGCTTCGCCGTGCCGCTGGCTTCGCCGTGCCGCTGGTTCGGCGGCTCGCGGCCGGCTGTCTCGCCGTGCCGCTGGCCCGGCCCGCGGCCGGAGCTGGGGCGGCGCGGCAGCGGGCATTCTCACATCGCCCGGCGGCTGCCGGGACGTCGGCGCTTTGCGAGGATGGCCCCATGGCTTACGACGCGAGCACGCTGCCCGACGTGTCCGGGCTGACCGTCGGCATCATCGGCGGCACCGGTGACCAGGGGCGGGGGCTGGCCTACCGGTTCGCCCGGGCCGGCCAGCGGGTGCTGGTCGGCTCGCGGTCGGCCGAGCGCGCCGCCGCGGCGGCCGCCGAGATCGCGGCACTGCCCGGCCTGCCGGCCGGTGTCGTCACCGGCGCCGACAACGACGAGGTCGCCCGGCGCAGTGACGTGGTCGTGATCGCGGTGCCGTGGGACGGGCACGCCGCCACCGTCGCCGCCCTCGCCGAGCCGCTGGCCGGCAAGATCGTGGTCGACTGCGTCAACCCGCTCGGCTTCGACAAGCAGGGCCCGTACGCGCTGACCGTGCCCGAGGGCAGCGCCGTGCAGCAGGCCGCGGCGCTGCTGCCCGACTCCCGGGTGTGCGCCGCGTTCAACCACGTCAGCGCGCCGTTGCTGGCCGACCCGGAGGTGGACCGGATCGACCTGGACGTGCTGATCTGCACCGAGGACCGGGAGCTGGTGGGCATCGTCGCCGCGCTGGCCGCCCGCATCCCCGGCATGCGGGGCATCTACGCCGGCCGGCTGCGCAACGCCCACCAGGTGGAGGCGTTCACCGCCAACCTGATCGCCATCAACAAGCGCTACAAGGCGCACGCCGGCATCCGCGTCACCGACCTCTGAGCCGCCCGCCGCACCGCGCACTGCCCGCCGCGCCGGTGTGCTGCGCGCGCTGCCCGCAGGCGTTAACCGGGGCCCCCGCCTATCCAGAATGCGTTAAGCGGGGGCCCCTCCTAATGAGTGTTGCGGGTCGGCCTCAGGCAGACTCGTCCGGTGGTAGCCGCCGGTGGGTGAGCACTCGTCCC
>NZ_JBFAID010000034.1:0-71852 GCF_040654475.1 Micromonospora sp. NPDC050686
CCGCCGCCATCTGGCACAACAACAAAACCGGCGCACCCGTCACCCGATCCCTGATCGCCTACGACCACTGACCGATTTCGGAACTACTCGTCTAGAGCGCGGAGCGGGTCGCCGTGACGGCGGCGGCGGCCTCGGCCAGGACCGGGTCCGCCGTGGCCGCGGCGGCCAGGTCGGCGGCGACCACCCGGAGCTGGTCGGGCAGGGCCAGGTCGTTGTCGAGCCGGGGCACCGTCCGGCGCGGCTCACCCGCCGCGTCGGCCGCCAGGTTGGCGACCTCCTGCACCAGCTTGTGCACCAGGTCGGCCCGGGACGCGTTGCCACCGGCGGCGGTCGCCGCCCACCGGGGTTGCTGCCAGTGCCCGACCTGACGGACCAGCAGGCCCACCGCCCGGTCCAGTTCCGCTGCGCTCATCGCCGCCGAGTCTACGGCTCCGGGTCGCTCCGC
Organism: Micromonospora sp. NPDC050686; assembly: GCF_040654475.1. Taxonomy (NCBI): domain Bacteria; kingdom Bacillati; phylum Actinomycetota; class Actinomycetes; order Micromonosporales; family Micromonosporaceae; genus Micromonospora; species Micromonospora sp. NPDC050686. The sequence goes on from NZ_JBFAID010000034.1 coordinate 446, forward strand.
CCGCCGCACCGCCGGTGACGGGCCGGACGGGGCCGGGGTGTTAAGCGGGGCCCCCGGCTATGCAGAAAGCGTTGAGCGGGGCCCCTCCTTACACCCTCAGCGGCGGAGGTAGCTGAGCAGGCGCAGGAGCTGCCAGTAGAGGAAGATCAGGCCGACCAGCAGCCCGAACGCGCAGAACCAGGCGAACCGGCGGGGCACGCCGGCCCGGACCGACCGTTCCACCAGGTCGAAGTCGAGCACGAAGCTGAACGCGCCGGCGATGATCGCCACCACCGAGAAGGCGTACGGCAGCCAGCCGACCCGGCCGGTGAGGCTGTAGACCTCGACCCCCTGGCCGCCGGTCGCCAGGTACGTCACCAGGTTGACCACGCTGATCGCGACGATCCCGATCAGCGTGCCGACGACCAGCCGGGCCAGCCGCGGGGTGGCGCGTACCAGCCGGGCACGGTAGAGCAGGGCCATCCCGAGGAACACGCCGAAGGTGCCCACCACCGCCTGCGCCACGATGCCGGGATAGACCAGCTCGAAGGCCCGGCTGGCCACCCCCAGCAGCAGCCCCTGGAGCACGGCGTACCCGGCGATGAGGGCGAGGTTGGTGCTGGCCCGCAGCGAGATGACCAGGGCCAGGGCCAGTCCGGCGAGGGCGCTGCCGGCCAGCGCGGCGGAGATCCACACCGCCTGCGGCACGACCACCCAGGCCACCGCCGCGGTGACCCCGGTGAGCAGCAGCAGGCCGACGGTCCGGCTCACCACGTCGTCGACGGTCATCGTGTCCGCGACGACCACCGGGGACGCCCGGCGTTCCGCCCCTACCGTCCGGTCCAGCCGGTTGAGCACGGGATTGGCACTGGGCACCGCGACCTCCCTCGACGTACCCCCTCGCCGTCACTCTGCCCGGCGCCGCCCCCGGGTGGCGGGCGTTCGGCCGGGACGGTCGAGGCCCGCCTTCCGATGGGGCGGGACCGGAGACGACGGCGCCCGCCCCCGCGGGTGCGGGGACGGGCGCCGGAGGTCAGGCCGCGGCGACTGTCAGTCGTCGCCCTGGAAGTAGCTGAGCAGGCGCAGGATCTCGATGTAGAGCCAGACCAGGCCGACCAGGATGCCGAAGGCGGCGGTCCAGGAGTAGCGCTGCGGCAGGCCCATCCGCACGCCCTCCTCGATCTCGGCGAAGTTGAGCACGAAGCTCAGCGACGCCACCACGATGCAGACCAGGCTGAAGATGATCGCGATCGGGCTGCCGTCGCGCAAGCCGGTGTTGACGCCGAAGAGCGCCAGCACGAAGTTGATCAGCATCGCCGCGAAGAGGCCCACCATGACCGAGACCAGGATCTTGGTGAACTTCGGGGTGGCCCGGATGATCCGCGCCTTGTAGACCATCGCCATCAGGAAGAAGACGCCGAACGTCGCCGCCACGGCCTGGAGCACGATGCCGTCGTAGAGCGAGTTGAACGCCTTGCTGACCATGCCGACGAATACGCCCTCGATGACCGCGTACGCCACCACCAGCGCCGGGTTGGCCATCCGGGAGAACGAGATGATCAGGCCGAGCGCCAGGCCGACCACGGCGGCGCCGATCCAGGCGACGCCCACCATGGCATCCGGCACCAGCACCCAGGCGGCCGCCGCGGAAGCGCCGAGGATGGCGAGCAACGTGACCGTCTTGACGACCACGTCGTCCAGGGTCATCGGGGTCACGGTGGGCGGGGCGGCGGGGTAACCGGCCCCGGCCGGGTACTGCTGCTGGTACGGCGTGTGCTGCTGGGGGTAACCAGGCGCCGCCGGGTATCCGGGCTGTCCGTACGGCCCGGGCTGGGCGTACCCGGCCGCCCGCTCCCGCTCGGCCGCCTGGCCGAGCCGGGCGAGCACCGGGTTCGTGGTCTTCACTTCTCAGGCCTCCCTCAGGGGGTCGTCGCACGTGAACGTGCAGGCTCCAGGGTAAACGGCACGGGATACGCGCGCGTCGCCCGAAGCTGTGGGAAAGCTGAGAGTCTAGGCGCTCAGGTGCCCGGGGCGGGGGTCGAACCCGCACGCCTTGCGGCAGCCGCTTTTAAGGCGGCCGTGTCTGCCGTTCCACCACCCGGGCGGGTGACACCGGCCGCACTCCCCGCGGCGGTGCAGTCTCACCGTAGTCGTTGCGCCGTGGCCCGGCGTACCCCGCCGCCACCCCCGCACTAGGGTCGACTCCGTGACCAGCACAGCCCCTCCGACACCCGACGCCGCCCCGGAGGCGGAGGTCGGCCATGCCGCCGCCCGGCCCGCCCCGACCCGCTCGGCGCTCTGGCGGGCCGCCGCCCACCGGCACCGCGCCGACGCGCTGGTGGGGCTGGGCTTCCTCCTCTTCGCGGCCTGGTTGACGCACGGGCTCTGGCCGAACCCCAACGGCCGGGTGCTGGCCCTCAACCCCGAGGACCAGACCCTCTACGAGTGGTTCCTGGCCGTCGACGCGCGCGCCCTCTTCGGCGACTTCAACCTGCTCACCCGCCTGCTCAACGCCCCCGACGGGGTCAACCTGATGGCCAACACCACGGTCATCGCGCTGGGCGTGCTCTTCGCCCCGGTCACCCTGCTGGCCGGTGCCCCGGTCAGTTTCGCCCTGCTCGCCGGGCTGAACCTGGCCGGCACCGCGCTGGCCTGGTACCTGCTGTTCCGCCGTACCCTGCGGGTCGGCCGGGGCGCGGCGGCGGTCGGCGCGGGCGTCTGCGGCTTCGGCCCGGGAATGGTCGCGCAGACCAACAGTCACCTGCACATGACCGCGCAGTGGCTGGTCCCGGTGATCGTCTGGCTGGTGGTCCGGCTGCTCCGGGCCGCCGACCCGCGGCGCCGACCGGACGGCGCCGGGCCGGACGGGCGCCGGCTGGTCACCTCGGCCCTCGGGCTGGCCGCGGTGGTCACCCTCCAGGTCTTCATCGGCGAGGAGGTCCTCTTCCTGGCCGCGCTCACCCTGCTGGTGATGGCCATCGCGTACGCGCTGGTCGATCGGGACCTGGCCCGCCGCGCCCTGCCCGGCTTCGCCGCCGGGCTGCTGCTCGCCGCCGGTCTCTCCGGGCTGGTCCTGGCGTACCCGCTGTGGTTCCAGTTCGCCGGCCCGCAGGGGGTGGCCGACGGGATGTTCAGCCCGCACTACTTCTCCGCCGACCTGAGCAGCTGGTGGACCCTCTCCCCGCTGTCGCTGGGCGGCGACGACGCCTCCGCCGGGCTGACCACCGGGCCGGCCGAGTACAACGCCTTCCTCGGGCCGGCGCTGCTGCTGGTGACCGCCGGCTGCGCCCTCTGGCTGGGGCGGCGGCCCCTGGTGGTGGCCTGCTTCGTCGCCGCGCTGGTGATGGGGGCGTTCTCGCTCGGCCCGGACGTGGTGCTGGCCGGCGAACGCAGCCGCCTGCCCGGCCCGTACACCCTGCTGATCGGCCTGCCGGTGGTGGACGGCGCGCTGCCGATGCGCTTCGCGCTGGCCGTGCTGCCGCTGATCGGCACCCTGCTGGCGCTCGCCGTGCACCGCGCCGCCGCGCACCCCGGCCCGCAGCGGTGGATCGTCCCGGCGGCGGTCGCCGTCGCGCTGCTGCCGGTGGTGCCGGCCCCGCTGCCGGCCGCCGACCGCCCACCGCTGCCGGAGTTCATCACCGCCGGGCACTGGCGCCAGTGCGTACCCCCCGGCGGGGTGCTGGTCCCGGTGCCGCTGCCCACCCCGAAGGAGCCGTGGCCGATGCGCTGGGCGGCCGCCGCCGACGCCGGCTTCGCGCTGCCCGAGGGCTTCTTCATCGGCCCGTACGGGCGGGGCGGCACCGCGGCGATGGGCACCTACAAGCAGCCGACCTCGGCGCTGCTGGCCGACGTGGCCAAGCGCGGCGACCTGCCGGTGATCGGCCCGGAGCAGCAGGCGCAGGCGGCGCGCGACGCCGACTTCTGGAACGCGTCCTGCGTGGCGCTCACCGACGACGCGCCGCACGCCGACCGGCTGCTCATCGCGCTGCGACAGCTCTACGGCCCCGGCACCCGGATCGCCGACGCCTGGATCTGGCGGGTCTGACCACCCGGACGCGGCAGGGCCCCTCCCCCGATGCCGGGGAAGGGGCCCTGTTTCGGCTTCGCCGCCGACTCAGCGGGGACCGGCCGGCTGCGACGCCACCGCGAACTCCTCGCGCGGGTCGTGCAGCTGACCGAGCGCGACCACCTCGCGCTTGAGGAAGAACGCCAGCGACCAGTCGACCACCACGCGCACCTTGCGGTTGAACGACGGGATCCGGCTCATGTGGTACGTCCGGTGCATGAACCAGGCCGGCCAGCCGGTCATCTTCACCCCGTACACCTGGGCCACCCCCTTGTGCAGGCCGAGGCTCGCCACGCTGCCGGCGTGCTTGTGCTTGTAGTCGACCGGCTCGCGCCCGCGGATCACGTTGACGATGTTGTCGGCCATCCGGGCGGCCTGGCGTACCGCGTGCTGGGCGCTGGGCGAGCAGAAGTTGCCCGGCTCCTTGGTCAGGTCCGGCACCGCGGCGCAGTCGCCGGCGCTCCACGCGCCCTCGACCACCCGGTCACCGTCGACCACCTGAAGCGTCGGGACGCAGGTGACCCGGCGCCGCTCGTCGCGCGGGAAGTCGGTGGCGTCCAGCAGCGGCGACGGCTTGACGCCGGCGGTCCAGACGATGGTGTCGGCGGGGAAGCTGTCGCCGTCGGAGAGCTGCACCACCCCGTCGAGGCAGGACTCCAGCCGGGTGTCCAGCCGGATGTCCATGTTGCGCTTGAGCAGCTGCTGCACCGTGTACGCGCCCATGTCCCGGTCGACCTCGGGCAGCACCCGCTGGGTCGCCTCGACCAGCACCCAGCGCATGTCGTCGGCCTTCAGCTCCGGGTAGTAGCGCAGCGCGTCCCGGGCCATGTCCTCCATCTCGGCGAGCGCCTCGATGCCGGCGTAGCCGCCGCCGACGAAGGCGAAGGTCAGCGCCTTCCGGCGCACCTCCGGGTCGGTCGTGGCGGCCGCCACGTCGAGCCGGTCCAGCACGTGGTTGCGCAGGTAGATCGCCTCGCCGATGGTCTTGAACCCGATGCCGTGCTCGTGCAGGCCGGGGATCGGCAGGGTGCGGGACACCGAGCCGGGCGCCACCACGACGTGGTCGTACGCGATCTCCCGGGTCGGGCCGCTGATCGGCTGGACCACCGCGGTCTTGCGGTCGTGGTCGATCCGGGTCACCGCGCCCGCCACCACCGTGCACTTGCGCAGCTCGCGCCGCAGCGGCACCACGGAGTGCCGGGGCGAGATGTTGCCCGCCGCCGCCTCCGGAAGGAACGGCTGGTAGGTCATGTGCGGCTGCGGGTCGACGACGATGACCTCGGCCTCACGGGAGCTCAGCTTCTTGGACAGGCGCAGAGCGGCGTACAGGCCGACGTGCCCGGCACCCACGACAAGGATCCGTTTCGGATTCACGCCAGCTATCTTTCCCCGGGCGGCTCCGGTAATACCGCCGCGGACCCTCTTCTGTGACGGAGCACAACCCGTGTGACCTGCGCTACGGCCCGCACCCGCGGCGCGTCACCTGCGGCGCAGCAGCCAGCCGAGCAGGGCGGTCGCGCCGGCCGCGGCCAGCAACCCGAGCACCGTCGCGGCGAGGAAACCACCACTCGGGCCGATACCGCCCGCCTGGGTCAGCAGCACCCCGAGCACGGCCCCGGCGAGCACCACCGCGCCGGCCCGGGTGAGCCAGCGCACCAGCACCGTCGGGTCGATGACCGCGTCGTAGGGCAGCAACGCGGCCAGCGCGCAGAGGGTGTGCACCAGGTAGAGGGCGGCGGCGAGGCCGAGCAGCCGCCACAGCTCGACCCGCTGGCCGTAGCCGGCGGTGGCGAGCAGCCAACCGGCCACCGCGACCAGCATGGCGAAGGTCGGCCAGACCCGGCGGGGCCCGATCGCGGGCAGCAGCGCCGCCACCACCAGCCCGAGCAGCGGCCGCCCAACCAGCGCCGCACCGGGGAAGGCCAGCAGAAAACCGCCCAGTGCGGCGAGGAACACCCCGAACCGGACGAGCAGCGGAAACGGGCTGATCCGGTTGACGCCGAAGCGTACCGCCCGGACCCGCTGCGTCACGGCGTCGATCATCTCGCCCCGCCTCTCATCGGCCGCCCACCCGGGGCGCGGTGGCCAGCCGGGCCACATCCCGCAGCACCTGGTCCAGGCTGCCGGCGCCGGCCCAGCGCACCACCGGGACGCCGTGCTCCCGCAACTGGCCGATCATGGTGGCCCGGTCCAGCCGCCACAGCCGGAACGCCACCTCGGCCCAGCCGTCCCGCCCGGGCGGGGTGAGGTCGGCCGGCAGGGTGTCCACCGCCACCACGAACCGCCCGCCGCGCGCCAGCCGGGCCAGCATCTGCGCCGACCGCTCGTCGAGCAGCGGGGTGAGCACCACCACCAGCGCGTCGGCCGACAGCAGTTGCGGCCCGAAGACCTGGTCGTACGGCTCGTGCGGGGTGGACTCGGCGCGGACGTCCAGCAGCCACTCCAGCAGGGTCAGGTACTGCCGGCGGCCGGTGGCCGGGCGCAGCCGGCGGGCCGCCGGACCGTACTCCAACACCGCCACCCGGTCGCCGCGGTGCAGGTAGTGCTCGCCGATCGCGGCGGCCGCCCGGACCGTGGTGTCCAGCACCGAGGCGGCCCCGCCGACCCCGCCCGAGCGACCCGCCTCGGCCAGCACGTCGAGCAGGACCACCACCTCGGCGTCCCGGTCGGAGAGGGTCGCCGCGACGTGCAGCTGCCGGGCCCGCAGCGAGACCCGCCAGTCGATGCGGCGCAGCCGGTCACCCGGGCCGAAGACCCGTACCCCGGCCAGTTCGCCGCCCTCCCCGGGCCGCCGCGAGTGGTGCGCGCCGACCAGCCCCGCGGCCCGGGGCATCGCGTCGACGGCCTGGAACGGCTCGGTCTTCGGGTAGACCCGGACCCGGACCGGGTCGGCGACCACCACCCGGGAGACCAGCAGCCCGTCCGCCGCGGCCACCCGGGTGCCGGCCGGGCCGATCGGGTGCCGGCCCCAGCGCCGGGCGGTCCCGGCCAGCTCCAGGTCGACCGCCTCGCCGGTGGCCACGGTGGTGACGAAGGGCCGGTCCGCGCCGCCCGCCCGGCCCAGCTCCAGCCCGATGCCGCCGAAGCTCGCCCGGGTGACGTGCAGCCACGGGGAGACCCGGGTGCGCACCACCGCGAGGTCGTACCCGACGGTGTCCGGGTTGCCCACGCTCACCGTGCCGGCCAGCTCACCGCCCTCGACCAGGTGCGCGTCGTCGCCGCCGAGCCAGAGCTGCGGCGCGGCGGTCGGCCGGCGGCGCAGCGAGTACGCCGTCCCCAGCGCGATCGGGGTGGCCAGCACCACCAGGTCGACCCGGCCGAGCAGCACCGCGGCGATCAGCAGCAGGCCGGTGAGCAGCACGGCGCGGCCCAGCGCCCAGGTCGGCGTCCAGCCCGCCGCCGGCTCCGGTTCGACCTCGTACTCCCCCTCGGGAGCGGTCGGCGCGGTCATCAGTGCCCGGGCCGGCCGGACGCGTAGCTGGGCAGCGCGCCGCTGGCCGGGGCGGGGGTCTGCGCCAGCACCTCGGCGACCACGAAGGACGGATCGACCCGGCGCAGCCACATCTCCGGACGCAGCGTGACCCGGTGGGCCAGGGCCGGCACGGCCACCTCCTTGACGTCCTCCGGCACCACGTAGTCCCGCCCGGCCAGCACGGCCCGGGCGCGGGCCAGCAGCAGCAGCGCCAGCGAACCCCGGGGGGAGGCGCCGACCAGCACCGACGGGTGTTCCCGGGTGGCGCCGGTCAGCGCGACGATGTAGCGGCCCACCGAGTCCTCCACCACCACGTCCTCCAGCGCCACCTGCATCGCCCGCAGGGTGGCGGCGTCGACCACCGCCTTGATCTCGGACTCCTCCCGGCGGCGGGACATCCGGCGGCGGAGCACGTCCCACTCCTCGTCCGGCTCCGGATAGCCGAAGGAGACCCGGAGCAGGAAGCGGTCGAGCTGCGCCTCCGGCAGCGGGTAGGTGCCCTCGTACTCCACCGGATTGGCGGTGGCCAGCACGTGGAACGGCTCGTCCAGCCGGTAGGTGACGCCCTCGACCGAGACCTGCTTCTCCTGCATCGCCTCCAGCAGCGCGGACTGGGTCTTCGGCGGGGTGCGGTTGATCTCGTCGGCCAGCAGCAGGTTGGTGAAGACCGGGCCGGCCCGGAAGGAGAAGTCGCCACTGCTCTGGTCGTACAGGAAGGAGCCGGTGACGTCGGCCGGCAGCAGGTCCGGGGTGAACTGGAGGCGGCGGAAGTCCAGGCCCAGCGCCTGCGCGAAGCAGCGGGCGGTGAGCGTCTTGCCCAGCCCGGGCAGGTCCTCCAGCAGCACGTGGCCGCCGGCCAGGATTCCGGAGAGGACGAGTTCCAGCGTCTCCCGCTTGCCCACGACCACCGAGCCGACCGCGTCGAGCACCGCCCGGGCCAGGTGGCCCACCTCCGCCGGGGAGATGGCGCGGTTCACGTCGTTCATCAGATCTTCTCCAGTTCGGCGACGATCGCCGCGAGGTCGCGCGGCGACGGGGGGCGTCGGGGCGGGCTGTCGAGGAACGTCCAGAGCCGGTCGCCCAGCAGGGCGCGGGCGCGGGCCGGGTCGGCCTCCCGGGTCACGCCGTGCCGCTGGCGCAGCCGCTCGTCGGCCAGCTCGGCGAGGCGGGGCAGGACCGTGTTGCCGAAGCGCTCGGGGCGGGTGGCCGACCAGTCCAGCGGCACCTCCCAGCGGCGGACCGCGGTGCGCAGGGCGTCGCGGGCGCCCCAGTTGTACAGGCCGTCATCCTCGCCGCCGGTGGCCCGGCCGCCACCGGGCGGCGGCGGGGACGGCGCCAGCGCCCGGGTCACCCGGCGGACGGCCAGCAGGGCGAGCGCCCCGACCACCACGGCCAGCAGCGAGACCTGGAGCCCGACCAGGCGCAGGCCGGCCACCACCACCACCACGATCGCCACAGCGGCGGCCAGGGTACGCAGCACCCAGCGCAGCCGCCCGCCGCCCGCCTCGACGGCGCCCGGTGGTGGCTCCTCCTCGAAGGTGAGCAGGTCCTCGATGCTGGTGCTCACGCGACCCTCCCGGCGCTGCCGGTGCGGCCGCTCACGGCCCCGGCTCCCCGGCGGCGACGGTCAACTCGCCGCGCAACCGGCGCAGCGCCGCCCGGGCCTGGTCGCGGGTGCGCTCGTCCACGGCATGGGTGGCGTACCGGGCCTCCCGGTAGACGTGCGCGAACTCGGCCAGCACGTCCGCGCTGGCGATCGCCGGCACCCCCGCGGCCGGGTCGCCGCGCAGCAACCGGGTCACCAGGTCGGTCGGGGTGTCCCCGGTCAGCCTCGGCACGCCGGCCTCGGTCGCCGCCTCCTCCAGCCGCACCCAGCAGGCGATCACCGCCGTACGCGGGTCGGTGGTCTGGTCGTCCAGCTCCTCCAGGCCGGCGTCCAACGCGGCGACGACCTCCTGGGCGGTGCCCTGCGCGGTACGCCGGGCCCGCCCCACCGGGACCGCCCGGGTGGTCCGGCGGACCACCCCGCGCAGCACCGCCCAGCCGGCGTACCCGAGGGCGAGCAGGATGGCCGCCCCGAGCAGCGCGAGCGCCACGGTGCTGATCCACTGTGGCACGTGCGCCTGGGTCGCCTCCCCCGCCTCCTGCAGGTCCACCGGGATCGGCGACGGCGGCCCGGTCGGGTAGTCCGGCACGTACGGGATGGTGTCGGCGGCGGGTGGGACCCGGGTCAGGCCGGGATCGGAGTGCCCCGAGGCCGCGGCGGCCAGCGCGAGCAGCCCGGCCACCAGCGCGATCGGCCACCATCGGCGGACCAGGCCCCGCACGGAGCGCCGCCGCCAGGCCGACTGGGCGCCGGAGGCCTGCGTCCCGTCCGCCATCGCACCGCCCCCGCAGTTCAGTGCACCCCGGCCAACTGCTTCGCCCGGGTGAACACATCGTCAAGCATCCCTGGTGTCAGCCGCCCCGTGAAGGTGTTCTGCTGGCTGACGTGGTAGCAACCGAGCAGCTCCGGAGCGGCCGTGCCGGACCAGTGTGCCCCATGCCCGAAGGCCGGTCGCGGGCTGGGCGGGCGCTGGCCGTACACCTGGCGCAGCACCGGCCACCAGGCGGCCCAGGCGAACGCGCCCAGCGCGACCACGACGCGCAGGGTGGGCCGGATCAGCGTCACCTCACGGTGCAGCCAGGGCGCGCAGGTGTCCCGCTCGGCCGGGGTGGGCTTGTTGTCCGGTGGCGCGCAGCGCACCGCGGCGAAGATCCTGGTGTCCCGCAGGGTGAGCCCGTCGTCGGCGGCCACACTGGTCGGTTGGTTCGCCAGGCCGGCCCGGTGCAGCGCCGCGAAGAGCACGTCGCCGGACCGGTCGCCGGTGAAGATCCGGCCGGTGCGGTTGCCGCCGTGGGCGGCCGGCGCCAGGCCGAGAATCCCGATCCGGGCACCGGCCGGGCCGAAGCCGGGCACCGGGCGGCCCCAGTACCGCTGGTCGCGGAAGGCCGCCCGCCGGGTGCGGGCGACCTCCTCCCGCCAGGAGACCAGCCGCGGGCAGGCGAAGCAGTCGCTCACCGCGGCGTCGAGGTCGGCCAGGTCGGCCGCCCGCGCGGCGCGGGCGACCACCTCGTCCGGAGTACGGGGCTCAGCCAAGCTGCGCCCGGAAGTGCTCGAGGGTACGGGCCCAGGCGGTGGCCGCGGCCCGCTGGTCGAACTTCTCCGGCCGGTCCTCGTTGAAGAACGCGTGCGCGGTGCCCGGGTAGTCGTGCAGGGCGCAGGTGCCGCCGACCGACTCGATCGCCGACCGGACGCCCTGCACGCCCGCGTCGGCGGAGGTGCCGTCGGCCTCGGCGCAGTGGATGAGCGCCGCCTTGCCGGCGTAGTCGGCCCAGTCGGCGCGCATGCCCTCCCAGGGCAGCCGGGGATAGAAGCCGGCGGTGGCGACGATCCGCTCGGAGACGGTGCCGGACCAGAGCGCCAGGCTGGCGCCGGCGCAGAACCCGGCGCAGCCGACCTTGCCGGCCACCTCGGGACGGCCGGCGAGGTAGTCGGCGGCGGCGGCGATGTCCCGGGCCGCCTCGTCCATCTGGCCGGCGTTCAGCATCCGCCGCGGCTCGTCCGGCTTGGCGGCCGGCTGGCCGTGCCGGAAGTCCGGCGCGAGGGCGACGAAACCGGCCTCCGCGAACCGGTCCACCACGGCCCGGATGTGCGGCACCAGGCCCCACCAGTCCTGGATGACGATGACCGCCGGGCTGGCCCCACCGCCGGAGGGTATCGCGAGATACCCCTCGCTCGTCCCTCCGTTGCCGATGAAGCTCACCATCTCGCCCATGAGCCCGTCCTCCTAGCGGTCAGTCATCGTTGGCTGGTCGCCCAGTGGTCCTACGTGCCGGTAGCCTGCCACGCCGTCACCGCGCCGGGGAAGACGGAAGAACAGTGGCATTCACCTCCTGTACGCCTTCGGCGAGAACCTCGTCACCACGCACGGACGGGTGCCCGCCGAGCTGGCGGGCACCCGTCGGTGGGAGCTCAGCGGGTCGGCCCGGCGGTCGGGCCGGGCGGCTCCGGGGTCACGGTCGGCTCAGCGGTGCCGGTCGGCGCCGGCGCGGCGGTCGGCGCCGCGGTGGGTTCGGCGCTCGCCGTGGGCACGGCGGCCGGCGGCGTCGGGGGCGGGACCGGGCGCAGGCCGAACGGCGCCCGGTCCGGGCAGTACGGGTAACCGTTGCGCAGCGCCTCGTCCTCCTCGCCCGGCTCGGCACAGTCCGGGTACCCGATCCGGATCGGCGTGCCGTCCTGGTCGAAGAGCCGCGCGTTGCGGACCAGCCGCCCCTCGCCGTCGTAGACGAACACGTCCCGCACCGTGTCGTACGGGTTCTCCACCGGGAAGTAGCCGACCGGTTCGCCCGACCGGCCGCGCTGGTCCAGCTGGTTGACCAGCACCAGGCCGAAGCAGACCAGCACCACCGCGCCGACGTGCATCAGGCGCCGCGGCCAGCGCCGCAGCTCGTGGGCCCGGCGGCCCAGCGAGACCGACACCGGGATGGCGACCGCGAGCAGCAGCAGGCCGAGGATCTCGCTGCCGAACACCCGGGGTATCGGCGCGAAGTTGCCGCCGAGGATCGCGCCCACCAGCGCCGCGGCGAGGTAGCCGCGCAGCACCCACCAGGCCGGGCGGAGCAGCCGGAGGAACTCGCCGGCCGAGTCGTACCCGAGCAGCGGGCCGAGCCGGGTGTCGAGCCGGTCCACCCGGGCGCGCAACCGGCGCACGGCGGCGGCGATCCGCTCCTCCCGCCGGTCGCCGGCCGGGCCGGCCGCGCCGGCTGCGACCCGCAGCTCCGCCGCGTACGCCTCGGGCTCGCCGAGCCGCTCGACCAGCGAGCCGTCCGCCTCGGCGGCCACCTCGGTCAGGTGCTCCGGCAGGTCCTCGGTCAACTCGTCACGGACGGTGGGCGGCAGGTCGGCCAGGGCGGCCCGGACCCGCTCGACATAGTCCGTGATCTCCTGCTCAGTGACGGTCATGCCGCCATCCCCCGATCGTCGAGCAGCGTGTCCATGGTGGTGGCGAAGGACCGCCAGGTCTTGCCGGAGCGGGTGAGCTGGTCCCGGCCGGCGGAGTTGAGCGCGTAGTACTTGCGGTGCGGGCCGGCCTCGCTCGGCACCACGTACGTGGTGAGGAAGCCGGCGGCGAAGAGGCGGCGCAACGTGCCGTAGACGGAGGCGTCGCCCACCTCCTCCAGCCCGGCCTCGCGCAGCCGGCGCAGGATGTCGTAGCCGTAGCCGTCGGAATCCCTGAGCACGGCGAGCACGGCGAGGTCGAGCACGCCCTTCAGGAGCTGGGTGGTGTCCACGCCGTCGAGAGTAGTGTGCATTGCGCAGTACCGTCAAGAGCGCCATACCGTCGCCATCCGGCGGCATAGGGTCGAGGCATGTCGTGGAGCAGCTACGCGTCGTTTCTGCTGTTCGCCGCCGTGCTGGTGCTGATCCCCGGCCCGGACTTCGCGGTGGTCACCCGGAACACGCTCGCCGCCGGTCGCCGCCGGGGGCGGTGGAGCGCGGTCGGGGTGGCCAGCTCCAACGCCCTGCAGGGCGGTGCGGCGGCGGCCGGCCTGGGCGCGCTGATCACCCGCTCGCAGCCGCTGTTCGAGACCATCCGCTGGGCGGGGGTGGCATACCTGGCGTACCTCGGGGTGCAGGCCTGGCGCTCGGCCTGGCGCGGCCGGTACCCGGCGCTGGACGGCGGCGGGCCGGTGCCGCCCGGTCAGGCGCTGACCGGCTTCCGGCAGGGCTTCCTGTCCAACATCACCAACCCGAAGGTGCTGGCCTTCTATCTGGCGGTGCTACCGCAGTTCGTCGGCGGCTCGGCGCCGCTGGGCGTGCTGCTGGCGTTCGCGCTCAGCCACGCGGTGCTGTCGCTGACGTACCTGAACGTGCTGGTGGGCGCGCTCGACCGGGCCCGCGCCGTGCTGTCCCGCCGCCGGGTGCGGCGCCGGCTGGACGCGCTGACCGGAACGGCCCTGCTCGGCTTCAGCGCCCGGCTCGCCACCGAGCGGCTCTGACCGGCGACCCAGACGCCGGCGGCGGCACGGTGGGCACCGTGCCGCCGCCAGCGATCGTCGCGCCCGGTCAGGCGCGCTTGGTCAGGCAGAGGACGTAGCCCGTCCCGCCCTGCTTGATGTTGGAGAAGACGTAGTAGTCCTGCCCCTCCTTGACGTACTTCTCGCAGCCCTCACCCGAGGCGGCCTGCGCCGCGGTCTGGTTCTCGACCCGACCGACCACGTTGTACGCCGCGTCGGTGGAGGTGCACTCGACGACCTTGGCGTCGTCGGCGTCCTCCTGCTTGTCGCCGACCATCTCGGGCAGCTCGGCCAGGCAGTCCCCGACCTTCGCGTCGGCGGTCTGGTCACGGTTCACAAAGGACTTGATGCCGAACTTGATCGCACCGAAGGCGATCACGGCGACGATGACCCCGACGATGCTGAGCACCTTGCGGCCGGCGGACTTCCTGGGCGCCGCCGGAGGGGGCGTCGGGACCGCCGGCTCGGGCTGGCCGGGGTACGGCGCGGGCGGCGGGGCGACCTGGTCTGACACGGTGTTTCCTTCCCGAAGGGGTACGAGCAGACGACACCGTAGTGATCAACCGCCGTCCGTACCGCCCCGTCGGCCTCCCCCATTCAGCCATTTCTCAGCTTTCTCAGCCTTTTCCCAGCATCGCCGCCGCTGTCCCGCTGTGAGAGGACAACTTCAGGGAAGTTGTCCCCTCCGCACCGGCCGAGGCGACAACTTCCAGGAAGTAGCTCCCTCAGCGCCCGCCGGCGAGACTCCAGGCGATGCCGTCGAGGATGTCGTGCTCGGAGGCGACCACCGAGGGCATCCCGGCCCGCTCCATGATCACCTGGAGCACCAGCGCGCCCGCTCCGATCACGTCCGCCCGTCCCGGGTGCATCACCGGGATGGCCAGCCGCTGCTCGCGGGTCTTCGCCAGCAGGTCGGCGGTCACCTCGGCGATTCGCTCGCGGGACACCCGGGCGTGGTGGATGCGGGTCGGGTCGTACCCGGTCAGCCCCTGCGCGATGGCGACCACGGTGGTGACCGACCCGGCCAGCCCGACCAGGGTGGCCGCCGCCCGCCCCGGGACGGCCTCCAGCGCCCGGTCGACCGCGACCGCGATGTCGGCCTGGGCGGCGGCGATCTCGGCCGGCGTGGGCGGGTCGCCGTGCAGGTGCCGCTCGGTCATCCGGACGCAGCCGATGTCCATCGAGATCGCCGCGTCGACCCCGCCCTCCCGGGTGCCGACCACGAACTCGGTCGAGCCGCCACCGATGTCGACCACCAGGTACGGCGGCTCCGCGTCGGCGGGCAGGCCGCGCACCGCGCCGGTGAAGGAGAGCCGGGCCTCCTCGTCGCCGGTGACCACCTCGGGCGCCACGCCCAGGATGCGCTCGACCATCGCCCGGAACTCGCCGGCGTTGGCCGCGTCCCGGGAGGCCGAGGTGGCGCACATCCGGACCCGCTCGGCGCCGAGCTTCCCGATCTCGTCGGCGTAGTCGACCAGCGCCACCCGGGTCCGCTC
The DNA here is from genome assembly GCF_040654475.1 of Micromonospora sp. NPDC050686. NCBI lineage: Bacteria > Bacillati > Actinomycetota > Actinomycetes > Micromonosporales > Micromonosporaceae > Micromonospora > Micromonospora sp. NPDC050686. The sequence goes on from NZ_JBFAID010000034.1 coordinate 15,519, forward strand.
GATCGCCTCGTCGGAGAGCCGGCCGGTCCGGTCGACGCCCTGGCCCAGCCGGACGATCTCCATCCGGCGACTCAGGTCGCGCAGCGGCGCCTCCGGCCCCGCCCCGGGGTCGGGCAGATCGGCGACGAGCAGTCGGATCGAGTTGGTTCCGCAGTCGATGGCGGCCACGCGCGTCGTCACGCCCGCAACCCTACGGCAGCCGCACCCTCCCCGACGGCGCCGACCGCCGGGGCCGGGGTCACAGACGCAGCAGCATCCGGCTGTTGCCCAGCGTGTTCGGCTTCACCCGCTCCAGGTCCAGGAACTCGGCGACACCCTCGTCGTACGAGCGCAGCAGCTGCTCGTAGACCGGTTGCGGCACGGGCGCGCCGTCGATCTCGCGAAAACCGAACGCGCCGAAGAAGGCGGTCTCGAAGGTGAGCACGAAGATCCGGGCCACCCCCAGCTCCCGGGCCGCGTCGATCAGCTCGCCGACGATCCGGTGCCCGAGCTTGCGGCCGCGGAACGCCGGGTCCACCGCCACGGTACGGATCTCGGCCAGGTCCTCCCACATCACGTGCAGCGCCCCGCAACCCACCACGGTCCCGTCGGCGGTGACCGCCACCCGGAACTCCTGCACGTCCTCGTAGAGCGTGACGGTGGCCTTGCTGAGCAGCCGCCGGTCGTCGGTGTAGGTGTCGACCAGCCGCCGGATGCCGCGTACGTCTGCGGTGCGGGCCCGGCGGACCTCGATCTCGTCGGCGGCGCTCATCTCACTGCGCCGCCGGCACGTCCACGCAGGGGCCGGCGGCCCACCACTTCTCCACCAGCGCCAGCGTCTCGTCGCCGAACGGGTTGACCCCCGGCCCGGCGGCCAGCGCGTGCCCGAGCTGCACGTGCAGGCACTTCACCCGCCCCGGCATGCCCCCGGCGGAGATGCCCGCGATCTCCGGCACCGTACCGATCGCCTCCCGCCGGGCGAGGTAGTCCTCGTGCGCGGCGCGGTAGCGGGCCGCCAGTTCCGGGTCCTCGGCGAGCCGCTCGGCCATCTCCTTCATCAGCCCGGCCGACTCCAGCCGGCTGCACGCGGCGGTGGCCCGGGGACAGGTCAGGTAGAACAACGTCGGGAACGGCGTGCCGTCGGCCAGCCGCGGCGTCGTCTCCACCACGTCGGGCAGGCCGCACGGGCAGCGGTGGGCCACCGCCCGGGTGCCCCGGGGCGGTCGGCCGAGCTGGGCGGCCACCGCCGCCAGGTCGGCCTCGGTGGCCGGCTCCCGGTCGGGCGGGGTCACGGAATCCGCCGCCGGATCCGGCGGGGGTACGACAGTCACGGTGCCCATCTTTCGTCGCTGCTCGGGTGGTACGCGCTCACTCGCCGGCGCGGTCGTCGTTCGCCGCCCGGATGCTGGACCACAGGGTGTCGTACCAGGTGTCCGGGGTTGCGGGCCCGGCCGGCTGGGTCCCGGCGCCGGCATCCCGGGCGGCCCCCGCCGGGTCGTCGAGCACGATCACGATCTTCTCCCCGGGCTCGCCCATGAAGAACCGCTCCCGGGCCTGGATCTTGACGTACTCGTCGTCCCGCCACTTGGCGGCCCGCTCCGACAGCTCGGCGATCTCCTCGCGCTGGGCGGCCTGGGCCGCCTCCATCCGCTCGATGTCGGTCTGCTGGTCGAGATAGACGCGCACCGGATAGGTGTACGCCAGGGCGAGTGCGATCAGCACCGCGAAGAGCACGGTGGCGCGCCCGGTGAGGCGTCGGGGTTGGGGTGCGGCGAGCCGCCGGACCGTGCCACCCGCGGCGGTGCGGCGGGCGGCGGCCGGACGGTTCGCGGAGCGTACGCCCTCGGCGCCCCGGGTCCGACCGGCGGTGCCGCGCGGCTCGGCGCGGACGTTGCCGTCGCGGGCCGGCGTCCGGCTCCGGGCCGCGCCCGGCCGGCCGGTCTGACCCGGCCGGCGGGCGGGCCGCTGGCCCCCCGGTGTGCGACGCTGCGGCATCCTCACACCCCTCCCCCGAAAGCCTCTCGCCTCAGGCGGAACGGTAGCGCGGGAACGCTCCCGCGCCGGCGTACCGCGCCGCGTCGGCCAACTCCTCCTCGATCCGCAGGAGCTGGTTGTACTTGGCCACCCGGTCCGAGCGGGCCGGGGCGCCGGTCTTGATCTGACCGCAGCCGGTGGCGACCGCCAGGTCGGCGATGGTGGTGTCCTCGGTCTCGCCGGAGCGGTGGCTCATCATGCACTTGAAGCCGGCCCGGTGGGCCAGGTCCACCGCGTCCAGCGTCTCGGTCAGCGAGCCGATCTGGTTGACCTTGACCAGGACCGCGTTGGCGGCCTTCTCGGTGATCCCCCGGGCGATCCGCTGCGGGTTGGTGACGAACAGGTCGTCGCCGACGATCTGGATCCGGTCGCCGAGCGCCGCGGTCAGGGTGGCCCAGCCGCTCCAGTCATCCTCGGCCAGCGGGTCCTCGATGGAGACGATGGGGTAGTCGCCGGCGAGCTTGGTGTAGTAGTTGCTCATCTCCTCGGCGGACTTCGCGCTGCCCTCGAAGGTGTAGTCGCCGTTGTCGAAGAACTCGGTGGCGGCCACGTCCAGGGCGAAGACGATGTCGGTGCCGAGCCGGTAGCCAGCCTTCTCCACCGCCTCGGCGATCAGGTCCAGCGCGGCGGCATTGGTCGGCAGGTTCGGGGCGAAGCCGCCCTCGTCGCCCAGCCCGGTGGAGAGGTCCTTCTTCTTCAGCACCGACTTCAGCGCGTGGTAGACCTCGGCGCCGGAGCGCAGCGCGTCCCGGAAGGTGGGCGCGCCGATCGGCGCGATCATGAACTCCTGGATGTCGACGTTGGAGTCGGCGTGCGCCCCACCGTTGAGGATGTTCATCATGGGCACCGGCAGCAGGTGCGCGTTCGGGCCGCCCAGGTAACGGAAGAGGCTCAGCTCGGCGCTGCCGGCGGCGGCCTTCGCCACCGCCAGGGAGACGCCGAGGATGGCGTTGGCGCCCAGCTCGCCCTTGTTGTCGGTGCCGTCGAGGTCGAGCATCTTCTGGTCGATCAGCCGCTGCTCGCTGGCCTCGTACCCGATCAGCTCGTCGACGATCTTGTCCTCGATGTTGGTGACCGCCTTCTCGACACCCTTGCCCAGGTAGCGGTCGGCGTCACCGTCGCGCAGCTCGACCGCCTCGAAGGCGCCGGTGGAGGCGCCGGACGGCACCGCGGCGCGGGCGATCGTGCCGTCGTCCAGCCCGACCTCGACCTCGACCGTCGGGTTGCCCCGCGAGTCCAGGATCTCCCGGGCGACGATTCCCTCGATGGTTGCCACTGAGTCGCTCCTCGTTTGTGTGTACCGGTCCGGTATGGGCCGCGACGGTGCGGCTGAGGCAGGTGTTGAACGCAGCGTATCGGGCGGCGCCGGGTCGCACGTCTTCACCCGGCGACCACCCGACGCGCGGACCGGCACCCGGAACCCGCACCCGGCGGCGGTCGACCCGGACATTCCCGGATTCTCGGCCCGCAACCGGCAACGAGTTTGCGCCTGGCGGACTCGATCGACCACGCTGGTCGCCATGCCCGCCGCCCTGAGACCCTTCCGCATGCTCGCCGCCACGGTCGTCGCGTCGCTCACGGTCACCGGTTGCCAGGCGATGGACGACGCCGCGACCGCCCTCGACCGGTCCGATCTCGTCAACGACCTCGCCGCCCGGATGGACGAGGCGCTCGTCGGCACCTGGACCGCGGAGTACCAGCTCGCCGGCGGAGGCGCCGCCTCGATCGCGCAGACCCGCAAGCCGCTGCGCTCCTCGTACACCTGGCCGGACGGCAAGATCACGGTCACCCAGGACGCGCTCACCCGGTGCGAGACGGCCGCCGGCCGCACCGCCTGCACCGTGCTGCCGCCGGTGGCGACCGCCGGCACGCCCTCGGTGCCGGTCTACGCCGAGGCCGCCGAGCGCGGGCTGGTCACCCCGCCCGGGGTGATCCGGCTGCTCACCGACGCCGCGCTCGACTCCGACGCGACCGTCACGCAGAGCGACACCACCGTGGCGGGCCGGCCCGCCACCTGCGTCGACGTCCGGCACACCGCCGGTGACTTCACCGCCTGCGTGACCAACGAGGGGGTGCTCGGCAGCTTCGCCGGCAGCCTCGCCGGCCGGGCGACGGAACTGACCCTCAGCCGCTGGACGGAGACGGTCGACCCGGCCGCATTCGAGCCGCCACCCGGCGCGGGCGTGACCGACCGCCGCACCACGTCGTGACACCGGCCCGGCGCCGACCGTCGCGGCACGTCGCGGCTCCGGCCCGGCGCCGACCGTCGCGCCACCTCGTGGCTGCGGTCCGGGTCAACCGGCGCGGCACGTCGTGACCGAGGACGGGTTCCGGCCCGGGGCCGACGGAAGCCGGCCGCCCGCGCCGGGCGACCTGGCCCTGCCGGTGGCCGGGCACAAGCTGCTGACCGCCCCGGACGGGACGTTCCCCCGGATCGGCGAGCTGCCGGGCCGGGCCGACTGGGTACCGGTCGGCACGCTGGACGGCGTACCGGCGTGGGCCGCCGACGTCGCCGAGGCCGAGGCGCTCCCCGGCGACTGGCAGAGCTGGCGGCGGCTCGCGGCCCGGCTGCCCGAACCGCTGGCCACGCTGGCCGGCCGCGCGCTGGCCGTGGTCACCTGGCGGCGTACCCACCGGTGGTGCGGGGCGTGCCGGGCCGAGCTGGCCGATGTGCCCGGCGAGACCGCCCGGCGCTGCCCCGGCTGCCAGCTGTACGTTCCGCTGCGGCTCTCCGCCGCCGTGCTGGTGGCGATCACCCGGCCCGGCCCGGCCGGCCGCCCCGGCGAGCTGCTGCTGGTCCGCCACTCGTACGGGCCGACCGAGCTGTGGGCGCTGGTCGCCGGGTTCGTCGAGGCCGGCGAGACGCTGGAGGCGACCGCCCACCGGGAGGTCCGCGAGGAGGTCGGGCTGGCCCTCAACCGGGTGACCTACTTCGGCAGCCAGCCCTGGGCGATGTCCGGACCGGGCACGCTGCTCACCGGCTTCACCGCCACCGCCGCCGACCCGACCGCGCAGCCGGTGGTCGACGGGCGGGAACTGACCGAGGCGCGCTGGTTCCCGCTGGACGCGCTGCCGGCGGAGCTGCCGCCGGCGTACTCGATCTCCCGCTGGCTGATCGACGCGGTCGCCGCCCGCGACGCCAGGTGTTAGCAGGGGCCCCCGCCTATGCAGAAAGCGTTAACAAGGGGCCCCTCCTTACCTCCCCAGCAGGGTGCGGAGGTGGCGCGGGGGCGGGCAGTCGTGGGCCAGCATCGCGTCGTGCCAGTCGCGCACCGGCACCCCGTCCGGCCGGGCCGCGCCGATATCGGCCAACTCGCTGTAGCCGACGAAGTACGTGGAGAGCTGGGTCGAGGTGAGCAGCGACCGGCGCCACTTGCCCGCCGCCTCGCCCTCCTCCTGGAAGCCCCGCCCGGTCATCAACGCCAGGGCATCGACCTCCGCCATGCCGTCGCAGTGCACGAGCTGGTCGAGCAGCGCGTTGATGGTCATCCGCAGCTGCATCTTGAGCTGCTGCAACCGCACCGGCAGCCCGCCGAAGCCACGGTCCACCATCAGTTCCTCGGCGTACACCGCCCAGCCCTCGATGAACACGCCGGACTCGGTCAGCGCCCGGACCCGGGTGTCGCCGGCGTACCGGCGGGCGTGGGCGAGCTGGAGGAAGTGACCGGGCATCGCCTCGTGCACGGTCAGGTTGCGGATCATGTGGTTGTTGTACTCGCGGTAGAACGACTCGACCCGGTGCGCCGGCCAGTCGGCCGGGGTGGGCGCGATGCAGTAGAAGGTCGGCACGTCCGCCGTCTCCAGCGGCCCCGGTGAGTCGCAGTACGCCACCGCGACCCCCCGGGCGAACTCCGGCATCTGCTGGATCACGCAGGGATCGTCGACCAGCGTGACCAGGTCGTGTGCCCGGACGAAGTCGCTCGCCTCGTCCAGCGTGACCGAGGCGAGGTCGACGATGGTGTGGTCGTCGGGGTGCTCGGCGGCGAGCAGGTCCAGCGCCCGGCGGACCGTCTCGTCGTCGGCCGGGCCGCCGACCAGCTCGACCGCGGCGGCCCGGATCTCGTCGGTGACCCGCTCCAGGTTGGCCCAGGCACGCCGCTGCACCTCGGCGGCGGAGAGCTCGGTGTCCAGGGTGTGCCAGAGCCGCGCCTCCCACAGCCGCCGGCCCAGTCGCGGGTCCCGCCCGGGGCCGGTGTCGGCGGCGAGGCCGGTGCGCAGCCAGGCGACGAACTCGTCCAGCGCGGCGATGGCCGCGGTGGCGGCCGGCTCCACCGTGGCGTACAGCGCCGGCGCCTCGGCGAGCAGCGCGGGCACCTCGTCCCGGATCAGCGCGGCCGTGCCGGTGAACTGCCCGACCGCCGTCTCGGCATGCACCCGGGGCATGTCCCGCAGCGTGGCGCGGGCGGTGGCCAGCGCGTCCGGTACGGCGCCCAGCCGCCCGGCGAGGCTGGCCAGCCGCACCTCGGCCGGGGCGTACGGGCGGGACAGCAGGGCGTGCAGCAGCGGGCCGGGATTGTGCCGCAGCGGGTCCCACTCGTGCGCGCGGATCTCGGTCGACTCGAACAGCCCCCGGTCGACCAGGCTGGTGAGCAGCGCGTGGTCGACCCGGTGGTCGACGTCGAGCGAATCCGGGTCGATCTCGGCGAGCGCGTCGGCGGCGTCCCTGAGCATCGCCCGATCGGCGGCGACCGCGTCCGCGGAAAGGTCCGGCAGCCGATCGTCGAACCGGTGGTCACCGGCCGAGGTGGCCAGCCCGGGCCGGCTCTCCAGCACGGCCTCCACGATACGCTCCGCCAACGGCACAAACGCTTCCATGCGCCCGACCCTACCGATCACCCCACCCCGGCGCCCGCCCCGATCGCCTGACCCGACCGCCTCGCCCGGCCTTCTCACCCGGCCGCCTCGTCGATCATGGAGTTGGCGGCGGCGAATCAGACATGTCGCCCCGCCAACTCCATGATCACGGCATCGGTGCGGGGTGGGGTGCGGTTAGGGGGTTTGTTCGGCGGTGCGGACGGCTTGGGCGTAGGACAGGGTGGCGCGGCGGAGGGCGGCCTCCGGGTCGAGGCCGGCCTGTCGTGCGGCGGCGACGGTGACCAGCAGGCTGGCGCCGAGTCTCGCCTCGGGGTCCACCTGGGACTCGGCCAGGGGCGGGGGGACGGCCAGGCCGACCCGGCCGGCCCGGTCCAGGACCTTGGCCGCCAGGGCGAGCGCGGGCTGACTCATGGCGATGCCGTCCAGCACCGACTCGCGTACTTTCTCGGCCCGCTTGATCCGCTCCCAGTTCGCCTCGATCTCCTCGATCGAGCCGGCCTCCTCGCCGGAGAAGACGTGCGGGTTGCGGCGGACCATCTTGTCGACCAGGCCGCCGGCCACGTCGTCCACGGTCCAGCGCCGCCCGTCCGGCAGTTCCTCGGCCAGCCGGGCGTGCAGCAGCACCTGGAGCAGCACGTCGCCCAGCTCCTCGCGGAGCGCGTCGGTGTCGTCGGCGCTGATCGCGTCGTACGCCTCGTAGCACTCCTCCAGCAGGAAGCCGGCCAGGCTGCGATGGGTCTGCGACCGCTTCCACGGGTCACCGCCGGGCGAGGCCAGCCGGTCCATCACCTCGACCGCGTCGAGCAGCCGGGCGCCGGGCGGGTCCCACGAGCCGTACATCAGTTCCAGCTCGGCCAGGCCCGGCTCGCGGGCCAGCCGCAGCCCCAGCTCGCGGGCCAGCGCCTCGTCACCGGTCGGGCCGGCCAGCCAGACCGCCGTGCCGTGCGCGGCGACCGCGTCCAGCAGCGCCTGGGTGGCGCCGGCCTCGGCCAGCACCGTCACCTCGGCGCCCGTCGTTCGCAGGACCGCCGTCAACTCGCTCTCCGCGCCGGCCAGCACCGGCGCCGAGCGTACGACGTCCCAGGCGGCGGCGGTCAGCAACCCGGCGGGCAGCCGGGGCGAGGTGACCAGCAGGACGATCCGGGCGGTGGTCAACGGGCGTCGATCACCGAATCGTTGCCGGACTCGCCGAGCGGCACGCTGACCGCGGGCACCTCACCGGTGAAGCTGAGCACCGGGAACTCCAGCGGGCGGTAGCGGGGGTTGACCGTCACGTCGTACCCGGTGACCGCCTCGGCCAGGGTGTTGCGGGTGGCCAGCGCGGAGCGCAACTGGTCACCGTCGAGCTGGCCGGCGGCCTGCTCCACGGTCACCTCCGGCGGGATCGCCCCGGCCTGCTTGCCGGCCGCCACCAACGCGGCCAACTCCTCCTCGGTGGGCGCGACCGGCTGGCCGGCCGGCACGCCGGAGAGGCAGGTGTACAGCTCGGCGACCCGCTGCGAGTACGCCGCGTCGGCCGGCAGGCCGAACTGCTGGGCGACCTGCTCCGCCTGCACCTGGCCCTGCGGCCGGTAATTCTTCTCGGTGGAGACCTGCTGGCACACCTTGAGCAGCACCAGGGTGCTGACCACCTGGGACCGGGCCGGCAGCCGCGACCCGGCCGGCGCCGCGGACTCCTGCCCGGTGGGGGTCGGCTCCTGACTCGGGAGCTGTCCCTTCAGCTCGTCGAGGACGCCGGTGACGGCATCCTCGGTGATCCGGTGGTCACCCACGTACGCGGCGACACCCGGCTCGGCACGGCAACCGGAGAGGGCGACGAGACCGACCGCCACGCTGGCGACGGCGAGAAGACGGCGAGCACGCATGACGGCAACTCTCTCACGGCCGGCACAGCCCTGTGACGCCGCCCACCCGGGATGCAAGGCCGGGGCCCCGGTTAACGCCTGCGGCGGAGCAGGGGCCCCCGCTCAACGCTCCGAGCTTCCGCTCGCCGCTGCGGGGCGGGCAACCCCGGCCCGCTCCTCGGGCTCGCCTGTGTCACCGACCGCTCGCCACTGCGGGGCGGGCAACCCCGGCCCGCTCCTCGGGCTCGCCTGTGTCACCGACCGCTCGCCACTGCGGGGCGGGCAACCCCAGCCCGCTCCTCGGGCTCGCCGAGGACATCCTTCAAGAGCTGGGCGCACCACTCCAGCAGCGCCTGGTCGCGCAGCGGCTCGCCACCCACCCGGCGGGTGCTCGGCCGGGGGACGCTGACCTGGTCGAGCGCGGACTTGTAGACCGAGTCCGGGTGGTAGCGCTTGAGCCGCAGCTGCTTGGAGTCGGGCAGCGGCAACGGGCTGAACCGGATGTGCTTGCCCTGCATCGACACGTCGGTGAGCCCGTACCGGCGGGCCAGCAGCCGGAAGTTCGCCACCGCGACCAGGTTCTGCACCGGCGCGGGCGGCTCGCCGTACCGGTCGGTCATCTCGGCGACCACCTCGCGCAGCCGCTCGGCGTCACGGGCCTCGGCGAGCTTGCGGTACATCTCCAGCCGCAGCCGCTCCACCCCGACGTAGTCGTGCGGCAGGTGCGCGTCGATCGGCAGGTCGACCTTGACCTCGGTCTCCTCCTCGGTGCTCTCACCCTTGAAGGCGGAGACCGCCTCGCCGACCATCCGGACGTACAGGTCGAAGCCGACGCCCTCGATGTGGCCGGACTGCTCGCCGCCGAGCAGGTTGCCGGCGCCCCGGATCTCCAGGTCCTTCATCGCCACGTACATGCCGGCGCCCAGCTCGGTGTGCTGGGCGATGGTGGCCAGCCGCTCGTGCGCGTTCTCGGTGAGCGGCCGGTCGCCCGGGTAGAGGAAGTACGCGTACGCCCGCTCCCGGCCCCGGCCGACCCGGCCGCGGATCTGGTGCAGCTGGGCCAGGCCGAGCAGGTCGGCCCGCTCCACGATCAGGGTGTTGGCGTTCGGGATGTCGATGCCCGACTCGACGATGGTGGTGCAGACCAGGACGTCGAACTCCTTCTCCCAGAAGCCGACCATCACCTTCTCCAGCGCTTCCTCGCCCATCTGGCCGTGCGCCACCGCGACCCGGGCCTCGGGCACCAGCTCCCGGATCCGGCGGGCCGCCTTCTCGATCGACTCGACCCGGTTGTGCAGGTAGAAGACCTGCCCGTCGCGGAGCAGCTCGCGGTGGATGGAGGCGGCCACCTGCCGGTCGTCGTACGCCCCGACGAAAGTCAACACCGGGTGCCGCTCCTCGGGCGGGGTGGCGATGGTCGACATCTCCCGGATGCCGGTGATCGCCATCTCCAGGGTGCGCGGGATCGGGGTGGCCGACATGGCCAGCACGTCGACCGAGGCGCGCAGCGTCTTCAGGTGCTCCTTGTGCTCGACGCCGAAGCGCTGCTCCTCGTCGATGATGACCAACCCGAGCTGCTTGAACCGGGTGGCCGCCTGGAGCAGCCGGTGGGTGCCGATGACGATGTCGGCGGTGCCGTCGGCGACCATCTCCAGCGTCCGCTCGGTCTCCTTCGGCGTCTGGAACCGGGACAGCTGCCGGATGGTGATCGGGAACTGGTTCATCCGCTCGGCGAACGTGTTGTAGTGCTGCTGCACCAGCAGGGTGGTGGGCACCAGCACGGCCACCTGCTTGCCGTCCTGCACCGCCTTGAACGCCGCCCGTACGGCGATCTCGGTCTTGCCGTACCCGACGTCGCCGCAGATCAGCCGGTCCATCGGGACGGTCTGCTCCATGTCCCGCTTGACCTCCTCGATGGCGGCCATCTGGTCGGGCGTCTCCTGCCAGGGGAAGGCGTCCTCCAGCTCCCGCTGCCACGGGGTGTCCGGGCCGAAGTTGTGCCCCTTGGACGCCTTCCGGGCCGCGTAGAGCTGGATCAGCTGGGCGGCGATCTCGCGCACCGCCTTGCGGGCCCGGGCCTTGGACTTCTGCCAGTCCGAGCCGCCCATCTTGTGCAGGGTGGGCTGCTCCCCGCCGACGTAGCGGGAGAGCTGGTCGAGCTGGTCGGTGGGGACGAAGAGCCGGTCGCCGGGCTGGTTGCGCTTGCTCGCGGCGTACTCGATCACCAGGTATTCCCGGCTCGCGCCGTTGACGGTGCGCTGCACCAGCTCGACGTAGCGGCCGATGCCGTGCTGTTCGTGCACCACGAAGTCGCCGGCCTTCAGCTCCAGCGGGTCGATGGTGTTGCGCCGCCGGCTGGGCATCTTGCGCATGTCGCGGGTGGAGGTGCCCCGGCCACCGGTGACGTCGTTGCCGGTCAGCAGCACGAACCGGGACGCCTCGTCGACGAAACCGGCGCTCAGGCAGCCGCAGGAGACCAGCAGCTCGCCGGGGGCGGGCGCGGCCGGCACCTCCTCGACCAGCCGGGCACCGAGGCCGGCGTCGCGGAGCACCTCGACGGCCCGCTGGGCGGGGCCGTGCCCCTCGAAGACCAGCGCGATCGACCAGCCCTCGCCCGCCCAGCGCTTCAGGTCGTCGACCACCCGGGCGGTCTCACCGTGGTAGAGCGGGGCGGGCTGCGCGGCCAGGCTCACCGCGATGGCGTCGTCGGGGGTGACGTCGACCTCGATCGGCTCGTCCTCCCACGGCTGCCGGGCCGGCGCGGCGTCCACCAGGCCGAACGGCGACAGCGTCCACCACGGCTGGCGCAGGGCGCGGGCCGCCGCGCGTACGTCGGCCAGGGTCTTGAAGGCGGCGGCCCCGAGGTCCACCGGCGCCTGCCCGCCGGTCGCGGCCGCGGCCCAACTGGCCTGGAGAAACTCCTCCGACGTACGGACCAGGTCGTGCGCCCGGGTGCGGATCCGCTCCGGGTCGCAGAGCAGCACGTGGGTGCCGGCCGGCATGCAGTCGACCAGCAGCTCCAGCGCGTCGGCGCCGATCAGCGCCGGGGCCAGCGACTCCATCCCCTCGACCGGGATGCCCTCGGCCAGCTTGTCGAGGATCTCGGCCAGCTCGGGGTGCTCGTCGGCCAGCGCGGCGGCCCGCTTCCGGACGGACGGGGTGAGCAGCAGTTCCCGGCAGGGCGGCGCCCAAAGCATCGGTACGCCCTCGATGGTGCGCTGGTCGGCGACGGCGAAGGTGCGGATCTCCTCCACCTCGTCGCCCCAGAACTCGACCCGGGAGGGGTGCTCGTCGGTGGGTGGGAAGACGTCCAGGATGCCGCCGCGCACGGCGTACTCGCCGCGCTTGGTGACCAGGTCCACCCGGGCGTACGCCATGTCGGTGAGCCGGCGGGCGACCTCCTCCAGGTCCGCCTCGTCACCGGCGGCGAGTTGCACCGGCTCCAGGTCGCCGAGTCCCTTGAGCTGCGGCTGGAGCAGCGAGCGGACCGGGGCGACGACCACCCGCAGCGGACCGGTGCGGCCGTGCGCGTCGGCGGACCCGGGGTGGGCCAGCCGGCGCAGGACGGCGAGCCGGCGACCGACCGTGTCGGAGCGCGGCGACAGCCGCTCGTGGGGCAGCGTCTCCCAGGAGGGGAAGACGGCCACCTGCTCGGCCGGCAGCAGGCTGCCCAGCGCGGCGGCGAGGTCATCGGCCTCCCGGCTGGTGGCGGTGACGGCCAGCACCGGTCGCCCCGCCCCACCGGCGGGCTCGTCGGCGGCGACCGCCGCGACCGCGAACGGGCGCAGCGCCGCGGGCGCGGTCAGGTCGAGCCCGTCGACCGCGGCCGCACCGGAGCGGGCCAGGTCGCGTGCCCTGGTCAGGGCGGGGTCGGCCAGGGCGGCGGAGTAGAGGCCGGTGAGCATGTGGTCATCACTTCCAGGCGCAACGCACGACGATCACCCCGCGCCCGGACTGGACGGGGGGTCCTCCGGGTCGACACTATCTCCCCGGGGGGACGATCGGCCGCCACGGTGGCGACGAGCACCCGGGAGGAAGGATGCCCGCGGAGGGAACCGGCAGTGATCCGCGCCGCACGACCACGCCCGCCCGCTGGCGGGTGCTCGGCCACCCCGAGGGAATGCTGATCTATCAGGTGCGGTGCATCGTCGAGGACCACGGCTGGACACCGGTGGTCGCCGAGGACCGCCACAAGATCATCCTTGGCCGCTCCGGGGCGTACCGGAAATGGCTCAACGGCCGTGACGGCCTGGCGGACGCCACCTCGGTCACCCTCACCCGGCCCGGCGACGAGATGCGGGTGGCCCACCCGTACGGCTGCGGCGACTCGTACACCTGCCTGGAGATCGACCCGGCGGTGCTGGCGGCCCGCGGTGACGCGGCGCGCTGGCTGGAACGCGACGGCTGGGACGGCTCCTCCGACGCCTCCTTCGACCTGGCACACCGGATGCTGGTCGCCGAGTTCCGGCGCGGGCTGGACGGGTTCGAGGCAACCGAGCGGCTGCACCGGTTCCTGGCCCGGCTCTTCGAGTACAGCGGGCTGTCGGCGGGCGGGCCGGACGCGGACGTCGAGCGGGTGGTCTCCCGACGCCCGGCCACCCTGGCGGCCCACCGCAGGCTCGCCGACCAGGCCCGCGAGGTGCTCGCCCACTCCGACTTCACCCTGGGCCTGGCGGAGGTCGCCCGCGAGGTGGGCGCCTCGCCACACCACCTGAGCCGGGTCTTCCAGCGGATGACCGGCAGCAGCCTGACCGCGTACCGGAACCGGCTACGGGTCCGCGCGGTGCTGGACACCCTCGCCGAGCCGGAGGACCGCCCGCTGGGCGCGCTGGCCAGCGAGTACGGCTTCGCCGACCAGGCGCACCTGACCCGGGTGCTCCGCGCCCAGGTGGGCCACCCGCCGGCCCGGCTGCGCCGGCTGCTCACCGCGCCCGAGGCCCGCCGGTCCTGAGCCGCGGTGTGAGCGCGAGGAGTGAGCCGGGGTTGCGAGCCCCGCAGTCGCGAACGGAAGACAGGTCGCGAAGCGAGCAAGAAAGTTCAAGAACGGGAGCGAACCCCGGGGCGACGATGGACCGTGTCGCCCCGGGGTTCGCCATAGCGGCGACGCGGGAACGCGGGCCTGTTCGGGGGGGCCCGGGAGCCCGCTCCCCCGGGGCCGCACCCCGGTGCCAGCCGGTCGCCGGGCACCCAGGACGGCGCCGTACGTGACGCACCCCCCTGCCCCGCGTACGGCGCCGCTCCGAATCGCCCTTGACCGTCGCCCGGCTCCGTGGTCGAGTGCCGGCATGGACCGACGGGCGGGGACCGGGCGGCGGCTGGTCGAGCTGAGTCACGTGATCACCGACGGGATGACCACCTATCCGGGCTGGCCGGGGCCGACGATCCGGGAGTGGTTGACCCACGAGGCGTCCCGGGCCCACTATGCGGCCGGCACCGAGTTCCACGTCGGCGAGATCACGATGATCGGCAACACCGGCACGTACGTCGACATGCCCTCGCACCGCTGGGCCGGCGGCGTCGACCTCGGCGGGATGCCGCTGGACCGGCTCGCCGATCTGCCCGGCCTGCTGGTGGCGCTGCCCGCCGGGGCGCGAGCGGTGGGCCCGGCGATGCTCGCCTCGTACGAGGTCGCCGGCCGGGCGGTGCTGCTGCGCACCGGCTGGGACGCCCACTTCGGCACCGACCGGTACGGCGACCACACCCACCCGTACCTTGCCGGCGAGGCCGCCGAGTGGTTGGCGGCGGCGGGAGCGGCGCTGGTCGGGATCGACTCGGTCAACATCGACGACAGCGGGCCGGCGGCCGAGGGGCGCCGGCCCGCGCACAGCGCGCTGCTGGCCGCCGGCATCCCGGTGGTGGAGCACCTGACCAACCTGGACGCGCTGCCGACCACGGGCTTCCGGTTCACCGCCGCGCCACCGATGATCGCCGGCATGGACGGCTTCCCGGTCCGGGCCTTCGCCGTCGTCGACGGCTGACTCAGGCCGCAGGATCGGCCCGTACGGGCTCCCCGCGGCCCGGCGGCCCCGCACCGTCAGTAGCGCACCGCGATCCGGCGCTCGACCGCGTCCACCCGGACCTCCCCGCCGTACGGGACGATCAGTTGCGGGTCCGTGTGGCCGAGGTCGACGTCGAAGACCACCACCGGGTCGTCGGCGTACTCGGCCAGCGCCCGAGTCACCGCCACCCGCTGCTCGTCAGCCCACTCCTGCCGTTCGGGCACGCTGTGCGGGCGGTCGAAGTCCCACGCCTTGGCCCGGCCGACCAGCACCGCCGGGAAGGCGGCGAGCAGCCCGCGTTCCCCCATGTTCCGCAGGATGCGGAACACCTCCCGGGCGTCCGGCAGCTCGTTGGAGGTCTCGAAGACCAGCACCGAGCCGGCCAGGTCGGCCGCCGACGGGACCCGGTCGGTGGCCGCCAGCCAGTGCAGGATCTCCAGACAGCCGCCCCAGGTGCGTCCCTCCACCACCCGGGCCGGCCCATGCCAGCGCCAGCCCTCACCCGGGAGCATCACCGGCTCCTCCGCCAGCGCCGCCGGGTCCCGCCAGTCGCGCGGCTCGTCGCCCCATTCCGCGGCCGGGGTCAGCTCGTACCAGCCGGAGGTGAAGAGGGCGGCGCGCAGCGAGTCGAAGGTCAGCGGGTGCGGCTTGCCGGGGCGACCGAGGTGCACCAGCACCGACCCACCGTGGTACGCCACGATCCCCAGCCGGTACAGGTGATTGAGCACATTGGTGTTGTCGGAGTAGCCGAAGTACGGCTTCGGGTTGGCCCGCAGCACCGCGTCGTCCAGGTGCGGGGTGACGGTGATCAGGTCGTCCCCGCCGACCGTGGCGAGCACCGCGGTGATCGTCGGGTCGGCGAAGGCGGCGGTCAGGTCCCGGGCCCGGTCGCGCGGGTCGGCGCGCGGCACCCGGGTGGTCGGGAACTCCACCGGCTCCAAGCCGAACTCCTCCCGCAGCCGGCGCAGGCCCAGCTCGTGCACGTGCGGGAAGAGCCCGGACAGGCCGGCGGAGGGCGACACGACGGCGACCCGATCACCCGGCCGCGGCTTCGGCGGGTAACCCGGCAGCGTCATGCCCAGACCCTAGCGTGCCCCCTCGTTGGCAAGCATCGTTGTTAACAAGGGCCCCCTCCTATCCGGAAAGCGATAGGAGGGGCTCCCGCCTTACCTAGGCTGACGGCGTGGGCGAGGAGTCGGAACGGCTGCGGGACTGGCTGCCCCGGTCGGTCGGTGGTCTACTTCGACTGGCGGGTGGGGCCGCCCGCAGCCGGCCCGCCCCCGCCGGCGAGCGGCCCGCCGATGGCTGAGCCGGCGGTCGATTCGCGCGTTGTGCGCGGCGCGACATCGCGGGGCCCTTCCGCTCATCGGGGGCGACCTGGATACGATCGACGGAGTCGGACAGCGCTGTCCTTCGTACTGACGTGAGGAGCGCGACGTGACCGACCAGCACGACCACGACGGCCCGGACGCCGCCCTGCGGGCCGACATCCGCCGGCTCGGCACCCTGCTCGGGCAGACCCTGGCCCGCCAGGAGGGCCGCCCGCTGCTCGACCTGGTCGAGGAGATCCGCGCCCAGGTCCGCTCCGACGCCCCGGCCGCCGCCCAACGCCTCGGCGGCCTCGACGTCACCACCGGCACCAAGCTGGCCCGGGCCTTCTCCACCTACTTCCACCTGGCCAACATCACCGAGCAGGTGCACCGGGCCCGCGACCTGCGCCGGCGCCGGGCCACGCACGGCGGCTGGCTGGACCAGGCGGCCAAGATGATCGCCGAGCGCGGGGTGCCGGCCGAGGAGATAGCGGCCGCCGCCCGCCGGCTCGCCGTCCGCCCGGTCTTCACCGCCCACCCCACCGAGGCGGCCCGCCGGTCGATCCTGTCCAAGCTGCGCGCGATCGCCGACGAGCTGGACGCCGAGACCGCCAACGCCATCCTCTACGGCGCCAGCGACGAGGGGCCGGCGAACCGGCGGCTGGCCGAGCTGCTCGACCTGATGTGGCAGACCGACGAGCTGCGGCTGGACCGGCCGGACCCGACCGACGAGGCCCGCAACGCCATCTACTACCTGCGTGACCTGCACGCAGAGGCCGCGCCGCAGGTGCTCGACGACCTCGCCGACACGCTGCGCACCCTCGGCGTGGAGACCTCGCCCACGGCCCGGCCGCTGACCTTCGGCACCTGGATCGGCGGCGACCGGGACGGCAACCCGTTCGTCACCCCGCTGGTCACCCGCGACGTGCTGGCGATCCAGCACGAGCACGGCATCGCCGCCACCGAGAAGGCGATGGACGAGCTGATCAACGAGGTCTCCGTCTCCCGCCGGCTGCGCGCCGTCTCGCTGGACCTCTCCGCCAGTCTCGCCGCCGACCTGGACGCCCTGCCCGAGGTGGCGCCCCGGTTCCGCCGGGTCAACGCCGAGGAGCCGTACCGGCTCAAGGCCCGCTGCGTACGCGCCAAGCTGGCCAACACCCGGGAGCGGCTGCGCAACGGCACCGCGCACGTACCCGGCCGGGACTACCGCGGCGCGGCCGAGCTGATCGCCGACCTGGAGCTGCTGCGCGCCTCGCTGGCCCGCAACTCCGGGCAGCTCACCGCCGTCGGCCGGCTCGCCTCGACGATCCGTACCGTCTCCGCGTTCGGGCTGCACCTGGCGACCATGGACGTACGCGAGCACGCCGAGGCGCACCACGCGGTCCTCGCCCAGCTCTACGAGGCCGTCGGCGAGGTCCCCGACTACCCGGCGCTGAGCCGGCTGGAGCGCACCAAGCTGCTCGCCGACGAGCTGACCGGACGGCGCCCGCTCTCCACGCTGGACACCCCGTTGACCGAGAACGCGCGCAAGACGTTCGACGTGTTCGGCACCATCCGCGAGGCGCAGGACCGGTTCGGCACCGAGGTGATCGAGTCGTACATCATCTCGATGACCCTCGGCGTGGACGACGTGCTCGCCGCCGTGGTGCTGGCCCGCGAGGCCGGCCTGGTCGACGTGCACACCGGCCGGGCCCGGGTCGGCTTCGTGCCGCTGCTGGAGACCCCCGCCGAGCTGAACGCCGGCGGCGAGCTGCTGGACGAGTTGCTGTCGCTGCCGGCGTACCGGGCGCTGGTGGCCGCCCGGGGGGACGTGCAGGAGGTGATGCTCGGCTACTCCGACTCCAACAAGGAGGCCGGCATCACCACCAGCCAGTGGTCCATCCACCGGGCCCAGCGGGCGCTGCGCGACGTGGCCGCCCGGCACGGCGTGCACCTGCGGCTCTTCCACGGCCGGGGCGGCACGGTGGGGCGCGGCGGCGGGCCGACGCACGACGCGATCCTGGCCCAGCCGTACGGCACCCTGGACGGCGCGATCAAGGTGACCGAGCAGGGTGAGGTCATCTCCGACAAGTACACCCTGCCCGCCCTGGCCCGGGAGAACCTGGAGCTGACCGTGGCCGCGGTGCTCCAGGCGACGCTGCTGCACACCGCGCCCCGGCAGCCCGCCGAGATGCTGGAGCGCTGGGACGCCACGATGGACGTGGTGTCCGATGCGGCGTACGGACGGTACCGGTCGCTGGTCGAGGACCCGGACCTGCCGGCGTACTTCTGGGCGTCCACCCCGACCGAGCTGCTCGGCCAGCTGAACATCGGCTCCCGGCCGGCGAAGCGGCCGAACACCGGCGCCGGCCTGTCCGGCCTGCGGGCGATCCCGTGGGTGTTCGGCTGGACGCAGACCCGGCAGATCGTGCCCGGCTGGTTCGGCGTGGGCACCGGCCTGGCCGCCGCCCGGGCCGCCGGGCTGGAGGACGTGCTGGCCGAGATGCACCGCAGCTGGCACTTCTTCCGCACGTTCCTGTCGAACGTCGAGATGATGCTGACCAAGACCGACCTGTCCATCGCCCGCCGGTACGTCGAGACCCTGGTCCCGAGGAAGCTCCACCCGATCTTCGCGAAGATCGAGGAGGAGTACGAGCTGACCAAGCGTGAGGTGCTGGCGATCACCGCCTCCCCGGCCCTGCTGGAGGGCTCCCCGGTGCTCCAGCGCACCCTGGCGGTACGGGACACCTACCTGGAGCCGCTGCACCACCTCCAGGTGGCGCTGCTGAGCCAGTACCGGGACTCCGGGGCCGCCGGGCGGGCGGTGGCGACCGCGCCGGGCGGCCGGCGCCCGCCGAACGACGGCACCGCCCTGGAGCGGGCCCTCCTCACCACGGTCAACGGCATCGCCGCCGGCATGCGCAACACCGGCTGAGGCGTTAGGAGGGGGCCCCCGCTCAACGCTTTCCGCATAGCAGGGGCCCCCGCTTAAACACCCGTCGGGTGAGCTGGCGGGCACGGCTGCGGCTTCGTCGGCGGCTTCGGCTGCCTTGGGGTCACCAGTCGCCGCCGCCGAAGTCCCCGCCACCGAAGTCGCCGCCGCCCCAGCCGCCGAAGTCGCCACCGCCGCCGAAGTCGCCACCGCCGAGGTCGTTGCCCTGGTCGCCGCCGAAGTCGTTGCCGGTGTCGCCGTAGTCCTGGCCGTCGCCGAACCCGTCCTGGAAGCCCTCCTGGTAGCCGGCGTCGTAGCCCGGGTCGGCGAAGGCGGGCGAGAAGAGCGCGTCGGCGATCAGCATGCCGCCGAGCACGCCGGCGCCGGCGCCCAGCGCCGTCTTCCACCACGGGGTCGAGTACCAGCCCGCGGGCACCCGCCGGCCGTGGTAGTTGCCGCCCGGGAAGTAGTACGGCGTGCCGGCGCCCGGCTGCGGGCCGGCCCGGAAGGTCTGCCCCTGCACGTTCACCTCGCGCTCCCGGGTGAGCTGGCCGGCGCCCCGCGCGGCGGCCAGCGGGGGCAGCTCGGGGCCGGGGTCGACGCCCAGGGCGGTGCGTGCCGCCCGGATGTACGTCAGCCCCTCCAACGCGGTCTCCCGGGCCAGCGCGAACTGGTGCGGGGTACGCGCCTGCTCCAGCTGTGAGCCGGCCGCGTTGTACCGCTCACCGGCGTCCGCGAGGGCCTGGCGTACCGCCGGGGCGTCGCCGTGCAGGTTCATCAGCTGGCCGCCGAGGCGTTCGTACCACCGCTGTGCCTCGGCCCGGGCGTCCGCGAGCTCGGTGGCCCGGCGCGACCGGCTCCCCCACCGCCACAACATGAGCGCACCTCCGAGCATCAGCACCAGTACCAGGCACAGCGAGCCTCTCACCATGACCTCGAAGGTACCCAGCGCGCGCACGTCGTACCCGTTTGGCAAAGTGCACGGCATGAGCTTCTCGACGCTGGCCGTGGTGGTGCTCTGCCTCGCCACGGGCGGCGCGCTGGGCTGGTTCGCCGCCCGGTCCCGGGCGGCGGCCGAGATCGCCCGGCTGGAGGCCACCCTCGCGGCCACCCGGGAGGGCGAGGGGCGGCTGGAGCAGTCGATGCGGGCGTTGAGCTACGAGGCGACGGCCCAGTCGCAGGAGGCGGTGGCCCGGGCGGTGGCTCCGCTGCACGACACCCTGCGCCGCTACGAGCTGCGGGTGGGCGAGCTGGAACGTGAGCGGGTCGACGCGTACGCCGAGCTGCGTGAGCAGGTCCGCGCGATGAGCACGGTCTCCGGCGAGCTGCGCACCGAGACCAAGCAGCTGGTGGCGGCGCTGCGCGCCCCGCAGGTGCGCGGCCGGTGGGGCGAGCACCAGTTGCGCCGGATCGTCGAGGCCGCCGGGATGCTGGCGCACTGCGACTTCTCCGAGCAGGTCACCGCCGCCACCGACCACCAGGGCGTACGCCCCGACCTGGTGGTCCGGCTGCACGGCGGCCGGAGCGTGGTGGTGGACGCCAAGGCGCCGTTCGACGCGTACCTGACCGCGATGGAGGCCCGCGACGAGCGGGGGCGCGACACCCACCTCGACGCGCACGCGAAGCACCTACGGGCGCACGTCGACCAGCTCGCGGCCAAGTCCTACTGGTCGGCGTTCGACCAGACCCCCGAGTTCGTGGTGCTGTTCGTGCCGGCCGACCCGTTCCTGGACGTGGCGTTGCAGCGCGACCCGACGCTGCTGGAGCACGCGTTCGCCCGCGACGTGGTGCTGGCCACCCCGGCCACCCTGGTCGCGCTGCTGCGCACGGTCGCCTACTCGTGGCGGCAGGAGGCGCTGGCCCGCAACGCGGTGGCCGTGCACTCGCTGGCCCGCGAGCTTTACGGACGGCTGTCCACCCTGGGCGATCACGTGGGCAAGCTGGGCTCCTCGCTGGGCGGGGCGGTGACCGCGTACAACCGAGCCGTGGGGTCGCTGGAGGCCCGGGTGCTGGTCAGCGCCCGCAAGCTCGCCGAGCTGGGCGTCTCCGACGAGGAGCTGGCCAGCCCGGCGCAGATCGAGCTGGCGCCCCGGCAGCCGCAGGCGCCGGAGCTGGTGGAGGCCGACGGTGCGGCCCGGTCCACATCGGCCGTCCGCTCGGCGGAGGGGCTGCACCCCGCGTGACGCCAGGCCCTGCCTGACGCCAGCCCTGGCGTGACGACGATGACGTATCGACGTCACGGACTGGTCACAACCTACTTCGGAGTATCGACATCGACGCCGGGCCGCCCAGAGGATCGGCAGCACGCGTGCCCTGTGTCTGAAGGGCCCTGTTCTCTGGAGGAAGAGAACGTGAGTCAACCCCGCAACCGGAGCCGGCGTACCTCCGCCGCGCTCTTCGCCTCGGTCCTGGCCGCCGGCGCCATGACCGTCGGGGGTGGCGCCGCGACCGCGAGCGCAGCCCCCACCGCCCCCACCGACGCTTCCGAGCCGACCCCGGTCGAGGTTCTCGGCGCGCACGACGCCAAGCTGCTCACCGAGGCGAAGGCGAAGCACGCCCCGACCGTCACCCTGATCATCGCCGCCAAGAAGGGCTCGGCCGGCAAGGTGGCCGACGGCCTCAAGGGCCTCGGCGCCTCGGTCAGCCAGCGCTACGACCAGGTCGGCTTCGTGCTGGCCAAGGTGCCCACCGGCAAGGTCCTGAAGGCCGCCACGCTGCCCGGCGTCTCCGCGGTCGACCTGGACGAGACCATCAAGCTGCCAGACCCGACTCCCGAGGCCGCCCCGGCCGGCGCGAAGGTCGCCAAGCAGGGCCAGACCCTGGCCGGGCCGGGGACGGACACCGGCGCCGTCAACCCGTACATGCCGACCAACGAGACGGGCGCGGAGGCGTTCAAGGCCGCCCACCCGACCTGGGACGGCCGCGGCGTCACCATCGGCATCATGGACTCCGGGGTGGACCTGGACCAGCCGGCGCTGCAGCGGACCACCACCGGCGAGCGCAAGATCGTCGACTGGGTCACCGCGACGGACCCGCTCGAGGACGCCACCTGGCGGCCGATGCTCACCGAGGTCAAGGGCCCGAGCTTCACCATCGGCAGCGGCTCGTCCGCGGTCACCTGGACCGCCCCGGCGGGCACCTACCGGTTCAACACCTTCCGCGAGTCCACCACGCTGGGCAGCGACCCGGCCGGCGACGTGAACCGCGACGGCGACACCACCGACGCCTGGGGCGTCCTCTACAACCCGGCCAACGGCGACATCCGCGTCGACGTGAACCAGAACAACGACTTCACCGACGACGAGGTGATGCGGCCGTACAAGGAGAAGTTCCAGGTCGGCCACTTCGGCACGGACAACCCGGCCACCGGGGTCCGGGAGCAGATGCCGTTCGTCGTGGAGTACCGGCGCAACGTCGACACCACCCCGGCCGGCGGCCCCGGCCTGGTCGACTACGTCAACATCGGCATCATCGAGAGCACCCACGGCACCCACGTCGCCGGCATCACCGCCGCCAACGACATGCTGGGCAACAGCGCGTTCGACGGCGCGGCCCCCGGCGCCAAGCTGGTCTCCGCCCGCGCCTGCTCCTGGGGCGGCGGCTGCACCTACGCGGCGCTCACCACCGGCATGGTCGACCTGGTGGTCAACCGCAAGGTCGACGTGATCAACATGTCGATCGGCGGCCTGCCGGCGCTGAACGACGGCGCCAACGCCCGCGCCGAGCTCTACAACACCCTGATCGAGACGTACGGCGTGCAGATGTTCATCTCCGCCGGCAACTCCGGCCCGGGCCTGAACACGGTCGGTGACCCCTCGGTCGCCGCCAACGTGGTCAGCGTCGCGGCGAACATCAGCAAGGACACCTGGCTGGCCAACTACGGCTCGGTGGTCCGCAAGCAGAACGCGCTGTTCAACTTCTCGTCGCGCGGCCCCCGCGAGGACGGTGCCTTCAAGCCGAACATCGCCGCCCCCGGTTCGGCCATCTCCACCGCGCCGACCTGGCAGCCGGGGGTTCCGGTGGCCGAGGCCGGCTACCCGCTGCCCCCGGGCTACCAGATGCTCAACGGCACCTCGATGGCCTCGCCGCAGGCCACCGGCGCCGCCGCGCTGCTGCTGTCGGCCGCCAAGGCGACCGACCAGGCGGTCACCCCGGCCGCGCTGCGCCGGGCCATCTACACCGCCGCCAAGCCGATCGCGGGCGTCCCGACGTACGCCCAGGGCTACGGCATGTTCAACGTCCCGGGCGCGTGGAACCTGCTCAAGGCGGGCGTGTCGACCCGGGCGTACACCTCGGAGGCGCCGGTCTGCACGGAGCTCTCCGGCAACCTGGCGAAGTACAACCGGGACCTCGGCATCTTCGAGCCGAGCCCGAACGTGGGCACCGGCATCCACAACCGCTGCGCCGCCGACCGGGGCGGTCAGCAGGTCAAGGAGAACCGCCAGTACGCGGTCAAGCTGACCCGCACCAGCGGGCCGGCCGGCAACCTCAGGCACAACATCGCCTTCCGGGGCAACGACGGCACCTTCTCGGCGCCGGCCAGCGTCACCCTGCCGCTGAACAAGACCGTCACGGTGAACGTGAAGGCCAAGCCGGCCACGGCCGGCGCGCACGGCGCCATCATGACCGTCGACGACCCGGCCACCTCCGTGGTCGACTTCGAGGTCTCCACCGTGGTGGTCGCCGGCAACGAGGTGACCAAGCCGAAGTACTCCTTCGTCGCCGAGGGCTCGGTCGAGCGCAACGGCTTCACCTCGTACTTCGTCACGGTGCCGCCGGGCGCCGGGGCACTCCAGGTGAACCTCTCCGGCATCGCCACCGGGTCGCAGACCCGGTTCATCGCGATCAACCCGTACGGCGTGCCGGTGGACAGCACCTCGAGCCTCGGCTGCTACACCAACTTCTCCGACGCCGCCGCCTGCAAGCCGCAGGAGCGGGACTACCAGAACCCGATCCCGGGCGTGTGGGAGATCGAGGTGGAGGCGCGGCGCACCTCGCCGAGTCTGGACAACCCGTACCAGTTGCAGGCGCGGGTGCAGGGCGTCAAGGTCGAGCCGGCCGTGGTCGAGCTGCCGGCGGTCACCGCCGGTAAGCCCACCCAGGTGAGCTGGAGCCTGACCAACACCTTCGGCCCGGTCTCGGTGAGCGGCGTGGGCGGCCCGCTGTCCAGCGTGCGCGCCGAGCGGCCGACCATCACCGAGGGCACCACGCAGGAGTTCACGGTCGACGTGCCGGCCGGCGTGTCCAGCTTCACCGCCCGGATCGGCAACCCGGCCAACCCGAGCACCGACCTCGACCTGTACGTCTTCCTGGGCGCCACCCGGGTGGGATACCAGGCCGACGGTGACTCCGAGGAGGCCGTCACCCTGCTCAACCCGGCCCCGGGCAGCTACCGGGTGGTCGTGGACGGGTACGCGGTGGACGGCGCGGGCGGCAGCACCGCGTACGACTACCGGGACTCGTTCGCGTCGGCCGCGCTGGGCTCGGTCAGCGCCCCGGCGACCACGCTGCCGCTGCCCAACGGCGCCACCGCGACCCTCACCGGCACGGTGACCGCCCTGGCCACCCCGGCCGCCGGTCGTGAGCTCTACGGCGACCTGGCCGTCACCACCACCGAGGGTGCGGTCGTCGGCCGCGGCTCGGTGTCCATCGGCGCGGTGAACTGACCGCGTACCGCACCAGCGGAAGCCCGTCCCCGGCGTGCCGGGGGCGGGCTTCCGCCGTTCGGAGGGGGTGCGGGCATCCACCACCCGGCCGGTCGGGATTGGACGATCGACGTGCGGTGCCGGCCGTTATCACTTGTCGTCAGGCAACGATCGGCGGCACGGTTGCCTGGCAGCCAGTTCACGTAACGCAGGCCACATCTCCGTCGCTGATCCGGTGACGGTGGTCGACGTGTCGTGACACGTGGCCGTCACATCCCCTGCCCTGATCCAGGGCACTTGCTCTCCCTCGGAGGAAGAGACGTGAGCAGACCCCGCAGCGGGCGCGCCCGGAAACCGGTCGCGCTCGTGGCGTCGGCGGTCACCGCCGGCGCGCTGACCCTGGCCTTCGCCGGCAACCCCGCGAGCGCCGAACCGACCCCCACCGACGTGCTGAAGAGCAGCAGCGTCGGCCTCACCCCCACCGACCAGGAGCGGCTCGCCGAGGCCCGGCAGGAGGGCGAGCAGAGCCTCACCCTGCTGGTCGGCGCCGTGTCCGGCCAGTCCGCCACGGCCGCCGCCGGGCTCACCGCGCTCGGCGCCACCGTCTCGTACCGGGACGACGACCTGGGCTACCTGCGCGCGGAGGTGCCGACCGACCGCGTCGAGCGGGTCACCGGTCTGGCCGGCGTGCAGACCACCGAGATCGACGCGGCGACGCCGCTGCCGGACCCGGAGCCGGCGGGCTCCCAGCCGGTCACCCCGCAGCCCGCACCGGGCAAGGCCACGCCGCAGGACAACCCGTACCTGCCGATCCGGGACCTGGGCGCGACCCGGTTCCTCGCCGACCACCCCACCCTCGACGGACGCGGGGTGACCGTCGGCATCCTGGACACCGGTGTCGACCTGTCGCACCCGGCGCTGCAGAAGACCACCACCGGCGAACGCAAGATCGTCGACTGGGTCACCTACACCCACCCGAGCGCCGACGGCGACCCGACCTGGGTCAGCATGAGCCGCAACGTGTCGGGCCCGACGTTCACCGAGGGCGGGCGGAGCTGGACCGCCCCCGGGAACCGGTCCTACCGCTTCGGCCTCTTCAACGAGCGGGACGCCCGGCTGGGCGGCGAGGTCGGCAACGACGTCAACCGGGACGGCAACCCGGCCGGCAGCAGCGGCCAGTTCGGCGTGCTCTGGGACGGCGGCAGCAACGTCTGGGTCGACACCGACCAGGACGGTTCCTTCGCCGACGAGAAGGCGATGACCGACTACAAGGCGCGCAACGACGTCGGCACCTTCGGCACCGACAACCCGGCGACCGCGATCAACGAGTCGATGCCGTTCGTCGTGCAGGTCGACGGCAAGAACAAGTTCGTCAACATCGGCATCGTCTCCGGCGCCCACGGCTCGCACGTCGCGGGCATCACCGCCGGCAACGGGCTGTTCGGCGGCGCGATGACCGGCGTCGCCCCCGGCGCCAAGATCGTTTCGGTCCGGGTCTGCCTCTTCGTCGCGGGCTGCACCTCCAGCGCGCTGATCGAGGGCATGATCTACGCCGCGAAGCAGGCGAACGTCGACGTGATCAACATGTCGATCGGTGGCCTGCCGTCGCTCAACGACGGCAACAACACCCGCGCGCTGCTCTACAACCGGCTGATCGACACCCACGACGTGCAGATGTTCATCTCGGCCGGCAACAGCGGCCCGGGTCTGAACACCGTCGGCGACCCCTCGGTGGCCGAGCGGGTGCTGAGCATCGGCTCGTACGTCACCGACGCCACCTGGCGGGCCAACTACGGCTCCAGCTCCCCGTACCCGGAGAGCCTGCACTACTACAGCTCGCGCGGCCCGCGTGAGGACGGCGGTTTCAAGCCCAGCGTGATCGCCCCGGGCTCGGCCATCTCCACCGTGCCCACCTGGCAGCCGGGCGGCCCGGTCGCCGGCACGTACGCCCTGCCGCCGGGCTACGCGATGTTCAACGGCACCTCGATGGCCTCTCCGCAGGCGGCGGGCGCGGGCGCGCTGCTGGTCGGCGCGGCCAAGGCGCAGGGCTTCCAGCGCAAGCCGGCCCAACTGCGGCAGGCCATCATGTCCTCGGCCCGGTTCATCGGCGACACCGGCGCGTACGAGCAGGGCGCGGGCCTGATCGACGTCCCCGCCGCGTACGAGCTGCTGCGTAAGAACATCAAGACGGTCGGCATCACCTCCTCGGTGCCGGTGCACACGGTGCTCGGCGGCTTCCTGGCCAAGCCGGGCTTCGGCGTCGGCATCTACGACCGGGAGGGCGTGACCGCCGGCCGGGCCTACACCCGGACGTACACCTTCACCCGCACCACCGGCGGCTCGAACGCCGTCACCTACAACCTGTCCTGGGTGGGCAACGACGGCACCTTCGCCACCGACGCCTCGGTGGCGCTGCCGCTGAACAAGCCGGTGACCGTGACCGTCCGGATCAACCCGGCCGGCCCGGGTGCGCACTCGGCCGTGCTGCGGCTGGACGACCCGGCCACCACCGGGATCGACTACCAGACGTTGAACACGGTGATCGCGCCGTACGCCTTCGTGCCGAGCGCGAACTACCAGGTCCAGGTCACCGGCAAGGTGGGGCGCAACCAGTCCCTGCACTACTACTTCGCGGTGCCGGCGAACACCCCGGCGCTGAAGGTCGACTTCACCGGGCCGGACGGCACGGCGGGCACCGGCCAGGCGCGCTTCCTGCGCTACCACCCGTACGGCGTGGCGATCGACGACAACGCGTCGACCTCCTGCTACTCGCCGGCGGCGGGCGCGTGCAGCACCGGTTCGCCGAACAGCCGCACCACCTCCAACCCGCTCGCCGGGGTGTGGGAGGTCACCGTGGACGGTCGGCGTACCTCGGACGCGGAGTGGATCCCGTTCACCCTGACCGCCTCCGTGCTGGGCGCCACGGTCACCCCGAACCCGGACGTGATCGAGTCCGCTCCGCTGGGCGGCACGGTGAACCGGTCGTACAGCCTGACCAGCTCACTCGGCTCGTTCACCGGCCGGGCGGTCGGCGGCGGGTCACTGGGCAGCGCGAAGCGGGGCACGCCCACCGTCGCCGCGCACGAGGTGCAGGAGTACGACGTGACGGTGGCGCCGGGCTCGACCCAGTTCCGCGCCACCATCGGCGGCACCTCGGACCCGGGCGCCGACCTGGACCTGTTCGTGCTCGACTGCACGTCCGGGACCTGCGTCGCGGCCGGCCAGAGCGCCGACGGTGACTCGGAGGAGTCGGTCACCATCGGCAACCCGAAGCCGGGCGCCTGGAAGGTCCGGGTCGACGGGTACGCGGTGCCGTCCGGCACCACCACCTACAACTACATCGACGTCTTCACCAACCCGGCCTTCGGCTCGGTGACGGTGACCGACGCGAACGCGGCGCGCTCGACGGGTGCGACGTGGCAGGTGCCGGGCGCGGTGACCGTGCAGGCGGCGCCGGGCAGCGGTCGGGTGCTCTACGGCACCGTCCAGGTGCGCACCGACACCAACATCCTCATCGGCAGCGGCGACGTGATCGTCCAGAACGTCGGCTGAGCCGTACGGCGGTGAGCCGGAAGGCCCGTCCCCGGTCGGGGGCGGGCCTTCCGCGCGTTCGGGGCCGGGCCGCGCCGGCCGGGCGTCAGGCGCGGCTGGCGGCCTCCACCACGAACGGGGTGCCCTGCTGGCAGGTGGTCATCATGTCGGGCTGCACCCGGCCCTCGACGGTCACCTTGGCGCCCGGCCGCAGCACGTCGCGCGGGCCGCCGACCAGCAGATAGCCGTCGAGCAGCAGGCAGTTGGGCTCCACCCCGGCCGCCACGGTGCCGGTGAGGGTGTGCGCCCCGGGACCGGGCGGCAGGCTCGGGCCGGCCGGCTTCTTCGTCGGCGGCACGACGGTGGGCGGCTGCGGGGTGGCCGGTTGCGGGGTGACCGGGTCGGTCGGGTCGCTGGTCGGGGGCACGGTCACCGTGCTGCCTCCTGATGGCTCGGGGGGCGGGTTCCCGGTGTCGGTGCCCTGGCCGCCGCAGGCGCTGAGGGCGGCGCAGAGGAGCAGTGCCGGTACCGCCGTCCGCATGGTCTTCATACCGGTTCGGACGTACGCCGGCCGCATCCCGTTCCCGCCGGCGCCGACCCTCAGGGCCGGGCCGCCGCCGCGGCGGCCTTCATGTCCCGCTTGAGCTCCTGCGGCAGCGAGAAGGTCAGCCGCTCGTTGGCGGTGAGGACCTCCTCCACGTCGGTGAAGCCGCGCTCGGCCAGGTGTGCCAGCACCTGCTGCACCAGCTCGTCGGGCACGCTGGCGCCGGAGGTCAGCCCGACCGTGCGGGCGCCCGCCAGCCAGGCGTCGTCGATCTCGTGGGCGAAGTCGACCAGGTGGCCGGCGCGGGCGCCGGCGTCCAGGGCCACCTCGACCAGGCGTACCGAGTTGGAGGAGTTCCGCGAACCGACCACGATCACCACGTCGCAGTCGGGGGCGATCTCCTTGACCACGTGCTGTCGGTTGGAGGTGGCATAGCAGATGTCGTCGCTGGGCGGCGACTGGAGCAGCGGCAGCCGCCGCTTGAGCCGGGCCACGGTCTCCATCGTCTCGTCCACCGAGAGGGTGGTCTGGGAGAGCCAGACGACCTTGTTCGGGTCACGGACGGTGACCTTGTCGGCGCCGTCCGGGCCGTCCACCAGCTGGATGTGCGCGGGGGCCTCACCAGCGGTGCCGACGACCTCCTCGTGCCCCTCGTGGCCGATCAGCAGGATGTCGTAGTCCTCGGCGGCGAACCGCTTCGCCTCCTGGTGCACCTTGGTGACCAGCGGACAGGTCGCGTCGATGGCCTTCAACGAGCGGGCCTGGGCCTGCTCGTACACCTCGGGGGCGACGCCGTGGGCGGAGAAGATCACGGTGGCGCCCTCGGGCACCTCCTCGTTCTCCTCCACGAAGATCGCGCCCTGGGCCTCCAGGGTGCGCACCACGTGCTTGTTGTGCACGATCTGCTTGCGCACGTAGATCGGGGCGCCGTAGAGCTTGAGCGCCTCCTCGACGGTCTGCACCGCCCGGTCCACGCCCGCGCAGTAGCCGCGGGGCTTGGCCAGGAGCACGCGCTTGCCGGTCCGGGGAGTCGTCGCAGCCTCAGTCACCCGACCATCGTACGTGCCGCCTCTCCCCACGGCAGTGGCTGCGCCACCCGACCCCGCCCAACCACCGCCCCCGTCCGCCGCGTTGATCATGAAGTTGGCCGCGGTTTCGGAGATCGACATCGCCGCCACTCCATGATCGACGCGGGTGTGGTCGGGGGTGGGCCGTAGGGTGGGCGGGGTGAGTGAGGTGGCGCGGAGCAGCTCGGAGGAGCCGTGGCCGGTTCGGGTGGTCAGCCAGAAGATCAACGCCTGGATCGCCCGGCTGGGCTGGGTGTGGGTGGACGGGCAGGTGGCGCAGATCAGCCGTCGGCCCGGGGCCAGCACCGTCTTCCTCACCCTGCGTGACCCGTCGGCGGATCTGAGCCTGACCGTCACCACCAACCGGGACGTGCTCGACTCCGGCGCCCCGGAGCTGCGCGAGGGCGCCCGGGTGGTGCTGCACGCCAAGCCCGAGTTCTACGCCGCCCGCGGCACGCTCAGCCTGCGCGCCGACGAGATCCGCCAGGTCGGCCTCGGCGAGCTGCTGGCCCGGCTGGAGAAGCTCAAGAAGCTGCTCGCCGCCGAAGGGCTCTTCGACCGGGCCCGCAAGCGCCGGCCGCCGTTCCTGCCGCAACGGATCGGCCTGATCACCGGCCGCGCCTCCGCCGCCGAGCGGGACGTGCTGACCAACGCGAAGCGGCGCTGGCCGGCGGTGGAGTTCCGCACCGTCAACGTCGCGGTGCAGGGCCCGAGCGCGGTGCCACAGATCATCGACGCGCTGAAGGTGCTCGACGCCGACGAGAGCATCGACGTGATCGTCATCGCCCGGGGCGGCGGCGGCATCGAGGACCTGCTCCCCTTCTCCGACGAGGCGCTCTGCCGGGCGGTCTTCGGCTGCCGTACGCCGGTGGTCAGCGCGATCGGCCACGAGACGGACACCCCGCTGCTGGACTACGTCGCCGACGTCCGCGCGTCCACCCCCACCGACGCGGCCAAACGGATCGTCCCCGACCTGACCGAGGAGGTACGCCTCATCGGCCAGGCCCGCTCCCGGCTGGAACGGGCGGTCGGCAACCTGGTCGACCGGGAGTCGCACCGGCTCGACCTGCTCCGCTCCCGCCCCGTGCTGGCCCGTCCGCAGGTGATGGTCGACCAGCGCGCCGCCGAGATCGGCGCGCTGCGCGACCGGACCAACCGCTGCCTGGACCACCGGCTCGGCGCGGCCGGTGAGGACCTGCGGCACACCCTGGCCCGGCTGCGCGCCCTCTCCCCCGCCGCCACCCTGGACCGGGGGTACGCCATCGTGCAGCGTGCCGACGGGCACGTGGTGCGGGCGGCGGGCGAGGTGGCCAAGGGCGACCCGCTGCGGGTCCGCCTCGCCGAGGGCGAACTGGCTGCCACCGTCGACGGCTAGGCCATCTCCCCCGCCCGTGGCCGACGGCGCCACCCGGAAGGACACCGCGGACCCGTGCCCCCGAGATCACCGGCGGATGTGGTGGGATGGGACCGATGAGCGACGAGAAGGACCCCGGGCCGGACGAGCGGCTCAGCTACGAGCAGGCCCGCGCCGAACTGGCGTCGGTGGTGGAGCGGCTGGAGGCCGGCGGCACGTCGCTGGAGGAGTCGCTGGCGCTGTGGGAGCGCGGCGAGAAGCTGGCCGAGATCTGCCAGCGCTGGCTGGACGGCGCCCGCGCCCGGATCGCCGCCGCCCGCCAGGAGGCCACCAACTCCTGACCCGCGCGGTCCCCCGGGCAAGGCCGGGCCGGGGCGCGCGGCCTCGTCGGCCAAGGCCGGGCAGGCGCGCCGCAAGCCTGACGGCGAAGGCCGGGCAGGCGCGCCGCTTACCCGGGGGCACGCGGAGGGGCGGGCGACCACAGCCGTCCCGCCCCCGCGCGGTGTCACCGGAACAGGTTGTAGAACTCCGGCGGCGCCTCGACGACCTGGTCGGCCGGCGGCTGCTGGGCGGCGCTGGCGTTGCCATAGTCGGAGTAGGTCACCTTGATCTCCTCGGTGGCGCCCGCCCCGGCGGTCGAGGCACCTCCCGGCGCCGCGGTGGCGCTCTCGCCCGGGGCCGCGGTGGCGCTCGGGACGGGGACCGCGGTGGCGCTCGGGGCCGGGGCGCTCTGGCCGACGGTGGGGATCTTGAGCACCAGCTCGCTGAGCCGGCCCTCGGTGTCCAGCTTCGCGGTGAACGGCACCGACTGCGCCTGAGCGCCGAGGGTGGTGATCACCGCGGGGTCGACGGAACCGGCCTCGGCCGCCTTCGACACGTCCAGGGTGCCTGCATAGCTGCCCTCGCCGGTCTGCCGGGCCTCGGTGATGCCCTGGGTGAGCACCGCGCTGCCGCCCGGGTCGAGCTTCTCGAAGTCGAAGCCGAGGTTCCGGTTGCCCTTGATCCGGGTCTGGTCGAGGTGCTGGTACTTGCCGAGGTTCAGCTTCTGCAACCCCGGCACGCTGCCGGCGGAGGTGCCGCCCAGGTCCGCCTTCACCCAGCTGTCCGGCTTGATATGGATCATGTCCAGGGTCATCATCAGGTCCGAGGACTGCTGCCCGATGGTCAGCTTGATCTGGGCGCTCTGGCTGGGCTGGTGCACCTGCCCCTCGGCGGTGGAGCCCACCGCCGACATGGTGAACTTGAAGTTGCCCTCGCGGATCGCGTTGGTGGAGTCGAGCAGCGCCTGCTTGGCGTCACCGTTGGCCGCGCCCGAGGCACCGGGCGAGGCGTCGCCGGAGGCCGCCGGGGTTGCCGAGGCCCCCGCCTCGGTGCCGCCGGTGCTGTTGCACGCTGCCACTGAAGGGATGAGCAGCGCCGCGGCGAAGGCCGTCGCGCTGAAGCGTCGAACGTTCACGTGAACTCTCCAGGTGGGTCGTCCGGCCCACGGAGGGTGCCGGAGGCTGCCGCCGGGGCCCTGCCACCGGCCCCGGCGCACGAGCCCGACCCGGCGGCGGCACCGCGTGGGCGGCTCGTACCCCCTCTGTTCCCTGAAGCGTCCTTCGGCAATCCCTGTCCGGTCCCGCCCGGAAAGAGCCCACCGCCGGGCGGGACGGCCGGGGCCGCCCCGCCCGGTCGTGGATCACTTGCTGAACATCTGGTACGTCTGCTCGGACGCCTCGACGACCTGGGCGGCCGGCGGCGCCTCGACGGCGGTGGCGCTGCCGTAGTCGGCGTACGTGACGGTCAGCGCCTGCTCCGGCGCGCTCTCCGACGCCGGCACCTGCACGACGAACTCGGTCAGCCGGCCCTGCTCGTCGAGCTTGGCGGTGAACGGCACCGCGCTGGCCTTGGCCCCGAGGCCCTTGACGATCTCGTCGTCGAGCAGGTCGGCGTCGGTCACCTTGGTGGCGTCGAGCGTGCCCTCGTACGTGCCCTCACCGGTCTTCCGGACGTCGACGACCGCCTTGATGATCTTGTCACTGTCGGCCGGGTCGACCTCGGCGAAGTCGAACTTCAGCTCGTCCGCGTCCTTGACCCGGGTGCGGTCGAGGTGCTGGTACTTGCCCTTCATCTCCTTGAAGGCCGGCACGGCGTCGGCCATCGGCCCGTCGAGCTCCAGCTTGAGCCAGCTGTCGGTGTCGATGAAGACCAGGTGCAGGTTCATCGCCATGTCGTCGGCGGCGGTCTGGGCACTCGCCATCTTCATCTCGGCGCTCTTCGTCGGCATGTGCACCTTGCCGTCGCCGGTGAACTCGCCGCTCTTCATGGTGAAGGTGAAGTTGCCCTTCTGGAGCTCCTTCGTCGAGGCGACCAGCGCCTCCTTCGGGTCCGCCGCGGCGGACCCGCCGTCCGCGGAGTCGGAGTCGCTCTTGCAGGCGGCCAGGCCGGGGACGAGCAGGGCGGCGGCGAGGAGGCCGGCACTCCAGCGTCGAATGTTCACGTCGATCTCTTTCGGTGTGCTGTCCGGCGCGGCGGGCGCGCCGGCCGGTGTGCGGTCCGGCGCGGCGGGCGCCGGTTCTGGGCCGGCGCAGCCTAGCCGAGCCGCGCCGGCCCTGGGGGGCACCGGAAGAACCGTCAGCGCAGCGAGCCGGCCAGCTGGCGCAGCTCGTTCTCCCGGGCGTCGCCCACCACGATCACCGTGCGGCCCGGCTCCAGCAGCACCAGCGCCTGCTCGTTGCCCCGGGCGGTGTACCGCTGCCAGCTGCGCCCGCCCAGGTCCACCGGCCCCTGCGGCTGCCCCTCCCGGGTCAGCTCCGCGGGCAGCAACTGCTCCGGCGGCACGTTGCTCTGCACCAGCTGGGCGGCCTGTCCCTCCGGGGTCAGGTAGCCGATCCGCAGGTTCGACCCGCCGTCGACCGAGCGGAAGTTGGCGCTCACCGTGCGCCAGCCCTCGCCCAGCCCTCTCGGCTCGCTGACCGGGAATACGTTCGCGGCGCGGGCCTGCTCGTACGCCGGTGCCGGGTCGACCACGGTGGGCTGGTCGCCGCCGAGGAAGCCGCGGTAGAAGGCGAGCAGCAGGGCGATCGGCACGAGCAGCACCAGCAGCGACAGCGCCATGTCCTTCGGCGACCGCTCCGAGCGGGCCTTGCCCTTGGGCGCGGTCGGCACGGCCCCGGTGCGGGCCGGCGGCACGTCGTGCTCCAGGATCCGGGCGGCGGTCACGTCCCGGTCGTCTGGGGTGACCGGTTCGGCCTCCGCCGCCGGGTCGACGAGGGCGGGCTCGGCGGACTCGGCGTCCGGTCGGGCCGGCGGGTCGGTCGGTCGCACCGGCGGCTGGCCGTCCGGCGGCGTCTGGTCGGCGGGTACGCGATCGGCAGGCTGTGCGGGTTCCACCCCGCCATTCTCGCAGCCGCCGGGTTGCCGGCATCCGGGCCACCGCCGCCCCGCCCCGGCGTTACGTTGAGGCACGTGTGAGGATCAGCGTCACAGCCGGCAGCGGGACGCACACCCTGCCGGTCCACCCCGCAACGTCGCGAGGAGGAGCCGTCATGACAACCACCAGGACGCGGATCCCCCAGGATCTCGACCGTAACCTCGCCCTCGACCTGGTCCGGGTCACCGAAGCCGCGGCGATGGCCGCCGGCCGGTGGGTCGGCCGGGGCGACAAGGAGGGCGGCGACGGAGCCGCCGTCGACGCCATGCGCAAGCTGATCAACTCGATCCAGATGCGCGGCGTCGTGGTGATCGGCGAGGGCGAGAAGGACAACGCCCCGATGCTCTACAACGGCGAGGAGGTCGGCGACGGCACGGGCCCCGAGGTGGACGTCGCGGTCGACCCGATCGACGGCACCACCCTGATGAGCAAGGGCATGCCGAACGCCCTGGCGGTGCTCGCGGTGGCCGAGCGGGGGGCGATGTTCGACCCCAGCGCGGTCTTCTACATGGAGAAGCTCGCGGTCGGCCCGCAGTACGCGGACGTGGTCGACATCAACGCCGGCCCGGCCGAGAACATCCGGCGGATCGCCAAGGTCAAGGGCACCGACGTGTCCGAGGTGACGGTCTGTGTCCTGGACCGGTCGCGCCACGACGACCTGGTCAAGCAGATCCGGCGGACCGGTGCGGGGATCCGGTTCATCTCCGACGGCGACATCGCGGGCGCCATCGCCGCCGCCCGGGGCGAGTCCGACGTCGACGTGCTGATGGGCATCGGCGGCACCCCGGAGGGCATCACCGCGGCCTGCGCCCTCAAGTGCATGGGTGGCGTGATGCAGGCCAAGCTCTGGCCGAAGGACGCGCAGGAGCGGGAGAAGGCGCTCGCCGCCGGGCACGACCTGGACCGGGTGCTCTTCACCGACGACCTGGTGACCGGGGACAACTGCTTCTTCGTGGCCACCGGCGTCACCTCCGGGGACCTGCTGCGCGGGGTGCGCTACCGGGCCGGCGGGGCGTACACCCAGTCGATCGTGATGCGCTCGAAGAGCGGCACCATCCGGGTGATCGACTCGTACCACCGGCTGGAGAAGCTGGCGCTCTACTCGGCCGTCGACTTCGACGGCCGGCCCCTGGCCGAGCAGGAGTGATAGACACCGGGACGGCGGCTCCGCCCACCCCGTCGGCCACCCGGCGGATCACCGGCGTCGGGCTGGCGACCGCCGCCGGGGTCGCGGTCGCCGTGCAGTCCCGGATCAACGGCGAACTCGGCGTACGCCTCGCGGACGGCATCGCCGCCGCGGTGGTCTCGTTCGGCGTGGGCCTGCTGGTGCTGCTGGTGCTGGTGCCCGCCACCCCGGGTGGCCGGCGGGGCCTGGCCGGACTGCGGGCCACCCTCCGCGACGGGTCGCTGCGGCCGTGGCAGTGCCTCGGCGGGGTCTGTGGGGCGTTCCTGGTGGCCACCCAGGGGCTCACCATCGGCACGCTGGGCGTCGCGGTCTTCACGGTGGCGGTGGTCGCCGGCCAGTCCGGCAGCAGCCTGGCGGTCGACCGGGCGGGCATCGGGCCGGCCGGGCGGCAGCCGGTCACCGCCAGCCGGCTGGCCGGGGCGGTGCTGACCGTGCTGGCGGTGCTGCTGGCGGTCGCCGACCGGCTCGGTGATCCGGCCGCCCTGGCGCTGGCCGCGCTGCCCCTGCTGGCCGGCGTCGGCATCGCCTGGCAGCAGGCGGTCAACGGCCGGGTACGGGTGGCCAGCGGCAGCGCGCTGGCGGCCACCCTGGTCAACTTCGCGGTCGGCACGGTGGCGCTGCTCGCCACGTTCGCGGTGGAGGTGGCGGTACGGGGTGCCCCGGCCGGCCGCCTCCCCACCGAGCCGTGGCTCTACCTGGGCGGCCCGATCGGCATTGTCTTCATCGCGATCGCCGCGGCGATCGTCCGCTTCACCGGCGTGCTGCTGCTCGGGCTGGCAACCATCGCCGGTCAGGTCGTCGGGGCCGTGCTGCTGGACCTGGTGCTGCCCACGGCGGCCGCGCGCCCGGGGGTGGCCACGCTGGCCGGCGCGGCGCTCACCCTGCTCGCCGTGCTCATCGCCGCCCTCAACCCACGCAGGTGAGGAGGGGCCCCCGCTTAACGCTTGCGGTATAGCAAGGGGCCCGCTCAACACCTGGGTCAGCGCAGCGCCGCGACGGTGGCGGCCAGCGCGTCCGCCAGCGGGGTCGGCGCGATCCCCAGGGTCCGCTGCGCGGCGGCGGAGTCCATCAGGTCCCGCACCGGGATGCGTACTTCGCGCACCAGGCCGGGTTGATGGCCGACCTGATCGGCCTACCCTGACCGCTCGGTCGCGCCCGGTCGCGGCGTCGGCACGTCGGGCCCCGCCGCCGCGCCGTCCGGGTCACCCCCGGGACCAGGGCCGAGCGGCGGAGCTCCGGGTCGCCCCGAACCGCTCGGCCGCACCAGCGGCACCGGGTACGGCGGCTCGGGTTCGGGGATGCGCGCGGTGACCAGCCGGTGCGCCCGCCAGGCGAGCCCCAGACCGGGCAGTGCGGCAATGCCGGCCAGCGGGAACGCCACCGAGGCGAACGCCGGCCGGCCGTAGAGCCAGCCGACCAGCGGCAGCCCGGCCAGCACCAGGGTCAGCGCGGCGGCCAGCAGCACCTCGACCATCCACCGCGCGGGCACCCTCGCCGCCGGGTGGGGGATCAGCGACACCACTCCCGCGCCGAGCACGAGGAGCAGGCCACCGAGGGATCCGGGGATCCGGATCAGGTCGTTGCCCAGCACCCCGAACAGCAGCATCCCTGCGGCGCCGGGCACGAAGAGCATCAGGCCGATCACCTGCCAGGTGCCGACCACGGACCCACCCCGCCAGCCGGCCCGCGCGCCGGCCGACAGCAGCACCAGCACGCTCAACAGGAACGCGACCAGCGCCACCCGCAGCGGGTCGGCGTGCCGCTGCGCGGGGGTGCTGACGCCCAGCGCGGGCACCTGGACCACCTCCTCGTCGCTGCCCGCCCGCGCCCCGACGAAGCCGATCCGCCGCCAGCCGCCGTCCGCGTCCCGCAGCGCGAAGCCGTCCCGCCCGTTGGCGACCAGCACCACGTGCCGCCCGCCGTCCACCTCGAAGATGGTCAACTCCTGGCCGGTCACCCGGCTCCCCGACCACCCGGCCTCCTCGTACCGCCGGCTCAGGATCGCCCGCTGGGCCTGCGTCACCTCCCAGGCGGTCCGCCAGGTCCGGCCGGCGTCGTCGCTCTCCTGCACCCGGAGCCGGCCCTCGACCAGGCGGTAGCAGTGGCGCGGCTCGGCCGGCACGCAGGCCCGCCGGACCGGCGGCGGAGCCGGAACGACACCCAGGCTCTCGCCCACGAGCGTCCGCTCCTCCGCGGTGAGCGGGTCCCGCCAGCTCGCCCCGGCGTCCTCGCTCACCCGCCAGGTGTTGACCGGGTAGACGCCGTCGTCGCCGAGGCTGCCCCCGACGCCGGCGACCAGCTTCCCGTCGAGGACCGTGGCCCGCTGCGCGTCCGGAAACCAGTACGCGCTGGTGGCGGCCACGGCCAGCGTCGCCGCCGGCAGCAGCACCAGCAGCCGCACCAGCCGGGCCGAGCGACCGGCGACCGGGTCTCGGCGGGCCCGCCGCCAGGTCCAGCCGGCCACCGCCAGGGCCGGCAGGGTGAGCAGGTCGGTGCGGTCCGCCCGGACCAGCGAGGGGCCGCTGACCAGGCTCCACGCCGCCGAGGCGAGCGCGGCGGCGTACCCGCTGCTCTTGACGACGGCGAAGCCGGCACCCACCAGGCCCAGCCCGAGCCCGGCGGCGCCCCGGGCCGGCAGCCGCGGCACGGCCAGCGCGGCGAGCGCCGCGACCAGCGGCGGGGCGAGCACCAGGCCGGCGACGTCACTGAGCTTGCCGGTGAGCCGGCCGGGGTGGACGGCCTTGAGCAGGTGGTCGTTGACCACCAACACGATCAGCGCGAGCACCGTGAGCGGGTGGCCCAGCCAGGCGAGGGTGGTACGGTCCGCGCGGTCCATCCGTCCACGATGGCGGCGACCGATCTCGATCCGGGCACGCGCCGGACAGGAATCGGGCTCAGCCGGCGTCGGAGGAGTGCCCGGGGAACAGGTGCGCGGCCGGGTCGATGGCCACCGCGGCATTGTTCACCGCCGTGGCCGCCTCGCCGAAGCCGGTGGCGATCAGCCGGACCTTGCCCGGGTACTCGGTGATGTCCCCGGCCGCGAAGACCCGGGGCAAATTGGTGGCCATCGTGCTGTCCACCAGGATGTGGCGGCGGTCCAGCCCGAGCCCCCACTCGGCCAGCGGGCCGAGGTCGGCGGTGAAGCCGAGCGCCGCGATCACCGTGTCGACCGGGAGCGTCTCGGTGACGCCACCGCGTACGGCGATGTCGGCGGCGGTGACGACGTCGTCACCGTGCAGCCGGGCCACCTCGGCGTTGACCACCACCCGGACCGGCAGGGCCCGTACCCGGGTGACCGTGGCGGCGTGCGCCCGAAACCGTTCCCGCCGGTGCACCAGGGTCACCGACCGGGCCAGCGGCTGCAACGTCACCGCCCAGTCGAAGGCCGAGTCGCCGCCGCCCACGATCAGCACGTCCCGCCCGGCCAGCTCGGCCGGCCGCGGTACGAAGTAGACGATCCCGGCGCCGGAGAAGTGCTCGGCCACCGGCAGCGGCCGCGGCACGAAGCTGCCCAGCCCGCCGGTGACGATCACCGCGCCGCAGCGGAGCTGCTCGCCGCCGGCCAGCCCGAGCACCAGCCGGCCGTCGACGTGGGACAGCTTCTCCGCCCGGGTGCCGAGCAGGTACGTCGGCGCGTACGGGGCGGCCTGGGCGACCAGGTTCGCCACCAGGTCCCGCCCCTTGATCGCCGGGAAGCCGGCCACGTCCAGGATCAGCTTCTCCGGGTACATGGCGGTGATCTGCCCACCCGGCTCGGGCAGCGCGTCGACCACCGCGACGGAGAGCCCTCGGAACCCGGCGTAGTACGCGGCGAACAGGCCGGTCGGCCCGGCCCCGATCACCGCAACGTCGACCTCGCGCATGTGCGTACCGCCGCCTCCCGGTCACCGGTGGGGTGTCGTCTGCGACGGTAGGCCCGCCGGGGCGGGTGGGCAAGGACGTCCCATCCCGGCGCGCGCACCGGCGGGTCGGGGTGGCCGCTCAGGGCAGGTGCAGATGCGACTCCGGGTACGGCCCGACGAGGTCGGTCCGCCGGCGGCGGAACAGGATCGCGGCCACCACCCCGCCGAGCAGCCCGAACAGGTGCCCCTGCCAGGAGATCCGCTCGTCGGTGGGGAGGATGCCGCCGAGCACCTGCCAGCCGTACAGGAGGCCGACCAGCAGCGCGACCGCGAAGTTCCACCAGCTCCGCTCCACGATGCCCCGGGTGAACAGCATGCCGAGGTAGCCGAAGATGACCCCGCTGGCGCCGACCACCACCGAGTTGGGCGACCCGGTGAACCACACGCCGAGCCCGCTGACCAGCACGATCACCAGCGTGGACCAGAGGAACCGGCGGACCCCGGCGGCGAGCACGAAGGTGCCGAGCAGGATCAGCGGGATGCTGTTGCTGTAGAGGTGGGCGAAGCCGTGGTGCAGGAACGGCGAGAAGAAGACGCCGTCGAGGCCCTGGATGCGGCGCGGGATGATCCCGGCGGCGGTGTCGAAGCCGGCGCCCAACCCCTCGTCGAGCACCTCGATCAGGAACAGGATCGGCACCACCGCGCACATGGCGACGAACGCCCGGCCGAGGGAGGCGTAGAACGCCTCGGTGCCGAACCGGTACGGGTCGTTGCCCGCGGGGCCGCCGCCTGTGGTCACCCTCCAAGAGCTATCAGCTATCCGGGGCATCCGCCACCTGTCGGCGGGGGTGAAACGACGGCGGGGTGTGTGGACGCCCACACACTCCGCCGTCGATGTCGATCAGTACCAGCCGGTGTTCCGCGAGTGGGTCCACGCGCCGCACGGGTTGTCGTAGCGCCCCTCGATGTAGCCGAGCCCCCACTTGATCTGGGTGGCCGGGTTGGTCTTCCAGTCGTCGGCCACCGAGCCCATCTTGCTGCCCGGCAGCGCCTGGGGGATGCCGTACGCCCCGGACGAGGAGTTGTAGGCCTTGTGGTTCCAGCCGCTCTCCTTGGTCCAGAGCTTGTCCAGGCACGGGAACTGGTCGATGCCGAAGCCGTCCTGGATCATCAGCGCGCAGCCGACCTTCCGGTTGCCGCTGTACTCGTTGCAGGAGGCGGGGATCGGCCCGTCGTACGGCTTGGCCGCCTTCTTGGCCTCTTCCTCGGCCTT
Organism: Micromonospora sp. NPDC050686; assembly: GCF_040654475.1. Lineage (NCBI taxonomy): Bacteria > Bacillati > Actinomycetota > Actinomycetes > Micromonosporales > Micromonosporaceae > Micromonospora > Micromonospora sp. NPDC050686. The sequence goes on from NZ_JBFAID010000034.1 coordinate 56,268, forward strand.
CTTGCGGGCCTCGGCCTCCTCGCGCTCCTTCTTGCGGGACGCGGCGGCCCGCTCGGCCTGCCGGGCCCGCTCCGCGGCCTCCTTGGCCGCCGCGGCGGCGCGCAGCCGGGCCTGGTACTCGGCGGCCCGCTGCTTGGCGGCGTCGACCCGGTGATCGGCCTGCCGCTCGTGCTGGTAGCGGTACTCGGCCCGGTCGACCTGGAACCCGACCTGGGCGGTCAGGCCCTGCTGCTGGACTTCCCGGTCTTCACCCAGGTAGAAGCCGCCGGCTACGCCCACGGAGAGCAGCGCGACAGCGGCCGTGCGGGCGCCGAACCGGCTCCACAGCCGACTCACGAAGTGGTCCCTTCGTCGGGGGCAAGGACGCGACGAGGTGGCCGGGGCCGGCCCGTCCGCGCCGCGAGCGCCCCGACCTCAAGCCGGTCGCAACGGACGCACTGGCGGTCACCGATGCCGCTCGCCACGTGACGAGCGATCATCAACGATCTTCCTGGTGCGTGGGCGCTCGATGGAAACCATCGCGCACAGTGAGGCCGATGGGAAACCAGTGACAGAATTTGTGATCTGCACCACAAAGTGAATGCGGACGGAAACCCTCGGAACCGCCGCCCCGGCGGCCCCGCTACGGGATCTCCTCCAACAGATCCGTGACCATCGCGGCGATCGGAGAACGCTCCGAACGGGTGAGGGTGACGTGCGCGAACAGCGGATGACCCTTCAGCGTCTCGATCACCGCGGTCACCCCGTCGTGCCGGCCGACCCGCAGGTTGTCCCGTTGCGCCACGTCGTGGGTGAGCACCACCCGGGAGCCCTGGCCGATCCGGGAGAGCACGGTGAGCAGCACCCCGCGCTCCAGCGACTGGGCCTCGTCGACGATGACGAAGGCGTCGTGCAGGCTCCGGCCGCGGATGTGGGTCAGCGGCAGCACCTCCAGCAGCCCGCGCGCGGTGACCTCCTCCAGCACGTTCTCGTGCACCACCGCGCCGAGGGTGTCGAAGACGGCCTGCGCCCAGGGCGACATCTTCTCCGACTCCGAACCGGGCAGGTAGCCAAGTTCCTGGCCGCCGACCGCGTACAGCGGCCGGAAGACGACCACCTTCTTGTGCCGGCGGCGCTCCATCACCGCCTCCAGGCCGGCGCAGAGCGCCAGCGCGGACTTGCCGGTGCCGGCCCGACCGCCGAGCGAGACGATCCCGATCGACTCGTCGAGCAGCAGGTCCAGCGCGATCCGCTGCTCGGCCGAGCGGCCGTGCACGCCGAACGCCTCCCGGTCACCGCGGACCAGCCGAACCGTCTTGTCGGGCAGCACCCGGCCGAGCGCCGAGCCCCGCGCCGAGTGCAGCACCAGGCCGGTGTGGCAGGGCAGCCCCGCCGCGGCGTCCAGGTCGAGGGCCTCGCCCGCGTACAGCTGCCCAATCTGCTCCTCGGCCAGCTCCAGCTCGGCCATCCCGGTCCAGGTGGGGTCGCTGGCCTGGCCGTGCCGGTACTCGTCCGCGCGCAGCCCGACCGAGGCGGCCTTCACCCGCAGCGGCATGTCCTTGCTGACCAGGGTCACCTCCCGCCCCTCGGCGGCGAGGTTGAGCGCCACGGACAGGATCCGGGCGTCGTTGGACTCGTTGCGGAAGCCGGGCGGCAACACCCCGTCGTCGGTGTGGTTGAGCTCCACCCGCAGCGTCCCGCCCTGCTCGTTGGCGGGCAACGGGCGGTCCAGCCGGCCGTGCGTCACCCGCAGCTCGTCCAGCATGCGCAGCGCCTGCCGGGCGAACCAGCCCAGCTCGGGATGGTGTCGCTTCCCCTCCAGCTCGGAGATCACCACCAGCGGCAGCACCACCTCGTGCTCGGCGAAGCGGTGGAACGCCGCGGGGTCGGACAGGAGGACCGAGGTGTCCAGGACGAAGACCTGGCCCGATGGTCGGGGCTCCTCGGTGTCGGCGGGGGCGGCCGCCGCCCGGCGGCTCCGGGTGGTCCGGCGGGTCGTGGCAGTCGCGGCCGGGGTCTGGTCGGCACCGGCAGCGGTACGGCGAGTCGTCACAGGCCTGCTCCGCGGGTGGGCACCCGGCCACCCGAGTCCGCCTCGTCCGGTGCCCGGTGGACACGGGGTCGGATGCGGGCCCCGTGCGCGAGGTCGCAGGTCCGGGCTGGCCGGCTGGCCCGGGAGAACCCCGCGCCATGAGTAGACGCTAGCGGCGCGCGGGCGCGTCGGCTAGTGGACGAACTGGATCTCACCCGACCGGCAGGTGAACGCTGGGCGGCAGGCCGGCCGGGATGCATGCCCCCTGCGCGCATCCCGGCCGGCGGGGCCCGGCGTCACCGGTCTGCCCGGGCCCCGACGGTGCGCGTCCGCCGCGGACGGCGCACCGCGTCCAGTGGTGGCGGCCTCAGCCCCGGCGCCGGACCAGGGTGCCGGTCGGATGCCGGCCGGTCACCGCGGCCGCCGGGGCGGTGAACGACGAACCGGTGTACGTGGTGCCCTGCCGCTTCCCGGCGCCGCCCGAGCGAGCGGCGGAGGCCGACAGCGCCGAGGCGATCGCCGCCTGGGCGTCGCGCCGGCGGCGGTTCCAGGCCCCCCGGTCGCCGTCGAAGTAGCCCTGGCGGTAGCCGAAGCGGTAACCGATCCGGTAACTGAGCTGGCCGTGCAGCCGGCCGGCCGCGTAGCTGGTCGAGGCGAGCACGAGCACCAGGACGACGGCGAGGAAGGGACTCATCCCGCGACTCCGGCGGGTCGCGTCGCGCGGGCGCGGGTCATCGGTCCTCCGGCTCTGCACCGCTGGGGTCGACCACCAGCAACCGCTCCAGGTCGGCGGTGGTCACCTCCTCCACCAGCTCGACGCTGATCCGGCAGCCGTCCAGGACCACCTCGGCCACCGAGGAACGCCTGATCTCGCCGCCGGCGTCGTACACCCGGACGCTCAACTCGGGGCAGCCGAGGTGGGTGCGCCAGGCGTCCCACTCGCCCCGGTCGGCGACGCTCAGCGAGAGGTAGCGGCAACCGCGGGCGAGGTAGAGGCGCCAGGGGGCGCTCAGGCCGGCGGCCACCCCGTCGGCGATCAGGCGGAAGGCCTGGGCACGGGTAGCGAGCTCGGTCACCGCACCCCCCGCAAGGCGGACGAGTGACGCATGTGAGCACTGATCGTCTCAAGCACGTGACACACCGTAGATTGTCCCATGAACGTGACAGTATCAGCTTTTCGTCCGGTTACGGCCGTCCGTGAAGGCATCTACCCTGCCCGGATGACACCCCTCAGAGCAGGCAAAAAGCCGTTCACCGGCGCAGACTTGAAGGCGTCTCGCGAGCGAGACGGCAGCGCCCCGGGTCCACCCTCGACGGCCGCCCGGCCGTACCGTCACGGGGTGACCGAGACGAACAACGCGCGGAAGATCGCCTTCGCCACCTTCGTCCGCCGGGCGCTCGACGACGCCCGGGCGACCCGGGCCTGGAGCGGCACCGAGGTGTCCCGCCGCACCGGTGTCTCCCGGCAGACCATCAACCGCTGGGTACGCGGCGACTGGGCCAGCGACCCGGAGGTGGAACGGGTGGTCGCGTTCTGCGAGGGGCTCGGGCTCAACCCGGCCGCCGCCTTCGGCGCGCTCGGCTGGGACCGCACCACCGCGCCCGCGGCCGACCCGGTGACCCCGGAGATGGACCCGGACGTCGCCGCGCTGCTGCGCCGGCTGGTCGACCCGGCCGTCTCGGACGCGGAGAAGTTCCACATCCGAGAAACCATTCGTTATCTCGCATACCGCCCATCCCTGCCGGTCGATGTCCGAAATCGACGGAAACAAGCCGGCTAGTTCTCCAGATGGCGAAAGAACGCCTGGTCAGCGTCCATCGTTTCGCTTCCGGGACGGACCCGGCACGCTAGCGTCCTGTCTGTACTGCTTGGGCTCGTCGTCGGCGGGGGGACGGGACAAGGCCGAACCCAGCCCTGCGGGACAGAAGGAGGGGTCTGTCCATGACCCTGAAATGGTGGGCAGTCGTGGTCGCGGTGGTGTGCCTGACCTCCGCCGTGACCGCCAACGTGGTGATCGTCGCGGTCAACGGCGAGCAGCTTCCCCTGCTCGTCAACCTCTTCGCGCTCACCGCGGCCGGCACGGCGGTCGTCCTGGCCGTCCTCGCCGAGCTGCACGACCGGCTCAACGACCGGGTCACCGCGCTGACCGAGTTCCTGGTGGCCCGGCTGACCGAGATCGAGGCGCACACCGGCGACCGCAACGCCGGCTTCGTGGAGGGCTACCTGCTGACCCATGGCCCGGAAGCGGCTGTCGTGCCGCTGGATCGGCGCGGCCGAGGGGCCGCCGAACGCTGATCCCCCGGACGGCTGAGCGCAACCTCACGACCACGAGCGGGCGACCGACCCCGGGGTACGCTGTCGCGCGTGCCGCCGTTGAATCTGGGCAACCAGCAGCCGCAGACCCCGTTGGACGCCGAGCAGGCCTGGCGCGCCACCGCCGCGAGGGCGGGCGAGACAGTCCTGTTCTTCGACTTCGACGGCACCCTCGCCCCGGTCGACGACGACCCCACCGCGGTACGCCCCGCCCCGAAGGTGCTCGCCGCGATCGAGGCGCTGGCGCCGGTCGTCCGCCGGGTGGCCATCGTCTCGGCGCGCCCGGTGGAGTTCCTCCGCGAGCACCTCGGCGGCCTGCACGGCGTCGACCTCTACGGCCTGTACGGGCTGGAGCACAGCCACTCCGGCGGCGAGACGGTGACCGAGCCGGCCGCGCTGCCCTGGGTGCCCACCATGTCCGACCTGGCCGACCAGGCCCGGGCCGAGCTGCCCACCGGCACGCTTGTCGAGTTCAAGCGGCTCTCCGTCGCGCTGCACTGGCGCACCTCGCCACAGCTCGGGCCAGCGGTGCAGCGGTGGGGGCGGGAGCAGGCCGACCGGCTCGGCCTCAAGTGCCAGGCCGGCCGGATGGTGCTGGAGATCAAGCCGCCGGTCGACCGGGACAAGGGCATGGTCATCGACGAGGTGGTCCGGGACGCGGGTGGCGCCTGGTACTTCGGCGACGACGTCTCCGACATCAAGGCCTTCGCCGCGCTGCGCGCCCGGGCCGCGGCGGACCCTCGCTTCGTCGGCGTCTGCGTCGCGGTGGCGAACCCGGAGACCGGTCACGAGGTGGCCGAGGCGGCCGACCTCACCATCGACTCCCCCGCCGCGCTCGGCGACTTCCTGACCGCCGCCCTCCCGCACCTGACCTGACCACCGCCGCCGGCGGAACGCCCCGCCCGCCCGCCCGCGGATCAGACGCCGAAGCGGCGCTGGCGGGTGGCGTACGAGCGCAGCGCGCGGAGGAAGTCGACGCGGCGGAAGTCGGGCCAGTTGAGCTCGCAGAAATAGAACTCCGAGTGCACCGACTGCCAGAGCATGAAGCCGGAGAGCCGCTGCTCGCCACTGGTCCGGATGATCAGATCCGGGTCCGGCAGGCCCCGGGTGTAGAGGTGCTCGGAGATGTGGTCGACGTCGATCGAGTTGGCCAGCTCCTCGACCGTGCCGCCGGCCGCCACGTGCTCCAGCAGCAGGGACCGCACCGCGTCGGCGATCTCGCGCCGGCCGCCGTACCCGACGGCGATGTTGACCTGGGCGCCGCCGGCCCGGTCCCGGGTGCGCTCCTCGGCGGCCTTCAGGGCCTGGGCGAGCTGGGTCGGCAGCACGTCCAGCGCGCCGACCATCCGCAGCCGCCAGGGGTTGCCCTCCTCGGCCAGCTCGGTGCTCAGATCCTCGATGATCTGCAGCAGCGGGTTCAGCTCCTCGGCCGGGCGGGAGAGGTTGTCGGTGGAGAGCAGCCAGAGCGTGACGTGGCCGACCCCGGCCGCGTCGCACCAGCGCAGCAGCTCCTTGATCCGCTCGGCGCCCATCCGGTGCCCGTCGTTGGGGTCGACGAAGCCCATCTCCCGCGCCCACCTGCGGTTGCCGTCGCACATGACACCGACGTGCCGGGGCACCGGCTTGCCCGCGAGCTTCGCCGTCAGGCGCCGCTCGTACACGGAGTAGAGGAGATTCCGCAGAGTCATCACCTTGCAGGGTAGCGACCGATCGGAAAGATCAGTGTCGCGGTGGCCGATCCCACGCCGAGAGACCGATGCCGATCATCGCCAGGGTCCGCGCGTCGAGGCGGCCATCGCCGAGCCCCAGCTCCACCACGGTCGCGTACACCCGCCGGTCCCGTCGGGCGGCGCGGACCGCGGCGTCCACCACCGGCCGGTGCCGGGCCAGCCAGGCGGCGGCCGAGCTGTGCCGCAGGTGCCGGCCCAGGCGGCGGCGCAGGCCGGCGGTGTAGCGCGCGCCGGCCCGCTCCGGGGAGCCGGCGGCCGCCGCGCCGGCCAGCGCGCCGGAGAGCAGCGCGTAGAAGATCCCCTCGCCGGTGAACGGATTGATCAGCGACAGGGCGTCGCCGGCCAGCACCAGCCGGCCCCGCCCAGGCGCCGGCCGGCGCGTCGACAGCGGCAGGTGGTGCGCGCGCAGGCCGGTCACCGTCGCCGGGTCGGTCTCCGGCAACAGCGCGGCCAGCCGGTCCAGCAGGTGGGCCCGGGTCAGCGGCTCGCCACGCAACACCTCCCCGTACCCGACGTTCGCCCGCCCGTCGCCGATCGGAAAGGACCAGGCGTACGCCGGCCAGCGCGCGGCCGAGGTGATGATGAGCTGCTCGGACGGGCCGGGGCGGGCCGGGGCGTACCCCCGGATGGCCAGCGCCAGGTGGCGGTCCGGGTTCACCGGGTGGCCGAGCGCCCGGCGGACCACCGAGCCCGCCCCGTCCGCGCCGACCACCGCCCGGCCGCTGACCTGGCCGTCCAGCACCACCCGATCGGGGCGTACGTCGACCTGGCGGACGGTGTGCCGGCGTAGTTCCGCCCCGGCCGCCACCGCCGCGGCCACCAGCCGGGCGTCGAAGACCTCGCGGGGCACCGTGTACGCCGGCCGGGGCAGCTCCCGGGCCACCACGCCACCGCCGGGCGCGACCAGCCGCAGCGCCGGCAGCGGGGCGTACCCGTCGACCGCCCCGGTCACTCCCAGCTCGCCGAGCACGTCAAGCGCGTGCGCCGCGATCCCGTCCCCGCACGCCTTGTCGCGCGGGAAGTCGTACCGGTCGAGCAGCAGCACCCGCGCCCCCGCCCGCCGCGCCGCCAGCGCCGCCGCGGCCCCCGCCGGCCCCGCCCCCACCACCACCACATCCCAGATCGCCCCACCCACCCCGCCATCCTCCCCCGCCCACCCTGCCCCACCCCGGCCCAACGGCGTTGAACACGGAGTTTGCGTCGGGAAATCCGTCCCTTCTTGACGCGAACTCCTTGGTCAACTCGCTTCGGGGGTTCGGGGGGCGCGGTGGAGGGACCAGAGGCAGAGGAAGGCGGCGGCCAGCAGGGGGGCGCCGTCGCGGATCAGGCCGTCGACGCCGAGGAGCCACCAGCAGAGGGGGAGGTCGATCGCGAGAACGGCGAGGGTGGTGGCGACCAGCAGCTTGCGGGCCCACGGCCGGTGCCGCATCAGGAACGCGGTGGCGAAGAGCACCACGTAGCTGACCACGATGCCGGCGACGAACCAGCACAGCACCGCCGGCACGGCGCTGAGCCGGCCGTCCAGGATGGACCCGCCGGCGACCAGGGCCGGCACCAGCATCAACGGGCTGTAGGTGAAGGCGGCGACCCGGGCGGTGAGCAGCCAGCCGGTGACCGCGGGCCGCTTCGGCGCCACCTCCCGCCAGGAGATCACGCCGTTGTCGAGGACCAGGCCCTTGCGGTGCCGGACCAGGTACCCGCCGACCGCGTCCGACCGGTACAGCAGTACGACCACCGCCACGCAGAGCGCGGTGAGCAGCCCGAAGCCGAGCAGCCCGGGCAGCGCCGGCACCCCCTGCCGGGGCACCACCAGCCGGCCCACCGCGAAGACGGTGGTGACCGCCAGGATCAGCCCGAACGGCCGGGCCACCGCCCGGCCCCGGTTGACGTGCCCGATCAGCACCAGGAAGGCCACCGATCGGAGCATCGCCCAGCCGGTCCGTACCGCCAGTCCGAACTCCTGCTCCGGCGCGTACCACCAGTTGAGCAGCTCGACCACGACGGTGGCCGCCGCCGTGACGGCCAGCAGGGTGCTCAGCGCCCGGACGGCGGACGGCCGCCGAACCTCGACAGGTTCGGCGGCCGTCCTCATGGCATCCGATGTTGCCCGGTACGGGCAACGATCACACCTGTAGGCCGTGTTACCCAGGGACTGGCCGGCCTGCGGCGGGCCCAGGACGACCGCCGGCCGCCGTCATGAAACGCGGCCTACCGCTGCGGCTCCGCGTCCAGCCGGGCGCGCAGCGCGTCCAACTCGGCCCAGAGCACACCGGGCAGCTTGTCGCCGAACTTCTCGAACCACTCGGTGACCAGCGGCAGCTCGTTGCGCCACTCCTCCGGGTCGACCTTGAGCGCGATCCGGACGTCCTCCGGGGTCATGTCCAGGCCCTCGACGTCGAGCGCGTCCTGGGCGGGGACCATGCCGATCGGGGTCTCGACGGCCTCGGCCCGGCCCTCGAGCCGCTCGATGACCCACTTGAGCACCCGGGAGTTCTCCCCGAAGCCCGGCCAGAGGAAGTTGCCCTCGGCGTCCTTGCGGAACCAGTTGACGTAGTACACCTTCGGCAGCTTGGCCTCGTCGCCGTCGGCGCCCTTGCCCATCTCGATCCAGTGCCGGAAGTAGTCACCGGCGTTGTAGCCGATGAACGGGAGCATCGCCATCGGGTCGCGGCGCACCACGCCGACCGCGCCGGACGCGGCGGCGGTGGTCTCCGAGGAGAGGGTCGCGCCCAGGTAGACGCCGTGCACCCAGTCCCGGGCCTCGGTCACCAGCGGGATGGTGTCCCGGCGGCGGCCGCCGAACAGGATGGCGTCGATCGGCACGCCGTTCGGGTCGTAGTAGTCCTCGGCCAGGATCGGGCACTGGGTGATCGGGGTGCAGAACCGGCTGTTCGCGTGGGAGGAGAGGCTGTCGCTCTCCGGCGTCCAGTCGTTGCCCTTCCAGTCGATCAGGTGGGCCGGCGGCTCACCCATGCCCTCCCACCAGATGTCGCCGTCGTCGGTGAGGGCCACGTTGGTGAAGATGGAGTTGCCGCGGTCCAGCGTCCGCATGGCGTTGGCGTTGGTCTTCCAGTCGGTGCCCGGCGCGACGCCGAAGAGGCCGTACTCCGGGTTGACCGCGTAGAGGCGGCCGTCCTGGCCGAACCGCATCCAGGCGATGTCGTCACCGATGGTCTCGACCTTCCAGCCCGGGATGGTCGGCTCCAGCATGGCCAGGTTGGTCTTGCCGCAGGCCGAGGGGAAGGCGCCGGCGATGTGGTAGACCTTGCCCTCCGGCGAGGTGATCTTGAGGATCAGCATGTGCTCGGCGAGCCAGCCCTCGTCGCGCCCCATCACGCTGGCGATCCGCAGCGAGTAGCACTTCTTGCCGAGCAGCGAGTTGCCGCCGTAGCCCGAGCCGTACGACCAGATCTCCCGGGTCTCCGGGAAGTGCGAGATGTACTTCGTGTCGTTGCACGGCCAGGCCACGTCCTGCTGGCCGGGGGCGAGCGGGGCGCCGATCGAGTGCAGCGCGTGCACGAAGTCGGCGTCGTCGCCCATCGCCTCGAGGACCTTCGCGCCCATCCGGGTCATGATCCGCATCGAGGCCACCACGTACGGGCTGTCGGTGATCTCGACGCCGAACATGGGGCTCTCGGCCTCGACCGGGCCCATGCAGAACGGAATGACGTACATGGTGCGTCCGCGCATGCTGCCGCGGTACAGCTCCGTCATCGTCCGCTTCATCTCGGCCGGCGCCATCCAGTTGTTGGTGGGGCCGGCGTCCGCCTCGTCGACGGAGCAGATGAAGGTGCGCTCCTCCACCCGGGCGACGTCCGTCGGGTCCGTCCGCGCGTAGAACGAGTTGGGCTTCTTCTCCGGGTTCAGCCGGATCAGGGTGCCGGAGTCGACCAGTTCGTCGGTGAGCCGACGCCACTCCTCATCGGACCCGTCCACCCAGACCACCCGGTCGGGGGTGGTCAGTTCCGCGACCTCACGTACCCAGGCGAGCAGTTTGGGGTGGGACGTCGGGGCCTGATCGATACCCCGAACAGTAGCCGGAGCAACCATGTCACATCTCCTTGTGGTCGACGCTGACCGATCTATGGGATGCACGAGTACTGGCGAGCGAAGCGCCGCCGTCGTGGAAACCTGGGATTGGCCTCAGCGTAAACCGGGCTGCGCCGCCAGTCAGTGGGACTGGTTGTGAAGAACTGCACAAGGTCCGGTCATGCTGCGGCATCGCGATCTGATACCCGCTTTCGCGCGCAGTTTCACGCAAATCCTCCCGACAACGTTCGCCGGGGCCACCGACCGTCGGGCCGCCCGCGTCCGAACGGGACGGGGGCGAGGCGGGCACGCACCACCGACCTCGGGGGAGGAATCGGCGAACGGATCCGCAACTTCTTCACAATCGGTTACGCTGCCATCACCGGCCACCGCCGCGACCCGGTCGCGGGCGACCGGGCGGGGACCGGTCGATCGTCAGGGCACGGGCGCGCAGCCGCGACGGCGGGGTGAAACGGCCGAACCGGGCGTCGCGTTCGCTGTTGCTGCCCGCCTGAAGAGCCGGCAACCGGTAGGCTCTCCGCGTGGCCGCCACGATGACCGGGGAGCAACCAGCCACCCCGCAGTCCCGTCCGGGTCTGATCGGCACGCTGATCGACCGGTTCGGTCACCTCGTCCGCGAGCTGAGCAAGTTCGCCACCGTGGGCGGGGTCGCCTTCCTCGTCGACTTCGCGCTCTTCAACTACCTGACCGCCGGGCGCGGCGTCGAGCAGTTGACGGCGAAGACCATCTCCACGATCGTCGCCGCCACCCTCGCCTTCCTCGGCAACCGGTTCTGGACCTGGCGGCACCGGCAGCGCTCCCACCCGGCCCGGGAGTACGCGCTGTTCTTCTTCTTCAACGCGGTCGGCCTGGGCATCGCCGTGGCCTGCCTCGCGCTCAGCCGCTACGGGCTCGGCAGCATCTGGCCGGGCGTCTTCCGGACCGCCCTGGCCGACAACATCGCCAGCTTCGTCGTCGGCACCGGGCTCGGCACGCTGTTCCGATTCTGGTCGTACCGACGGTTCGTCTTCGTGGAAGCGGGAACTCGGTCCGTTCCGGCCGCCGGCCACGACCGTGACTCCGAGGCGTGACCTGCCGCCCACCTCGTCCGGCCGGGCCGTTCCGGCCCCGCCCACTGCCCTAAGGTGTTCCGCATGCGTCTGGTCCGTCTGCTGCCCGAGAGATGGCAGAAGTTCATCCACGAGGCGCTGAAATTCGGCATCGTCGGTGGCATCAACACCGTAATCAATTACGCGGTGTTCAATGCGCTGGCACTCACCGTTTTTCGGGACGGGCAGCTCAAGGCGACGGTGATCGCCACCATCGTGGCGACGATCACGTCGTACCTGATGAATCGGCACTGGACGTACCGGGACCGTCCCAAATCAGCCATGAAGCGGGAATACGCCCTGTTCTTCCTCTTCAACGCCAGCGGGCTCGTGATCGAGCTGGGGGTGCTGGCCGCCGCGAAGTACGGCCTGGGCATCACCAGCCTGCTGGCGCTGAACGTGGCGAAGACGGCGGGTGTCCTGCTGGCCACCCTGTTCCGCTTCTGGTCCTACCGGACGTTCGTCTTCCAGCCCGCCCCGGCCCACGCCGAGCAGACCTGGCACGACGTGCCACGGGACGAGTGGGACACCATGGCCGAGCTGGACCCGGTGGCCGAGCTGGCCGAGTCGGTCACCGACCTGGAGGAGGCGGACCGGCACCGGTCGGACCGCTCCCCCGCCGACCCGGTGTTCAAGCAGCCCCAGGCGCGGGCGGCGCCACTCGACGCCGGCCTCGGCCGTACCGTCGGGGGTCTGGAGGCCGAGTTCGCCGCCGAGCTGCACGCCGGCACCCACCGCTCGCGCCGGCGGTGATCGGCCACGCGCCCGGGCTGGCAAGCCCGGACGCGTGCCGTCGGCGCTGACCGGCCGGGCCCGCTAGGCCGAGGGATCGCGCAGCGGCCGGCCCTCGCGCATGTCGGCGAGGATGTCCCGCATCTCGCCGTCACCCAACGAGTGCTTGTCGTGGTGGGCCTCGACCAGTTCGTAGAGCCGGGTCTGCACCCGGTCCACCCGGGGCACGTCCCGCAGCACCGACTGGCCGCGCTCGCCCGCGCTCTCGATGGTCAGCGTGCCGCAGCCCAGCAGCCGCTCCACGAAACGCTGGCTCATGGAGTGGTCGTTGATCCGGGTGAGCGGCAGGTCCCGCCGCTCCCGGGAGAGCACGCCCTGCTGGAGCAGCACCCGCTCGTTGGTGAACAGGTAGTGGGTGGTGCGCCAGACCAGGAAGGGCCAGAGCCCGAGCCAGAGCGCCAGCAGCAGGCCGATCGCCGCCACCGCGTAGAGCGCGATCGTGCCGCCGCCGCCCTCGGGCAGCAGGACCCAGCCAGCCACCACCGCGGCGACGGCGAGCACCAGCACCAGGATCGGCCGCACCAGCGCCTTCCAGTGCGGGTGCAGGTGCAGCACGACGTGCTCGTCCTCGGTGAGCACGTCTTCGGGGAACGCCACGGGAACCTCCTCGCAGAACAGGACGGGGTGACCGTAACGGGTCGGCCCGGCCCGCGGGCATCGGCCGCGCGGGCGGGTCGCGGTTGTTAACCGGGGCGGGGTGTTGAGCGGGGCCCCCTCCTCTACCGGAGGCGTTAAGCGGGGGCCCTTCCTATCACCGCAGGTGCAGGATGTCGCCGGCGGCCAGCCGGCGTTCCCCGGTTGGGCCGCTCACCACCAGCAGGCCGTCCGGGTCCACGCCGGTGGCCGTCCCGCGGAACTCCGAGCCGTCCGGCAGCAGCACCCGCACCTGCCGGCCGACCGTGGCGCAGGCGGCCAGGTAGGCGTCGCGCAGCCCGCAGCCAACGGCGTCCCCGCCGGCCGCGCGCCACCGGGCGTACCAACCGGCCAGCCCGCGTAGCAGCGCGCGCAGCAGCGGATCCCGGTCGGTGGCCGCGGCCCCGGCCAGCAGCAGCGAGGTGGCCGGCAGGCCGGTCGGGTTCTCCGGCAGCTCGTCGGCGCGCAGCGTCACGTTGAGCCCGATCCCCAGCACGATCGCCGGTGGCTGGGCTGGCGTCGCCCCGGGCACCGACTCGGCCAGCACGCCGGCGCACTTCGCGTCGTCGATCAGCAGGTCGTTCGGCCACTTCAGGCCGGCCTCCAGCTCGGCCAGCCGGGCCACCGCCTCGACCAGGGCCACCCCGGCCAGCAGCGGCAGCCAGCCGTACGCCGCCGGGGGCACCGGCGACCAGCCGCGCTCGTCGTCACCCTCGCCGGGCCGGAGCAGGACGCTGGCCGCGATGCCGGCCCGGGGCGGCGACTGCCAGACCCGGCCGCGCCGGCCCCGGCCGCTGGTCTGCCGCTCGGCGACCACCACCAGCCCCGCCGCCTCGCCCGCCTGGGCGGCCGCCGCCACGTCGGCGTTTGTCGAGCCGGTCTCGGCGCGCACCTCCAGCCGGCGCCACGGCCCGTCCGGGCCGGCGAGCGCGCGCGCCAGCCGGGCCGCCGACAGCGGCGGGCGGTCCAGGTCGGTGTACGGCGATCCGGGCATCCCACCAGCCTACGGCGGTAAGGAGGGGGCCCCGGTTAACGCCTCCGGTATGGGCGGAGGCCCCGCTCAACACCTCGGCCGTCGCGCTCGGCCGTCGCGCTCGGCGCCCCCGGCGGGCGGCGGTGAGGCGAACTGCACAGCGGCCGGGTCCTGAACCATCGTTATATTCCCTGGGTGACTACCGAGACCGGGATCAACATCCACAGCACCGCGGGCAAGCTGGCGGACCTGGAGCGCCGGGTCGACGAGGCGGTGCACGCCGGATCGGCGCGCGCGGTCGAGAAGCAGCACGCCAGGGGCAAGAAGACCGCCCGGGAGCGGATCGAGATGCTGCTCGACGAGGGCTCCTTCGTCGAGCTGGACGAGTTCGCCCGGCACCGCTCCACCAATTTCGGGCTGGAGCGCACCCGCCCGTACGGCGACGGGGTGGTGACCGGCTACGGCACGGTCGACGGCCGGCAGGTCTGCGTCTTCGCCCAGGACTTCACGGTCTTCGGCGGCTCCCTCGGCGAGGTCTTCGGCGAGAAGATCGTCAAGGTGATGGACCTGGCCATGAAGATCGGCTGCCCGGTGGTCGGCATCAACGACTCCGGCGGCGCCCGGATCCAGGAGGGGGTGGCCTCGCTCGGCCTGTACGGCGAGATCTTCTTTCGCAACGTACGCGCCAGTGGCGTCATCCCGCAGATCTCGCTGATCATGGGCCCGTGCGCGGGCGGGGCGGTCTACTCCCCGGCGGTCACCGACTTCACCGTGATGGTCGACCAGACCTCGCACATGTTCATCACCGGCCCCGACGTGATCAAGACGGTCACCGGCGAGGACGTGGCGATGGAGGAGCTGGGCGGCGCGCGTACCCACAACGCGCGCAGCGGCAACGCGCACTACCTGGCCTCCGACGAGGAGGACGCGATCGAGTACGTGAAGACGCTGCTGTCCCACCTGCCGTCGAACAACCTGGACGAGCCGCCGGTCTTCCCCGTCGACGCGGACCTGGCCGTCACCGACGCCGACCGGGAGCTGGACACGCTGATCCCGGACTCGGCCAACCAGCCGTACGACATGCACCGGGTCATCGAGCACGTGCTCGACGACGGCGAGTTCCTGGAGGTGCAGCCGCTCTACGCGCAGAACATGGTGGTCGGCTTCGGCCGGGTCGAGGGCCGCCCGGTGGGCGTGGTGGCCAACCAGCCGATGCACTTCGCCGGCACGCTGGACATCGCCGCGTCGGAGAAGGCCGCCCGGTTCGTCCGTACCTGCGACGCCTTCAACATCCCGGTGCTGACCTTCGTGGACGTGCCCGGCTTCCTGCCCGGCACCGGCCAGGAGTGGGACGGCATCATCCGCCGCGGCGCCAAGCTCATCTACGCGTACGCCGAGGCCACCGTCCCGAAGGTCACCGTGATCACCCGCAAGGCGTACGGCGGGGCGTACGACGTGATGGGCTCGAAGCACCTCGGCGCCGACCTGAACTTCGCCTGGCCGACCGCGCAGATCGCGGTGATGGGCGCGCAGGGCGCGGTGAACATCCTCTACCGGCAGGAGCTGGCCACCGCCGAGGACCCGGCCGCGGTCCGGGCCGAGAAGATCGCCGAGTACGAGGACACCCTGGCCAACCCGTACATCGCGGCCGAGCGCGGCTACGTCGACTCGGTGATCCCGCCGCACGAGACCCGTACCCAGATCGTCCGGGCCCTGCGCGTGCTGCGCACCAAGCGGGAGACCCTGCCGCCCAAGAAGCACGGCAACATCCCGCTGTAGCGGCCCGCCGGGGACGCCCCCGCCGGGTCCGGCGGGGGCGCTGCACCGGGGTCGTCGTACCCGCGCAGCCACCGCCCCGTCTTTGCAGGGGACACGCCGGGCGAGGCGACCGCGGTTGCCCGACGCTCCTATGCCGCGTCAAGTGGCTGGGGTGGGTTTTCGAGGCGTCGGTAGAGGTCTCGGGCGACGTAACGCTTGAGGCAGCGTTTGATCTC
>NZ_JBFAID010000035.1:0-70843 GCF_040654475.1 Micromonospora sp. NPDC050686
CCGCCGCCATCTGGCACAACAACAAAACCGGCGCACCCGTCACCCGATCCCTGATCGCCTACGACCACTGACCGGCTTCGGAACTACTCGTCTAGTGCGGTATCGACGAAAGTTCACCGGGTGAACGGTGATCTCGGCCAGAACGCTGTTCCCGTTCAGTCGGCCCGGACGAAGCTCATGTCCATCCAGTGCTGCCAGCCGGGACCACCGTCGGAGCGATCCCACCTGGCCGACATCGTGCGGCCGTCGTCGGCGACGGTGAGCGTCGCCCGCATCGTCCCGTCGGTGAAGGTGAAAACGCCCTCGGCGTCCACGCTCGCCCGCATGGTGCTGAACGTTCCCTGGCCATCGAACGCCCGCATGGCCCAGGTGCCGTCTGTCGGATCATGCTCGCCGATCAGCTCGATGACCCGCACCCGTTGATCGCCCATCAGCACGTCGACGTGATGGACGAGAAAGCCGTTGTCGAGCCACTCGTAGGTGTCGGTCCCGCTGATCGTGACGGCCGGGCCGAAGGGGCCGGGGACGGTACGGCCGGACGACCGCCACCGGCCCACGAGCGGTTCCAGTGCCTTGAGCTGGGGATTGTTCATCGCTTCTGCCCTCCTTGGCATGACGCCACCCGGCGAACGAAAGTCAGGACGGGGTGTTGAACTGGACCTCCTTGGTCTCGACGGTGCCGGCGGTACGGCCCGGCGCCGCCTGGTAGCGCCAGTACAGGTTGGTGTGCGCGACGACCTGTTCCACCGGCGGGGCACCCCACGCCGTCTTGTCGCCGGCGGTGTGCGCGTCCCCCACAAGCGTGGTGTCGTAGCCGCGGACGAAGGCGCCGTGCAGCGTCGAGCGGATGCAGGCGTCGGTCTCCGCGCCGGTGACGACGAGCCGGCCGACCATGCGCTCGGCGAGCACCGACTCGAGCGTGGTGTCCTCGAACGAGTCGCCGTAGTGCTTCTCCACGACCGGCTCGCCGTCGGCCGGCACCAGCTCCGGCACGATCCGCCAGTCGTCGCTGCCCCGGACGAGCCCGTCGTCGGAGTGCTGCACCCAGACCACCGGCACCCCCTCCCGGCGGGCCTTCTGCACCAGGCCGGCGATGTTCGCGACCACCTCGTCGCGCCGGTGTGCCCCGCCGACGACGTCGTTCTGCACGTCGACCACCAGCAGGGCGGTGTGCGGGCGGTTCTCAAGCGTGGTCATGGGTCTGCCTCTCCACGTGGGGTTCACGGAGACACTAGGCCCGCCCACCGACATTCTCAGTCCGGCAGCGCGTTGCCGGCCACCAGCTCGCGGTACCAGTGCGCGCTGTCCTTCCAGGTCCGCACCTGGGTGTCGTAGTCGACCCGGATGATGCCGAACCGACGGTCGTAGCCCCACGCCCACTCGAAGTTGTCCAGCAGCGACCAGACGAAGTAGCCCCGCACGTCGGCGCCCTGGTCGATCGCCGCGCCGACCGCGTCGACGTGCCGGCGCAGGTAGTCGACCCGGCGGTCGTCGTGCACCGCCCCGTCGGGGGCGACCTCGTCGGCGAAGGCCGCCCCGTTCTCGGTGATCATCAACGGCAGGTGCGGGTACTCGTCGCGCAGCCGCAGCAGCAGCTCGGTCATGCCGCTCGGGTCGATGTTCCAGCCCATCGCGGTGTGCGGGCCGGGCTGGGGGAGGAAGTCGACGTCACCGGCGCCGATCCACGGGGAGTGCGCGGAGCGGCCGTGCCCGTCGGCGTCCGACCGGGGCGACACCCCGTCCCAGGTCCGGACCAGCGTGGTCGAGTAGTAGTTCACCCCGAGCACGTCCAGCGGCACCGCGGCGGTGCGCTCGTCGCCGTCGCGGACGAACGACCAGTCGGAAACCGGCGCCGTGTCGGCCAGCAGGTCCGCCGGGTACGCGCCGTCCAGCAGCGGGCCGAGGAACGCCCGGTTGGCCAGCGCGTCGATCCGGCGTACCGCGTCGGCGTCGGCCGCCGAGTCCGACGCCGGCCGGATCACGTGCAGGTTCAGCGTCACCGACAGCCGCGCCCGGGGCGCCAGCTCGCGGACCACCCGGCCGGCCAGGCCGTGCGCCAGGTTGAGGTGGTGTACGGCGGCCAGGGCGGCGGCCGGTTCGGTACGCCCCGGCGCGTGCACCCCCGAGCCGTACCCGAGGTACGCCGAGCACCACGGCTCGTTGAACGTGGTCCAGGTGTCCACCCGGTCGCCGAGCGCGCCGACGATGTCCGCCGCGTAGTCCTGGAAGCGCAGCGCGGTGTCCCGGACCGGCCAGCCGCCGGCGTCCTCCAGTTCCTGCGGCAGGTCCCAGTGGTAGAGCGTGGCGACCGGCCGGATGCCCCGCTCCAGCAGCCCGTCCACCAGCCGGGAGTAGAAGTCCACCCCGGCGGTGTTGCGCTTGCCGCCGGGGAACACCCGGGGCCAGGAGATGGAGAACCGGTACCCGCCGAGGCCCAGCTCCGTCAGGTGGCCCAGGTCCTCGGCCCAGCGGTGGTAGTGGTCGGCGGCCACGTCGCCGGTGTCGCCGTTCAACGTCCGCCCTGGGGTGTGGCTGTAGGTGTCCCAGATCGACGGCGCCCGGCCGTCCTCGTCCGCGGCCCCCTCGATCTGGTACGCCGCCGTCGCCGCCCCCCACAGGAAGCCCGGCGGGAAGGTCCGTGCCGTCATCGCGCCACCTCCGAGTCCACCACGTCCCAGCCGTACCCCGACGACGTGCCGGCCACCAGCTCCACGGTCGCCGCACCGTCGGCGTACCGTACCGCGAACTCCGCGCCCGGCCCGCCGCCCGGAGCGGGAATGCGTACCCGGGTGCGCTGCCCCGGCGTCGGCGCGTACAGCCGCAGCCGGACCCCGTCGGCCCACTCGTAGTCCGGCCGGTCGTGCCGGTCGCCGAACGGGATCACCGCGCCGGGCCGGGCCAGCACGGGCAGGCTGTCCGGGGCGTGTTTCTGGGTCACCCAGGCCGGCCCGGTCAGCCGCTCGCCGGTGACCAGGTGGGTCCAGGTGCCGGCCGGCACGTAGAAGGTGACCTCGCCGTCGGCGTTGAACACCGGCGCGACCAGCACGTCCGGGCCGAGCATGTACTGCCGGTCCAGGTACGCCGCGGTCGGGTCGTCGGGGAACTCCAGCAGCATCGGCCGCATCACCGGCACCCCGTCGCGGTGCGCCTCCTCCGCGGCCGCCGCCAGGTACGGCATCAGCCGCAGCTTGAGCCGGGTGAAGTGGCGCAGCACCTCCACCGCCTCCTCGTCGTACGCCCACGGCACCCGGTACGACCCGGAGCCGTGCAGCCGGGAGTGTGAGGAGAGCAGCCCGAAGGCGATCCACCGCTTGAAAACCGCCGGGTCGGGGGTGCCCTCGAACCCGCCGATGTCGTGGCTCCAGTAGCCGAAGCCGGAGGCGGCCAGGGAGAGCCCGCCGCGCAGCGACTCGGCCATCGCGGTGAAGGTCGACTCGCAGTCGCCGCCCCAGTGCACCGGGAACTGCTGCCCGCCGGTGGTGGCGGACCGGGCGAACAGCACCGCCTCGCCCTCGCCCCGCTCGGCCTCCAGCAGTTCGAAGACGGTCTTGTTGTAGAGGTAGGAGTAGTAGTTGTGCATGCGCTGCGGGTCGGAGCCGTCGTGCCAGCTCACCTCGGTCGGGATCCGCTCGCCGAAGTCGGTTTTGAAGCAGTCCACCCCCATGTCCAGCAGCACCTTGAGCTTGCCGGCGAACCAGGCGGCGGCGTCCGGGTTGGTGAAGTCGACCAGCGCCATGCCGGCCTGCCACTTGTCCCACTGCCAGACCGAGCCGTCCGGGTTGCGCACCAGGTAGCCGGCCTGCCGGCCCTCCTCGAACAGGTACGACCGCTGCGCGATGTACGGGTTGATCCACACGCACACCTTCAGCCCGCGTTCGTGCAGCCGGCGCAGCATGCCCTCCGGGTCGGGGAAGGTCGCCGGGTCCCAGACGAAGTCGACCCAGTGGAACTGGCGCATCCAGAAGCAGTCGAAGTGGAACACCGACAGCGGCAGGTCCCGCTCGGCCATCCCGTCCACGAACTCGGTGACCGTCTTCTCGTCGTAGGAGGTGGTGAACGAGGTGGACAACCAGAGCCCGTACGACCAGGCGGGCACCCGGGCCGGCCGGCCGGTGAGCGCGGTGTAGCGGCGCAGCACGTCCTTCGGTGTCGGGCCGTCGATCACGTGATAGGTGAGCACCTGCCCGGCCACGCTGAACTGGGTCTGCGACACCACCTCGGAGCCGATCTCGAACGAGACGTGCTCCGGGTGGTCGACGAACACCCCGTAGCCGGCGCTGCTCAGATAGAACGGCACGTTCTTGTAGGCCTGCTCGCTGGCGGTGCCGCCGTCGGCGTTCCACACGTCGACGACCTGCCCGTTCTTGACGTACGCGCCGAACCGCTCGCCGAGGCCGTAGACGGTCTCGCCGACGCCGAGCGCGAGCCGTTCGTGCACGTACGCCCCGCCGTCGGCGTCGGTGACCACGCCGACGCTGCGCTCGGTGGACGAGGTGACCAGCCGGTCGCCGCGCAGGAAGTCCACCCGCCACCGGTCGACCAGCGCGACCCGGACGGTGAGTTCGCCGGTGGTCAGCGACGCGCTGAGCCCGGTGACGTCGACGGTGACCGGGTGGTCGGTGGTGCTGTCGAGGGTGAAGCGGGGTTCCCGGGGCAGCCCGCCGCTGTGGTGGCCGATGGTCACCCCGACCACCCCGGGGGCGGGGGAGAAGAACCGTACGGTGATCACCGGGCGGTTGAGGGTGTCGCCGCGGCCGGTGATCCGGCCGGCGGGTGCGTACACGGTGAAGCCGCGCTCGTCCGGTTCGACCGACTCCACCACGCCGGGGCGCAGCACGCTGACCCCGGGGCGCAGCTGCCAGTACCCGTCGGTGAACTTCACTTCTCGGCTCCTACCGTGATGCCGCGACTCAGCGTGCGTTGGAAGATGAGGAAGAACAAAATGGCCGGGACGAGGCTGAGCAGCGCACCGGCGTTGGTGGTCGGGGCGTCCATCAGCCGGTCGCCCTGCAACGAGGCGAGCGCCACCGGGACGGTCTGGGTCTCGTTGTCGATCAGCATGACCAGCGGGATGAGGAACTCGTTCCAGGTCCAGATGAAGAAGAAGACCAGCAGCACCGCGAGGGTGGGCCGGAGGTTGGGCAGCACCACCCGCCACAGCGTGGTCCACGTGCCGGAGCCGTCCAGCGCCGCTGCCTCCAGCAGGCCCTTCGGGAAGGTGCCGAGCACCGAGGCGAGCAGGTAGGTGCCGAACGCGCTCTGGATGACGGTGAAGATGATGATCACCGCGAGCCGGGTGTTGTAGAGGCCGGCCTCCTTGGCGAAGTAGTAGAGCGGGTAGACCAGGGACTCCTGCGGCAGCATGTTGGCCAGCAGGAACGCGCCGACGATCCAGAGCCGGCCGCGGACCCGGCCGATGCCCAGGGCGTACGCGTTGAGCAGCGACACCAGCACCGCCAGCACCGCCACCGAGCCGGCGATGAGGGTGGAGTTCCACAGCTTGACCGGGAAGTCCG
Organism: Micromonospora sp. NPDC050686; assembly: GCF_040654475.1. Taxonomy (NCBI): domain Bacteria; kingdom Bacillati; phylum Actinomycetota; class Actinomycetes; order Micromonosporales; family Micromonosporaceae; genus Micromonospora; species Micromonospora sp. NPDC050686. The sequence continues at coordinate 5,517 of NZ_JBFAID010000035.1, forward strand.
CCTCCCGCCAGTAGCTCACCAGGCCCCGGGTGTAGAACTCGCTCGGCCAGCTCAACGGGCCGTTGGTCGAGTAGTCGCCGGGGGATTTGAAGGCGTTGAGCAGCATCACGGCGAACGGCACCAGCATCAGCAGCGCGGCCAGGGTGACCGCGGCGAGCACCAGCCACCGGGTGACGCCGCGGTGGTGCCGGTCCGGCGCGCGCCGGGTGGTGCCGGCCGGGGTGAGCGTGACGGCCATGTCAGCGACCCCCGTCGCGTCGTTCGGCGCGGTGCTGGGCCCGGATGAACAGCAGGGCCACCACCACGATGATCAGCGTCAGCACGGTCGACACCGCCGAGCCGTAGCCGACCTGGAGCTTCTTGAAGAAGGTGTAGTAGGCGAAGTACGACGGCACGTTGGTGGCGTTCTCGGGCCCGCCGCGGGTCAGCGCGTAGATCGGCCCGAACACCTTCATCGCGGCGATGGTGCAGGTCAGCGCCACCACGAAGGTCTCCGGCCGGATCTGTGGCAGGGTGATCGCCCGGAACCGGCGCCACCAGCCGGCGCCGTCGATCTCGGCCGCCTCGTACAGTTCCGGGTCGACCCGCTGCAGGGCGGCCATGAAGACCACCACCGGGTAGCCGAGCTGCACCCAGATCATCACGCCCATCACCGCGGGCAGCGCGGTGTCCGGGTCGCCGAGCCAGTCGTGCCGCCACCCGTCGAGCCCGACGGCGGTGAGCAGGCCGTTGACCGCGCCGTCGGGGCGCAGGATCCAGCCCCAGACGATGCCGGCGACCACCACCGGCAGCACCTGCGGCAGGTAGAAGGCGGCCCGTAGCGCGGCGGCGGTACGCGGCCGGAAGCGGCGGCCGATGGTGTCGAAGAGCACCGCGGCCAACACCAGCCCGACCAGGGTCGGCACCACCACCATCGCCACGATCATGGCGAGGGTGTTGCGGAACGAGGTCCAGAACACCTCGTCGTCCAGCAGCCGGCGGTAGTTGTCCAGGCCGATGAAGGTGGGGTCGCCGATGCCCGACCAGCGGGTCAGCGACAGGTACCCGGTGTAGCCCAGCGGGACGCCGATGACCAGCGCGAAGAGCACCGTGCCGGGGAGCAGGTACAGCCACCACGTCAGGTCGCGGCGCCGGCGGCGCCCGGGTGGGGTGGGGGTGCGGGTCGCCGGTGGGGCGACCAGGGTGTCGGTGGAAGCCATTGCCAGATCCCCTCCGGTGGCGGGCGGGTCCGTCGCCCGGCCCGCCCGCCACAGGTCAGCCGCGCTTGATCTCCGCGACGCCGTCGGCGTACGGCTTCGCGATCGCGTCGAGGACCTGGTCCGGGGTCTTGGACTGGTTGATCAGCCCCTGGAACCCGGCGACCAGCACGTCGTAGTAGCCGGGCACCGGCCAGTCGGGGTAGAACGCCAGCCCGTCGGAGGAGCTGATCCGGTTGAAGTCCTCGATCAGCTTCCGGTCCTTCGGGTCGCTGATCTTCGTCGCGTCGGCGGCCACCGGCACGCCGCCGTTGTTGCCGATCAGCGCCTGGATCTCCGGCCGCATGGTGATGTCGATGAAGTCGTACGCCAGGCTCTTGGCCTTGCTGTTGGCCGGGACCACCCAGAGGTTGCCCGACGAGCCGGCGTTGAGGGTGTTGCCGGGGAACAGGAAGGTGTCCCAGTTGAACTTGATCTCGCTCTTGAACCGGCCGAACCACCAGCTGCCGGAGACGATCATCGGGGTCTTGCCGGCGATGAACGCGGTGCCCATGTCCTCCGCCTTGGCGCTGGCGGAGTCCTTGGCGACGTAGCCCTTGCGCACCCACTCGGCGAAGGTGTCGGCGCCGTACTTCAGCGGGTCGGCGTGGAAGTCGACCGGGTTCTTGTAGAGCTGGTAGTTGTCGACGAAGGCGCGGTCGGCCTTCGCGAGGGCGAGCTGGTAGAACAGCTGCCCGGCCGGGTACTCGGCGCCGGCGGTGCCGAGCGGGGTGACGCCCTTGGCCACCAAGGTGTCCATCGCGGCGGTCAGCTGGTCCAGCGTGGTGGGCACGGTGACGCCGTGCTTCGCGAAGAGGTCCTTGTTGTAGTAGACCATCACGTACTCGCCGTAGTTCGGCACGCCGAACCACTTGCCGGAGCCCATCACGCCCTTGTCGTCGTACCGGGCGGTGGTCTGCAGGCTCGGGCTGAGCGCCTTGTCCCAGCCCCGCCTGGTGGCCTCGTCGGTCAGGTCGGTGAGCAGGCCCTGGGCGGAGAGCAGGCCGGCGGTGGCGTTGCCCTTGTTGTACTCCATCACGTCGGGGCCCTCGGCCGAGTTGATGATCATGCCGGCGTTCTGCTGGACCTGCTCGAACGCCTTGCGCTCGAAGGTGACCGTGACGTTCGGGTGTTCCTGCTTGAAGATCTCGATGGCCCGGTCCCAGGCCACCCCCATCGCGCTGTTGGCGCCCTCGTAGTGCCAGAGCTTCAGGCTGGTGGCGTCGGCGCCCTCGCCGCCGTCGTCGTCACCGCATGCCGTCAGCCCCGTGGTCGCGAGCGCGGCCACCAGGGCCGCCGCCGCGATCCTGCGGATTCGTCGCATTGCTAGTCTCCTCGGTGAGTATCGAGCCGGTACTCCTCCTGGCCCGCCGCTGCGTGGCAGCGCGGCGGCGGGCTGTCCCGTTCCTGGTACGCGCCGGACCGCTGGAGCCCCGGACCTCCAGCGCGCACGGCAGCAACTGCTGGCGGACCTCGTCCGGATCGACGTCGAGGTTGCGCAGCAGGGTCTGCACCGCGGTCCGGCCCATCGCCGAACCGGGGGAGGCCATCGCGGTCAGTGCCGGGGTGGCCAGTTCGGCGACCTGCGGCGAGGTGACCATCGAGACGACCGAGACGTCGTCCGGCACGGTCAGCCCCCGCCCGGCCAGCTCGCCGAGGATGCCGAAGATGGCCCGCTCGTTCATGGCCAGCACCGCGGTCAGGTCGGGGGCCTGGGCGAGGGCCTCGGTGAGCGCCCGCCGTCCGCCCGCCGCACTGTCCTCGGCCGGGATCATCAGCGGCGCGAGGCCGTGCTCGGCCATCGCGGCGGCGAACGCCTCGCCGGTGCGGGCGGCCGGGCCGTAGCCGGTGGCGATGGTGTCCGCCGAGTGGTTGACGTAGACGATCCGCCGGTGGCCGAGGCCGACCAGGTGCACGACGGCGTCCGTCACGGTCTGCGCGAAGTCGATGTCGACGTAGGACAGGCCGGTGGTGTCCGCGGTCCGGCCGATCAGCGCCAACGGCACCCCCGCCTCGCGCAGCACCGGCACCCGGGCGTCGTCGAGGCGCACCTCCATCAGCAGCGCGCCGTCGAGCATCCGCTGGCTGGCCAGCCGCCGCAGGTCCTCGGCGTCCTCGGCGCCGACCGGGGAGAGCACCAGGTGGTAGCCGGCCTCGCTCGCGGCGGCGGCGGCGCCGGTGACGAAGGCCGTCTCGGTGGCGCCGAGACCCCGGTCGTCCATCGGCAGCAGCAGGCCGAGGATGCGGCTGCGCCGGCTGGCCAGCCCGCGGGCCATCGCGTTGGGCTGGTAGTCCAGCTTCGCCATCGCGGCGAGGACCTTCTCCCGGGTGGTCTGCGAGATCGGGCGGGCCCCGGTGAGCACGTACGACACGGTGCTGAGCGAGACCCCGGCGAGGCGGGCGACGTCGTGCATGGTGGCCATCCGCGCGCCTCCCTCGGTGCTCCCGGCGGGGGTTGTCGAAACGCTTCGACTAACCGTTTCGACGAAAGTAGGGCACCTGTTACCGGCCCGTCAATACCCGATGACGACCCGGCGCCCCCGGGCGGTCGCGGACCCGGGGCTGAGCCGGACCCCCGTTCAGTCCAGGTCGAACAGGGTGGCGGCGTTGTGCCAGCAGACCGCCCGCAGCCAGTCGTCGTCCAGCTCCAGCCGGGCCAGCCCGGTCAACTGCGCCGCGTACGGGTACGGGATGTTCGGGAAGTCGCTGCCGAGCAGCACCTTGCCGGCCAACCCCAGGTCGCGCAGCCGGGGCAGCTCACCCGGTGGGAACGGCACGAACCGGTCGAAGAACGGGGTGAACGCCATGGTCGTGTCCAGCCGCACCCGCTCGTACGCCTCGGCCAGGTCGAGGAACGCGGCGTAGTCCGGGGCGCCCAGGTGCGCCACGATCGCGGTCAGCCGGGGATGCCGGGCCAGCAGCGCGGCGAACGGCTCCGGGCCGGTCTGCGGGGTGCCCACCGGCGCGTGCCCGGCGTGCACCACCACCGGCACCCCCGCCTCGGCGAGCAACCCCCAGCAGGCGTCCAGCGCCGGATCGGTGGGCAGGAAGCGGCCCACCTGCACGTGCACCTTGAACACCCGGGCTCCGGCGGCGAGGGCGTCGGCGACGTACCGCCCGGCCGACGGTTCCGGGAAGAAGGTCGCCGAGGGCAGGCAGCCCGGCGTGGTCCGGGCGAACTCCAGCGTCCAGGCGTTCAGGTCGGCCGCCATCCCGGGCCGGTGCGGGTACGCCAACGCGCTGAACGCCCGCACCCCGAGCCGGCGCAGGTGGGCCACCCGATCGGCGTCGTCCCACCGGTACCGGATCGGCCACTCGGTGCCCACCAGCGGCCCGGCCGCGTCGAAGTACGCCCACACCCGCCGCAGCAGCCGGGGCGGCAGGAAGTGCACGTGCACGTCGGCCAGCCCGGGCAGGCCGAGCGCCCGCCAGAACGCCGGCACCGCGGCGTCCTCCGCCGGCGGTGACCCGGGATCGTGGTGCACCGCCACGGCGTACCGTCAGATCTCGATGTCGAAGCGGCGCAGCAGGCCCGGCGCGAGCAGCCCGACCGCGGCGAGCACCGCCACCACCGTCAGCGCGGCCCGCAGCACCACCACCTCGGCCTTGCTGCCGGTGCGCAGCGCGATGCTGTTCGGCAGGCCGATCATCGTCCACATCCGCCGTTTGATCGGGATGGGCCAGAGGATCGGCACCCCGGCTCGGGTGATCATGTCGCCGAGGATGTGCACGAAACAGCCGACCCCGACCGCCAGCCCGATCATCGGATAGCCCCGGTCGCCGGGCAGGTTGGCGAAGGTGAACCAGGCGGCGGCGGCCGAGGTGAGCGTGACGATGACCCAGCCGGCCCGTTCGGCCCACTCGTCGAACAGCCCGCGCAGCGCCAGGCCGATCATGAAGAACAGGATGCCGACCACCGCCCACTTGCCGTACGCGGTGCACAGCGCGGTGGTGCCCCAGCCGACCAGCACGGTGAACGGGATGGTGTGGGTCAGCGTCCGGTGCCCGTTGTTGCGGCGCGGGTCCTTGCTGAGCTTGGTGGCGTAGTAGACGCCCAGCGAGATCTTCTCCATCACCTCGGCGACGAAGAGGGAGAACACCCCGAAGGTGCGGGCCACCGTCGCGCCACCCTGGTTGCGGGTCACCTTGCCGGAGAGGTCCAGGTCGGGGAAGAGCGCGCCGCCGGCGCAGACGGCGGTGCCCACGGCCAGCGCCAGCGGCGACTGGTGGTAGTCGGCGAAGTGCTCCAGCGCCCAGGACCCGGCCAGCCACACCGTCGCGCCGGACAGCGCGTGGGACGGTCCCATCATGCCGCTCTCGCCTCCCCAGAGGATCTTGATCCACAAACTACGCCACTGTGCCAGAGCGGTTTCGAGCGGGCAATCAGCCGACCGTCCACACAGGAAAGTGGCTCAGCCTCCGGGGCCGAACCTCTGCCGGATCATCAGGAAGTACTCGCGGTTGGCACCCTTCGGTCACCGCGGGTACACGATATCCAGCGGTCCGCGTTTTCTCAGCGGACGGCGACCGTGCCGCGCACCCCGGCTCAGGCCGGGGTCACCTGCGTCGACCCGCCGGAGCGGAAGCTCTGCCGGACCACCCCGAGCTGCCCCGCCGCGACCGCCCAGTCGGCGTCCGTGGTGCTCCAGCCGATCGTCCACCCGCGCAGGCCGCCGCCGGGCAGCAGGCGCAGCGCCCGCTGGCGGGCGCCGAACGGCGCGTCCCACCGGCACTCCCACACCCGGTCGCCACCGTCCGCCCCGAGCCGTACCTTGTCGTACCCGGGCAACGCCCGCTCGTCGATCGTCCGCCGTTCCTCGGCCCGCAGGTGGGCCAGCGGGTCCACCGCGTCGGCGCTGAGCGGCTCCACGCTGAGCGTGCGCAGGCTGTCCGGGTCCCGGAAACAGGCCACCCGGCCCTGCTGGCTGCGCAGCCAGCCGACCGGCACGGCGATCCGGTAGCCGGTGCCGTTCTGCCAGGTCCAGCCGGCCGGCGGGCGGAAGCCGTGGTCCATCGTGGTCGGGCCCCGGCCGATCGGCTTGCCCACCGGGTCCGGCCGCAGGCAGGGAAACGGCGGCGGGTTGCGCCCGTCGCGGGGGCCGGCGCGGTCCGGGCCGGCGCCGGGCGGGTCCGGCTGGCCGCTCGGCGCGGCGCTGCCGCCCCGCGCGGGTGCACCGCCCTCGCCCTCCCGGGTCACCGCCAGCGCGGTGCCCACCCCGGCAGCCACGGCCACCACCAGCGCCATCGTCAGCAACGCCCACCGTTCGTCGGCCAGCCGCCGCAACGGCCCGCCCGCCGGGCGGTGTGCCGGACCGCCGGCGGCTGCCCGGTCGTACCCGGGCTCGCCGGCCCGGCGCTGCCCCGGCCCCGGTGCGCCGGCGACGGCGGGATCGAGCGGCCCGGTGGGCCAGCCGGGGCCGGTGCTGCTCGGCGGCGGGGTGGCCGGCTGCGCACCGGCGGCACCCGGCGCGGTCTCCGGCCAGCCGGGCCCGGCGGCGGGCCCCGGGTTCGCGGCGGCCAGCCGGTCGTCGCTGCCCCGGGGCGGCCGGGCCGGTCCGCCCCGCCGGCCGGTGCCCGTGCCGCCGACCGGGTGGAACAGCGGCGGCACGGCGGGCTCCGCGGGCCGGGCCGGCGGGGCGGGCGGTGCGGGGCTGGTTGGCGGGCTTGCGGGGCTGGTGGGGGCGGCGTCGGCCGCCTCGGCGCCCGCGCCCGCCCGGGCCGGCCCCGGCCAGGCCGGCGGCGGGGTGACCAGCCCGGCCGCCGGGCGGGCGACCGGCATCCGCGGCACGGTCGGCGGCTCGGTGGTCGGCACCGGGCGGGTGACCCTCTCCAACCCCCGGGCCGTCCCGTCGTGCCGGGCCCGCTTGCGCGGATCCCGCCGCAGCAACCCCTCGAGGACCGGGCGCAGCGGACCCGCGTTCGGGGCCGGGTCCGGTGGCGACGAGGCCAGCGCGGCCAGCGTCGCCATCGCGGTGCTGCGGGCGTACGGCGAGCGGCCCTCCACCGCGGCGTGCAGCGTCGCGCCGAGCGACCACAGGTCGGCCTCCACGGTGGACACCCCGTCCCGGGCCCGTTCCGGCGCGACGAACTGCGGTGAACCGAGCACCATGCCCGGCCGCGTGGTGAGCCCGTCCCCGCTGTCGAAGGTGGCCAGCCCGAAGTCGGTGAGCATCACCCGGCCGTCGTGCGCGATCAGCACGTTCTGCGGCTTCACGTCCCGGTGCAGCACGCCGGCGTCGTGCGCGGCGCGTAACGCGGCCAGCAGGGACAGGCCGATGTCGGCGGCCCGGACCGGGTCGACCGGGCCGCTGGTGTCCAGCACCGTCTGCAGGGACCGCGAGGGAACATACTCCATGATGATCCACGGGTGGTCGTGCACCTTGACCACGTCGTAGACCCGGACCACGTTGGCGTGGCTGAGCCGGGCGGCGGTGCGCGCCTCGCGCAGCGTACGCAGCCGCAGTTCGTCGCGTTCGGCCTCGGCCAGCCAGGCCGGCGGGACGATCTCCTTCACCGCCACCTCGCGGTGCAGCACCTCGTCCCGAGCCCGCCAGACCCGGCCCATTCCGCCCCGTCCGACCATCTCGAGCAGGCGGTACCGACCGGCGATCACTACCTGCTGCACGGTTCTCCTCACCGTTGGCCGACGTACACGTTAACCAATGGATCGGAGCAGACCTATCGGCCGGCGGATCTCATCTTGGGCGCACCGCTGCCTCGGTGGCCGCGGGCGACGGGCCGCGCGGTGGACGGTCGCCGAGGTCGAACCGGCGCGGGCGCTACCGCCAGCGCTTGCGCGGCGGCCGGACGGTCACGTCGCCGAAGATCACGCGGCATCGCACCTCGATCACCGCGGCGTCGGGTGCGACCGGACCGCGCAGCTTGGACAGCCTGCTGCCGAAGACGGCGGTGCCGGTCAGCCGGACGTCCGAGCCCTCCGGCACCACGACCGTCACGCTGCCGAAGATCGCCACCGCGTCGATGGTGGTCACCTGCCGGCGCAGCTGGGTCTCGTGCAACTCGAGGTGGCAGTCGCCGAAGACGGCGCGGGCCTCGATGTGTTCCGGTGCCGGCCAGGCACCCTTGCGCAGCTCGTCGCCGAAGATCGCCACAAGCCGTTCCGGCTTCGACGCGGCCGGGCGGGCGAGCGATCGGCCCGGTGCGGCCGGCAGGTCGGTGGTGAGCCTGGCCAGCTCGCCGCGGGTCACCGAGGCGTGGGCGGCACCGGCCCGTTCGGTGTACTCGTCGAGGGTGAGCCGGCCCTCGGCCACGGCCGCGCCGAGCAGCTCCACGACCTCTTCCCGTTCCCGGTCGGAGACGCGCAGCCGGTCATCGTCGTCGTACCGTTCCCGTTCCACGCGCCGAGCCTACTGGTGCTGAGCTGGGCAGCCGCCGCTTCCAGCGCCACCATCCCGAACGGCTCGTAGAGGCTCGGCACGACGGTGGCGTCGGCGCGGGGGCGGACGCGCCAGGCCCGGTCGTCGACCCCGTTGGGCACCACCTCGACCTGCTCGGCGGGCGCGCCGAACAGGGTGGTGGTGACCTGGTCTCGCATTTGACATCCTCCACCGCCATAAATGGCAGGGATTCCCTCCGCGCTGCGCGCGGAACGCGCAACACCCGGGCGGGTTCCTGCTTCACCGCGGCCAGCCGGGACAAGTCCTGGTCTTACGTCCGCTCCACAGGCGTTTACCGTCTCCGCAAGCCCTGCGGCGACGTTGTCACGCTGTGTCGGTCGTGACACTTCGGAGCTTCCGGAACTACCCTTCGCCCCGCACGTGATCACCTTATCACCGTCTGCTGACGTCAGGTCAACGGCACGGCTCGGGCCTTGACGGCCCTCCCAGCGCGGGCCTTCCCCCCCGCCCTGAAGCTGAAGGGCGGAGCACCGGCCCGCACCTCGGTAGCCGGAGCAGGTCGGCGGCGCGCAGGGCGGCGCGGGTCAGGGTGTGGTTGAAGGCCATCGTCCAGGTCAGCAGCGAGCTGGTGGCCAGGGGGAAGGTGACCGGGTCCTCGGCGGCGCGCACCACCCGCACCCCGTCGACGTGTTCCTCCAGCGTGGCGCCGTCGGCGTGCCTGGTGACGACGGTGACCTTGTGGCCGGCGGCGGCCAACGCCACCGACAGGGCGTGTACGTGGCGGCCGAGTCCGCCGACGAGCACCGGCGGGTACTCCCAGGAGAGCATCAGCACCCGCTGGCGCCGGGCGGAGTGGATGTCGATCACGTCGGCGGCTTCCGGCGACATACGGCCCCCTTCGAGTTGTGTCCCGCGCAGGCGCGCCCGGAGCGCCCTGGTCGGGGGTGCCGGGGTGTCGCCTGGGTTCGTCACCATCCTTACCGGGAGTGGATAACCAGCGGAGACGTCGCCGTTGCGGCGATGTAAAGCCCGCCTGTCAGGGTCGCCGCACGCGGAGAAGTTCCGCCACCGACCAGGCCTGGAAGGGGCAGCCGGTCGCGGCGTGCGGGGCGAGGCCGTCGGCCGTCTCGCTGACCGAGCCCAGCCCGTACTCGGTCAGGTGACCCTCGAGGCCGACCAGCAGGTCGTCGGTCGGCAGCCCGGCCCGCCGGTGGGCGTCGACCAGCGGACCGGTCCACCACGGCCACACCGTGCCCTGGTGGTACGCCCCGTCGCGGTCGGCCGGGCCGCCGCGGTGCCGGCCGGCGAAGCCCGGCGAGTCGGGGGAGAGGCTGCGCGGGCCGAGCGGGGTGGACAGGCCGGCCCGCACCCGGCGCAGGGCCGGTTCGTCCGGCTCCAGCGGGGCGTACGGCAGCGACCAGGCCAGCAGCTGGTTGGGGCGCAGCAGGTCGTCGTCGTGCCGCGCCGCCCTGCCCAGCGGGTACGCCGGCGCCGGCCCGTCCACCACGTCGTACAGCCAGCCGGTCGGGGCGGGGAACCGGTCCCGGAACGCCGCCCGGGCCCGCTCGTGCAGCCGGGGCAGCTCGCCGGCGTCCCCCCCGGTCAGCTCGGCCAGCTCCACCAGGCCGGCCAGGCCGCTGACCCAGAGCGCGTTGACCTCCACCGGCTTGCCGACCCGCGGGGTCACCGGCACCCCGTGCACCCGGGCGTCCATCCAGGTCAGCGCCACGTCCGGCGGACCGCCCTGGGTGATCAGCCCGTCGGCCGGGTCGACGGCGATGCCGTACCGGGTGCCGGCCAGGTGCGCGTCGACGACCCCGCGCAGCGCCGGCAGCAGCTCGGCGCCGAGGTCGGTGTCGGCGGTGCGGACGACGTGCCGGTTCACCGCGTGCAGGAACCAGAGCGTGCCGTCCACGGTGTTGTACTCGACCCGGCCGGTGTCGGCCGTGTTGGCCAGCATCCCCTCCGACAGCGTCGCCGCGTACGAGCGCAGCAGCTCCCGGCCGAGGTCGGCCCGGCCGGTACCCAGGAACAGCCCCTCGTAGGAGATCATCGTGTCCCGCGACCAGGCGCCGAACCACGGGTAGCCGGCGACCACGTCCACCGGGGCGTCGTTGGTGCGCACCACGAACGCGTCGGCGGCCAGGGCCAGGGTCGCCTCGACGTCGTCGTCGGGCTTGGCCGCCGCCACCACCGCGCGGTTGCGCCGCCGGGCGGCGGCGACCACCTCGGGCGCCGGTGGCGGGGCGGGTGCCGGGTCGTGCGCCCAGGCCAGCACCGACACGGTGTCGCCGGGGCGGCGCAGCACGTCGTGGAACCGGCCCGCGTACCAGAGGTCCTCCGCGGCGGGCAGGCCGCGGGTGGCCTCCTCGCGGTGGTGTGCCCCGCGCCACCAGTGGCCCTGCGGGGTCCAGCCCGGCCCGGACAGCCGGTACGCCCCGTCGATCACCGCGCCGCCGTCGACCGGTTCCATCCGCAGCGGCGGGCCGTCGGCCCGCCGCTCGCCGTGCGCGTCCCGCCAGGTGCCGGCGGCGGCCAGTTCCAGCTCGACCGGACCGCCGCTGACCAGGCGGTGCACCACCGCGACGCAGGACCGGCCGGGCAGCATGGCCAGCTCCCGTTCGATCACCACCTCGCCGATGCGCCACCGCCAGCGGGGCAGCCCGTCGGTCAGGTCGAAGCGCTCCAGCAGTTCGAAGCCGCGCGGGTCGACGTCACCGGAGGCCCATTCGTGCGCGCCGAGCCGGGCCCGCGCCCCGGACGGCATGATCACCGTCGGGTCGAGGCTGGCGAGTCCCACCTTTCGGGAGGCCGGGGTTTCTCCCGGCACCACCAGCAGCCCGTGGTAGCGGCGGGCACGCAGCCCGGCGACCGTACCCATGGCGTAGCCGCCGAGGCCGTCGGGGACCAGCCACTCGCGTGCGGCGGCGCTGGTCAGGTCGCCGCAGACCTGCGGGCCGAAACGAATCTCGATCAACTTTCCTCCACCACCGGCGAGGTGTAACACGCCACGACGACAATGGCCGCTGTGGTGAAGTACCCCGGCGGCGTCGAAGATGTGCAGGTGATCACTGACCGCCCGACTTTCGCGACCCCCGACCCCGAGCGGCTCCGGCTCGCCCAGGCCGACGCCGGGGAGCAGGACTGGCGTGCATGGGGTCCCTATCTGTCCGAGCGGGCGTGGGGGACGGTGCGGGAGGACTACAGCGAGCACGGCACGGCCTGGGACTACTTCCCCCACGATCATGCGCGGTCCCGAGCCTACCGGTGGAACGAGGACGGCATGGCGGGCGTCTGCGACGACCGGCAGACGTTCTGCTTCGCGCTGGGGCTGTGGAACGGGCGGGACCCGATCGTCAAGGAGCGGATGTTCGGCCTCGGCGGCGACGGCGGCAACCACGGCGAGGACGTCAAGGAGTACTGGTGGTATCTCGACAGCACCCCCACGCACTCCTGGATGCGCTGGCGCTACCACTATCCGCAGGCCGCCTTCCCGTACGACGAGCTGGTCGCGGTCAACGCGCTGCGCGGCCGCGACGACACCGAGTACGAGCTGGTGGACACCGGGATCTTCGACGACGACCGGTACTGGGCGGTGACCGTCGACTACGCCAAGGCGTCCCCGACGGACATGTGCATCCTGGTCACCGTCGCCAACCGGGGTGACCGGGACGAGACCCTGCACGTGCTGCCGAGCCTCTGGTTCCGCAACACCTGGGCCTGGGGGCTGCCCGGCGGCGACCGGATCCCGCGGCTGGTGGGCACCCCGGCCGGTCGGCGGGGCCGGGCCCGGGCCGGCGCGCGGCTGGTCGGCGAGCACTGGGTGCTCGGGCAGATCCTGCTGGAGGGCGACGGCGACCCGGTCCCGCTGCTCTGTGACAACGAGACGAACGCCGAGCGGCTGTGGGGGCTGGCCGGCGCGTCGCCGTACCCGAAGGACGGGATCAACGACCACGTGGTGGCCGGCGCGGCCACGGTCAACCCGGACCGGGAGGGCACCAAGGGGGCGCTGCACTACGTGCTGGACGTCCCGGCCGGCGGGCAGCGGCAGATCCGGCTGCGGCTGACCCGTACCGCCCCGCCGCCCGGCGACGCCGCCCCCCGCCCCGCCGACCTGGGCGACGGCTTCGACGCGGTGCTGTGGGCCCGGCGGGCCGAGGCCGACCGCTTCTTCGCCGACGTCATCCCGGCCGCCGCCAGCGCCGACGAGGCGTTGATCGCCCGGCAGGCCATCGCCGGGCTGATGTGGGGCAAGCAGTTCTACCACTTCGACGTGCAGCGCTGGCTGGACGGCGACCCCGGCTCGGCGCCTCCGCCGGCCGGCCGCCGGCACGGGCGCAACAGCGCCTGGTGGCACATGAACAGCTTCGACGTGATCTCCATGCCGGACCCCTGGGAGTACCCCTGGTACGCCGCCTGGGACCTGGCCTTCCACTGCGTCACCATCGCCCGGGTCGACCCCGGCTTCGCCAAGGAGCAGCTGCTGCTCCTGCTGCGCGAGTGGTACCTGCACCCCAACGGGCAGATCCCGGCGTACGAGTGGGCGTTCGGGGACGTGAACCCGCCGGTGCACGCCTGGGCGGCGCTGAAGGTGTTCGAGATCGACGGCTCCACCGACCACGAGTTCCTCGCCCGGGTGATGCACAAACTGCTGCTCAACTTCACCTGGTGGGTCAACCGCAAGGACACCGGCGGCAACAATGTCTTCGAGGGCGGCTTCCTCGGGCTGGACAACGTCGGCCCGTTCGACCGGTCGGCGGCGCTGCCGGTGGCCGGGGTCCTCGAACAGTCCGACGGCACCGGCTGGATGGCGATGTACGCGCTGAACCTGCTGGACATGGCGATCGTGCTGGCCGAGCACGACCGGGCGTACGTGGACACCGCCACGAAGTTCTTCGAGCACTTCGCGTACATCGCCGGCGCCGCCTACCGGCAGGGGCTGTGGGACGGTGAGGACGCGTTCTTCTACGACGTGCTGCGGCTGGCCGACGGCAGCCAGGTGCCGTTGAAGGTGCGCTCGGTGGTGGGGCTGCTGCCGCTGGCCGCGACCACCCGGCTCACCGCGCGTACCCTGCACCGGCTGCCCGAGCTGGGCGCCCGGCTGCGCTGGTTCCTCACCCACCGTCCCGAGTACGCCGACGTGATCGGCGCCCGCCGGCTCGGCCCCGACGGCCGCCAGCAGCGGCTGCTGTCCATGGTCGGGCCGGACCAGGTGGTCCGGTTGCTCGCCCGGATGCTGGACCCCGACGAGTTCCTCTCCGAGTACGGCCTGCGTACGCTCTCCCGCGCCCACCTGGACAAGCCCTTCTCGGTGACCCTCGGCGGCCAGGAGTTCTGCGTCGGCTACGAGCCGGCCGAGTCGACCAGTGGCCTGTTCGGCGGCAACTCCAACTGGCGCGGCCCGATCTGGATGCCGACGAACTTCCTGCTGATCAGCGCGCTGCGCGACTACGCGGCGTTCTTCGGCGACGACCTCCAGGTCGAGTACCCGACCCGGTCCGGGGTGAAGCGGACCCTCGACGAGATCGCCGACGACCTGTCCGCCCGGTTGATCTCCCTGTTCACCCGTGACGGCTGGGGCCGGCGGCCGATCTACGGCGCCGCCCAGCTGTTCCAGACCCATCCGGACTGGCGGGACCTGATCTGCTTCCCGGAGTACTTCCACGGCGACAACGGCGCCGGGCTGGGGGCCTGGCACCAGACCGGGTGGACCGCCCTGGTCGCCGACCTGATCCTCACCCTGCGCCGCTGAAATGCGGGTGAGGCGCCGGGGCCACGCCGAGTACGGTGACCCGGCACCGACACCTGGGAGGAGCAGCATGGCGCAGCCGCTGGAGGCGAAGGTCCTCGTCTTCGACGCCGACGACACGCTCTGGGAGAACAACGTCGTCTTCGAGCGGGTGATCGACGACTTCCTGAGCTGGATCGACCACCCGACCCTGGACCGGGCCGAGATCCGGGCCATGCTCGACGACATCGAACGGGCCAACGCGGTGGCGCACGGCTACGGCAGCAAGGTCTTCCTGCGCAGCCTCGGCGAGTGCCTGGAGCGGCTGCGGGAGCGCCCGGCCACCGACGTGGAGCGGCGCGACATCGAGGAGTTGGCCGCCGCGCTGATCGCCCACCGGGTGGAGCTGATGCCGGGGGTGGCGGACACCCTGGACGCGCTCGCCGGCCGGTACGAACTCCTGCTGCTCACCAAGGGGGAGCGGGAGGAGCAGCAGCGCAAGCTGGACGCCTGTGGCCTGCTGCACCACTTCGGGGCGGCGCACATCGTGCCGGAGAAGGACGTCGAGACCTACCGCTGGTTGGCCCGGGAGCACGGCTTCGACCCGGCCGCCGGCTGGATGATCGGGAACTCCCCGAAGTCGGACATCCGGCCGGCCCGGGCGGCGGGGATGAACGCGGTCTTCATCCCCAACGCGAACACCTGGGTGCTGGAGCACGACGAGCTGGACCCCGCCGATCCCGGGGTGATCGAACTGGCCACATTCGGCGAGCTGCTTCCGCTCTTCCGGCCCGGGGTGAGCCGGTAATGTCCGCCTTGTGCCGCTGACGTTTCCCTCTCACCTGGCGCCGGTGCTGCCGCTGAAGCTGTGGCGGCCGCACTGGTTCGACGGGGTGGCGCTGGCCACCGGCGCCGTCGCCCCGGACGTGGGATATCTGTTCACCGGCACCCGCCTCGACCCGGGCATGCGCACCCACACCCTCGGCGGGGTGCTCTGGTGGGGGCTGCCGGTGGCGCTCGCGTACGCCTGGATCGTCCGCCGCGTGATCGCCGGGATCGCGGCGCACCTGCCCTTCGCCCGGGCCTTCGCCTGGCGCGACCACGCCGCCCTCGCCGGCGTCCGGCACCCCTGGCAGGTCACCGCCTGCTCGGCGGTGATCGGCGCGGCCAGTCACGTCGCCCTGGACCGGGTCACCCACGACGACCGCTGGCTGCGCGCCCTGGGCATCGACTGGCAGGCGATCACCGGCATGCCCTGGTGGACCTTCTCCGATCTGGTCAGCAGCGCGGTGGGGGCGCTGGTCGTGCTGGCCCTGGCCCTGGCCGGGGCCCGCCAGGGGAAGATCTTCGACGGCGCGCCACCGCCCGTGCCGCCGGCCCGGCCGGGCGTCTTCTGGGCGGTGGCGCTGGCGGTCACCGGCCTGGGTGTCATGGTCCTGCCGGGGCTGCCCGCCGCGACGGTGGCCGCTCCGGCGGGGGTGCGGCTGCTGCACCTGGCCGCGCTCGCGCTGATCCTCGGTGCCGGGGCGGTGGGCGCCCGCACCGGGGGCCGTCCGGACGGCGGACGCACTCGCCGCCTCGTGGAGGAACAGCGCTGGAGCGACTGACCCCGTTACGCCGACATGCCGTGTTTCGGCTTTGGTGTCAATCACACCCGGAGTCGGCGGTCAAAAGCTTGTCCGGCCTGCGACGGGATGCCTAACCTGAGCCCGCGTCCAACGACTCTTCGGGGTGAGTTCGCGGGGCGTGCCGAAGTCCGGTAGGTGGGCACCGTGGAGCTGAGTGCAGAGCGGGCCGGCTCGCCGTAAGGAGCCCGGCGTTGGCGGCGTGCCACGCCTGCCGTGCTCCTTACGGCGAATTCCGCTACCACCGCCGGACGGCTGGGGGTCAGGACCGGGGAGTTGCGGACCCGGTCCTGACCCGTTTCTACGCCGGGCCCGCTGACCCGGCCGCCGGACGCCTCAGGAGACCCCGCCGCGGACGATCGCCACCGCCACCCGGCAGAACTCGTCCATGTCCGGGTTGAACCCGGCGGCGATGTCCGGGTGCAGGCCGGCTCGGGTCTCGTCGAGCAGTTGCCGGCAGACCACCTCGACCGGCTCGCCCGCGTAGCGGGCGCGCACCCGCTCGGTCGCCGCCTGCAAAGCCGAGGTCAGCTGATCCTCCAACGGGCCGCGCAGCTTCTGCTGCACGGGATCCAGCCCGCTCGGGTCGAGCGTGACATGTGGCTCCGACATTCGGCGCTCCCTTCGTCGGCGACCGCGGTACCCCGCCGCGGATGTCGGTCAAACCCTGGCCGGTACGGCGGCGACCCGCACCTGATAGGAGAACTCCTCCGCCGGCTCCTCCAGGTACGACAGGCGCCGGATCTGCCGGTCGTCGGAGTAGAGGGCGACGTCCACGAGGACGCCCAGATGGGTCAGCCCGATGTTCGCCACCCGCTTCTTGTCCTGGAGCACCGCGCACACCCCGCCCAGCAGGGTGCTGGCGTCGGAGGTGCGGTGCCCCGGTGGGCAGCGCAGCGTCAGGTCGACCTCGACCGGGCCGTCCAGTGGCGTCCAACCGGTTTCCTGGGCGGCCGCGCAGGCGGCCTGGAGCAGGGCGCGGACCCTCGCCGCCTGCCGGTGCCCGGCGGCGAAGACGGACAGCGCCTCGGTCTTGACCGGGGGCAGGCCGCTCACCTCGAACGTCAGGGCGAGAGCGCGGGTGTCCTGCACGACGGCACCTCCTCGTGGGAACGATCCTGACCGACCGAGGGCCGGGCGGAGGGTACTTCCGCGAGAACCAACCGATCGGGCAGGCCGGGTCGGCCCGAGGCTGAGCGGCCCGAGGTCAATCAGGCCGAGGCCAAGCGGGTCGAGAGGCGTATCGACATCGACGGCGACGCGCCGGCTGGGCGGCAGGTCACACGCTAGTCGACCGGGAGCGCGCTGGGTAGCCACCCGGTCACCAGGTGAGATGTGGTCAGGCGTTCGGCTTCGGGGCGAAGGCGCAGAACTCGTTGCCCTCCGGGTCGGCCAGGATCCACCAGCTGATCCGCTCGTCGGGCTCGCGCAGCAGGGTCGCCCCGGCGCGGATCAGCTCCGTCGGCTCCGGGCGGGTGAGGTCGACGTCCCAGTGCATCCGGTTCTTCACCCGCTTGCGCTCGGGCACCGGATCGAACACCCAGTAATCCCAGGGGAAACCGGCCGCGCCGACCACCGACGCGTACCCCTCCTCGGTGGGTTCCACCCGGCCGCCGGTCACCCTCGCCCACCAGGTGGCCTGGGCCACCGGGTCGGCGCTGTCCACCACCAGCTCGAAAACCCCGGGGCGGGGGTTGTCGCCGGGCGGGAAGGCGCAGAACTGGTTGCCCTCCGGGTCCGCCAGCACCCACCAGCCGATCTCCGCGTCCGGCTCGCGGACCAGCCGTGCGCCGGCGGCCATCAGCGGCCCCGGGTCGGCCGTGGGCAGCCGGAGATCCAGGTGCACCCGGGTCTTGCCGGTGCGCGGCTCGGCCACGGTGTTGACCCACACCGCCTCGGCGCCGGAGCGGGTGCCCCGCGGGTCCACCCGGGTGTCGCCGTCGCCGGTGTCGACCAGGTCACCGCCGAGCATCCCGGCCCAGAAGGCGCCCAGGGCATGCGCGTCGGTGGCGTCCAGGCAGAGATCCTTGAAGCGCGCGATCATGCAGCCCACTATGCCGGTCGGGTCCGACATCGCCCGCGTCGCCTGGCGCGATATACGGCAACCAGGGCTCACTTGTCACCGAAACAGCGCGGACTGCCGCAAGCCGCGGCGGGCCGACCCGGCCCGCCTATGTGGCCGTCCGGCCGGCGATGTGCCGCATGGCGGCGGCCACCCGCCCGGGATGACCGCGATCTGCCGCAAACGGCGCCCATCCGTCGGTGGGTGACCGCGATCTGCCGCAAGCCGGGCCGGCCGGGTCAGCGCCGGCCGCGCTTGATCTCGTGGAAGGCGTCCAGGCGCAGCAGGGGCAGCAGCGAGTCCCAGATGGTCAACGCGTCATCGGTGCCGGGCACCTCGGTGATGATCGGCCCGTGCAGCCCCCGGTCGACGCCCGGGACGGTGAGCACCGGCGAGCCGATGTCCGGGCCGGCGGAGGCGTACGCCGTGGCGTGCGACTCGCGGACCTGCTCGTCCCAGCGCTCGTCGTCGAGGGCGGGCGCCGCCGACTCCAGCCCGGCCGCCTCGACGGCCGCCGCCACCAGCTTGTCCGACGGCGGGTTGCCCGCGTCGTGGGTGCGCGTGCCCAGCTCCGCGTAGAAGCGACCGACGTCGGAGTGCCGGCCCTCTGCGCGCAGCGCCTCGACCAGCCGCAGCGCCCGCCCGGACGCGGCCATCGCCTCGGCGAACTCCGGCGGTGTCTCGCCGCCGTTGAGGATGGTGAGGCTGAACGCCCGCCACTCGACGCTCAGGCCGCGCTCCCGCGCCACGGTCTCCAACCAGCGCGAGGTGCGCCAGGTCCACGGGCAGGCCGGGTCGAAGAAGAAGGTCACGTCCATCGGCCGAGCGTACGACCCCGCCGGCCGTCCCGCAGCGCGGTGACCTCGGTCACAGGCCGGCGCCGACGGGCACGCCACGGAGATCATGTTTCGTCAGTTCGCAGGTCGGGCAGTGTTAGCGCACGAAACGTCCAGGGATGCTCGACCACCGCACGGTCGGCGCCCCGGCGTTCCGCCGTGCGCCGGGGCACGGACGGCTCCCCCCGGCTCTCGCCGAAGGAAGGGGAGGGCGATGACGACGGACCCCGACGACCCGCGCCGCCGGCGCCGGCCACGGGCCCGCCTGGCCGCGGCCGCCGCCGCGTTGACCCTGGTCGCACCGCTGGCAGCCTGCGGTTCCGACGAATCCGGGGGTACGCCCACGCTGAACCTGTACTACCCGCCGGAGCAGAACCTGCAGAAGGTGGTCGACGACTGCAACGCGCAGGCCCAGGGGCGCTACCGGATCGCCTACCGGGTGCTGCCGCGGGAGGCCGACGACCAGCGGGTGCAGATGGTGCGCCGGCTGGCCGCGCAGGACAGCGGGATGGACCTGCTCGGGTTGGACGTCACCTGGACCCAGGAGTTCGCCAGCGCGAAGTGGATCCGGGAGTGGACCGGCCAGGACAAGGCCGACGTCGAGCAGGGCACCCTCGCCGGTCCGCTGGAGACCGCCCGGTACGAGGACAAGCTCTACGCCGCGCCGAAGAACACCAACGTCCAGCTGCTGTGGTACCGCAGCGACCTGGTGCCGGAGCCGCCGAAGACCTGGGACCAGATGATCGAGATGGCTCAGGAGCTGAAGGACCAGGGCAAGCCGTACCAGGTGCTCACCATGGGCGCGCAGTACGAGGGCCTGGTGGTGCTCTACAACAGCCTGGTGGCCAGCGCCGGCGGCAAGATCCTCAGCGACGACGGCAAGCGGGCGGTGATGGACTCCGGCGCCATCAAAGCGTTGGAACAGCTGCACCGGTTCGCCACGTCGGGCGTGACCTCCCCGTCGTTCAGCAACGCCGTCGAGGACCCCACCCGGCTGGAGTTCCAGTCCGGCAACGGCGCCTTCCAGGTCAACTGGCCCTTCGTCTACCCGGCCATGCAGGAGGCCGCGCCGGAGCTGGCGAAGGACGTCAAGTGGGCCCGCTACCCGGCGATCGACGAGAACACCCCGAGCAAGGTCACCATCGGCGGGGTGAACATGGCGGTCAGCGCGTACTCGAAGCACCCGGAGGAGTCCTTCGACGCCGCCAGGTGCATCCGCAACGAGAAGAACCAGAAGTTCTCCGCGATCAACGACGGCGTGCCGCCCACCATCGAGAAGATCTACGCCGATCCGGAGATGGAGGAGGCGTACCCGATGAAGGAGACCATCCTCGAGGAGCTCAAGGAGCCGGCGGTGCGCCCGCTGAACCCTGCCTACCAGAGCATCTCCACCGTCATGTCGGCGTACCTGTCGCCGCCGTCCGGCATCCGGGCGCAGCAGACCGCGGACGACCTGCGCAAGGCCGTCTCCGACGCCCTCGAGTCGAAGGGAGTCTTGCCGTGAGCGAGCGCAGCGAGCGAACCAGCGAGCTCAGCGCCATGGAGTCTCATGACGGCCCCGACCGAAGGGAGGGGACGGCATGAGCATCAACGCCACCCCCGCCGGCGCCGACGTCGCCGCCGACGCCGAGAGCTCGACCGGCCGGCACGCGGCGGTGCCCGCCCAGCGGGCCAACCGGCGGGGCAAGGCCCCGCTGAGTGAGAACAAGCGGGCCGAACGCAAGCTCGGCTGGCTGCTCTGCGCCCCGGCCGCGCTGGTGATGCTGGCGGTCACCGCGTACCCGATCATCTACTCGGTCTGGCTCTCCCTGCAGCGCTTCGACCTGCGCTTCCCCGACGAACGCGAGTTCATCGGGCTGGAGAACTACGTGACCGTGCTGACCAACGAGTTCTGGTGGACCGCGTTCGGCGTGACCATGCTGATCACGGTGGTCACGGTCGCGGTCGAGCTGGTGCTCGGCATGGGGCTCGCGCTGGTCATGCACCGTACGCTGGTCGGCCGGGGCATCGTCCGGACCGCGGCGCTGATCCCGTACGGGATCGTCACGGTCGTCGCGGCCTTCTCCTGGCGGTACGCCTGGACGCCGGGCACCGGCTACCTGGCGAACCTGCTCGACGGCAGCGCCCCGCTGACCGAGCGGGGCAGCGCGCTGGCGATCATCATGCTGGCCGAGATCTGGAAGACCACCCCGTTCATGGCGCTGCTGCTGATGGCCGGGCTGGCGCTGGTACCGGAGGACCTGCTCAAGGCGGCCTCCACCGACGGCGCCACCGCCTGGCAGCGGTTCACCAAGGTGATGCTGCCGGTGATGAAGCCGGCGATCCTGGTCGCGCTGCTGTTCCGCACGCTCGACGCGTTCCGGGTGTTCGACAACATCTTCGTGCTGACGGCCGGGGCCAACGACACGTCCTCGGTGTCGATGCTCGCCTACAACAACCTGATCCGGGGGTTGAACCTCGGCATCGGCTCCACCATGTCGGTGCTGATCTTCCTCACCGTGGCGATCATCGCGTTCGTCTTCGTGAAGCTGTTCGGTACCGCTGCCCCGGGCAGCGACGATGGGGAGAGGCGCTGACATGGCCACCGAAACCACCGCGCGGGCGCGGCTGCGCTGGGGTCTGCTGGACGTCATCGTCGTCGTCTTCGCGCTGATCCCGGTGCTCTGGATCGCCTCGCTGTCGTTCAAGACCCCGGGCACCCTCACCGACGGGAAGTTCATCCCGCGGGAGTGGACGCTGGACAACTACCGCACCATCTTCGACACCGACCAGTTCGTCCGGGCGCTGATCAACTCCATCGGCATCGCGCTCATCGCCACCGCGATCGCGGTGGTGCTCGGCGCGATGGCCGCGTACGCGATCTCCCGGCTGGACTTCCCGGGCAAGAAGCTGCTGGTCGGCGTCTCCCTGCTGATCGCGATGTTCCCCCAGGTGTCGCTGGTGTCGCCGCTGTTCGAGATCGAGCGGCAGCTCGGCATCTTCGACACCTGGCCGGGGCTGATCCTGCCGTACATCACCTTCGCCCTGCCGTTGGCGATCTACACGCTGTCGGCGTTCTTCAAGCAGATCCCGTGGGACCTGGAGAAGGCGGCGAAGATGGACGGCGCCACCCAGGCCCAGGCGTTCCGTCGGGTCATCGCCCCGCTGGCCGCGCCGGGGGTGTTCACCACGGCGATCCTGGTCTTCATCTTCTGCTGGAACGACTTCCTGTTCGCCATCACGCTCACCTCGACCGAGCGGGCCCGTACGGTCCCGGTGGCGCTGTCGTTCTTCACCGGCGAGTCGCAGTTCGAGGACCCCACCGGGGCGATCTGCGCCGCCGCCGTGGTGATCACGATTCCGATCATCCTGTTCGTGCTCTTCTTCCAGCGCCGCATCGTCTCCGGCCTGACCTCCGGCGCAGTCAAGGGATAGGTGGTAACAGTGGCTGACATCGTGCTGGACAAGGTGAGCAAGCGGTTCCCGGACGGCACCGTCGCGGTCTCCGACGTCGACCTGGAGATCGCCGACGGCGAGTTCGTCATCCTGGTCGGCCCGTCGGGCTGCGGGAAGTCGACCACCCTCAACATGATCGCCGGGTTGGAGGACATCAGCTCCGGCGAGCTGCGCATCGGCGGCCAGCGGGTCAACGACAAGGCGCCCCGGGACCGGGACATCGCCATGGTGTTCCAGTCGTACGCGCTCTACCCGAACATGACCGTGCGGGAGAACATGGCCTTCCCGCTGCGGCTGGCGAAGCTGGACAAGGAGACCATCGACGCCAAGGTGGAGGAGGCGGCCAAGGTCCTGGAGCTGACCTCGCTGCTGGACCGCAAGCCGGCCAACCTCTCCGGCGGCCAGCGCCAGCGGGTGGCGATGGGCCGGGCCATCGTGCGCCAGCCGAAGGCGTTCCTGATGGACGAGCCGCTGTCCAACCTGGACGCCAAGCTGCGGGTGCAGATGCGTACGGTGGTCTCCCGGCTGCAGAAGCAGTTGGGCACCACCACCGTGTACGTCACCCACGACCAGACCGAGGCGATGACCCTCGGCGACCGGGTGGTCATCATGCGCGGCGGCGCCGTGCAGCAGGTCGGCCCGCCGCAGGAGCTGTACGACCACCCCCGCAACCTCTTCGTGGCCGGGTTCATCGGTTCCCCGTCGATGAACTTCCTGCACGCCGCCGTGGAGGAGGGGCACCTGCGCACGGCGCTGGGCGACGTGCCGATCGGTGAGCGGATCAAGCGCCAGCTCTCCGGCGGCGACGCGCCGCGGGAGTTGATCCTCGGCATCCGGCCCGAGCACTTCGAGGACGCCGAGCTGGTCGACGAGGACACCCGCCGCCGGGGCATGGAGTTCGAGGCGCCGGTCGACATCGTCGAGTCGATGGGCTCCGACAAGTACGTGTACCTCACCGTCGAGGGGGAGCGGGCCACCGCGGCCGAGCTGGAGGAACTGGCCGCCGACTCCGGTGCCGCCGACTTCACCGGTGCCGGCGCCAACCTGGTGACCCGGCTCTCCGCCGAGTCGCCGGTACGCGAGGGGGAGAACCGGCGGGTCTGGTTCAACCTGGAGAAGATCCACCTGTTCGACCCGTCCACCGGCCGCAACCTGACCCTGCACGAGGGGCGGGCGGCCGGCGCCCTGGGCGACTGAACCGGCTGCGACGTCTGCGGGGTGCGGGCGGCGGACCGGCGACCGCCCGCACCGGCAACCGGCGGTCGGTCGGCGGTCGGTCGGCGTGTCGGACGGGCCGGGCGACGCCTCCCGCGAGCGTGATACCTCAGAGTCATAGAAATACCTCTGAGGTATCACGCTCGCACCGGTGTTGTGCCGCTGGAGCTCATGACGGTCGCATCGGGTGAAGGGTGGTGGCGGCGCGGGAGGCTCGGCGGGTCAGGCCGCCCAGGTGACCGTCGCCGGCAGCCCGAGGAAACGGCCGTAGCCGGCCAGCGCCGACTCGACCGCGGCCCGGTCGACCGGCGCCAGCGGGCGCACCGCGATGCTCACCCGGGTCTTGCCGACGGTCCGCTTCCAGGTGCCGACCACCCGGCCGCCGCGCACGACGGTGGACTGGAAGACGCCGTTGTTGCCGGGGATCACCGCCGGCTGGTGCGCCGGGTCGAGCATCAACTCGCGGTCCTTGTAACCCAGCAGGTACTCGTCGAAGCCGGGCAGGGTGCGCACCTCGTCGAGGGCGTCGAGCGGCGCGTCGAGCAGCGCGGCGTCCAGCACCGACTCCACCCCGTCGACCGACACGGTGGCCAGCGCGTCACCGGCCACCGCGATGCCGCGGCGGGCGTCGGCGGCGGTCAGCCGGGTCCAGCCGGCGAAATCCCGCCAGGTGGTCGGGCCGTGGCTGCGGAAGTAACGCAGCGCCAGGATGCCCAGCGCCTCGTCGCGCTCCGGGCGGCGCGGCTCGCCCGCCCACTCGTCGAGCAGCGCGAAGGTCTGCTCCTTGCCGACGTGCGGGGCGATGCAGGTGACCCCGCGCTGGCTCGCGTACCACAGCAGGTGGTAGCCGCGTTGCCCGCTGACGTCGATGCCGGCGGCGGTGAGCGCGGCCAGGCACTGGGCGCGGGTGAGCCGGCCGCCGCCGGCCAGCGCCGTGCCGAGCACGTCGGCCGCCCTGTCCGCCACCGCCTCGGTGAGGCCGCGCGCGGCCCAGCTGCGCACGGTGCCGCCGAGCACGCGTACGCCGGTCAGGTCCAGCATCCAGCGGGCGTCCCGGCTCGGGACGAGGTGGACGGTGCCCCGCATCGGCCAGGTGCGCAGCGCCTCCCGGCGCTCCAGCGCGGCCCGCACGTCGGCCTCGGTCTGCTCGGGCAGCCGGACGCCCAGCGACCACAGGCCGCTCGCCGGGTCCTGCGCCTGCATGGCCCCGAACCACTCGACGACTCCGGCCACGCTGTCCGGATGGCCGCGCGGGTGCTCCCGCAGCAGCAGGCTCGTCATCCGCAGGGCCAGCGCCTGCGCCCCGGTAAGTCGTGCCCCGGTGAGTTGCACCGCCCTGACCGCCTTTCCCTGAGGTTCGCGATCAGGTTAGGGCCGGGATGTGACAGGAAGCGGCCCTGATCGCGCTTCGCCCGCCGCGCTGCGGCCGAAGCGCGATCCCCCGTTCAGGTGCGGTGCCACGCCATCGATTCGCCGCGCCCGATGCCTCAGGATCCCGGGCGGGCCCGCCGAGGGGCACCGCTGCGGGGCGGAACTTGCGGAAAACTTGAGCCGGCCGGTCACAGCCGCCGGTGCATCACCAACAGGTCCACGTA
Organism: Micromonospora sp. NPDC050686; assembly: GCF_040654475.1. Taxonomy (NCBI): domain Bacteria; kingdom Bacillati; phylum Actinomycetota; class Actinomycetes; order Micromonosporales; family Micromonosporaceae; genus Micromonospora; species Micromonospora sp. NPDC050686. Next base: position 30,606 of record NZ_JBFAID010000035.1, read on the forward strand.
TCCCTCGCGTGGGTGCCGGAAGCCCTCCGGCACCCGGCCGACCACCGCGAAGCCCAGCGACCGCCACAGCCCGACCGCCCGGGTGTTGGTGGCCACCACCGCGTTGAACTGCATGTCCCGGTAGCCAAGGGCGCGGGCCAGGTCCAGCACGTGCTCGGCGAGGGCGCGGCCCACGCCACGGCCGGCGGCGGCGGGCGCCACCAGGAAGCTGGCGTTGGCCACGTGCGCGCCGGGGCCGAGCTGGTTGGGGGTGAGCTTCGCGGTGCCCAGCACGGTGCCGTCGTCGTCGACGGCGACCAGGACCCGGGCCGGGGGCGGCGCCAGCCACCTGCCGCGGGCCTGGTCCTCGGTGACGTCCCGGGGCCAGGTGTACGTCTCGCCGTCGGCCATGATCCGGTGCAGGAACGGCCAGATGGCGGGCCAGTCGTCGTCGGTGGCCGGCCTGATCTCCATCGGTCGATCATGGCACGCCCGCCCGGACCCCTGGAGTTTGTCGCCGCAACTAACGGGTAGTCGCCGGAGCTGACCCGAAATGAGGAGGGGACATCTGATGGACGGCCAGACCAAGGTCGCGGTGATCTACTACAGCGCGACCGGCATCACCTACCAGATGGCGCGGGCGGCCAGCGAGGCCGCGGAGAAGGCCGGCGCGGAGGTCCGCCTGCGCAAGGTACGTGAGCTGGCGCCCGACGAGGCGATCCGCTCCAACGCGGGCTGGCAGGCGCACCGCCTGGAGACCCAGGACGTGATGGAGGCCGAACCGGACGACCTGTCCTGGGCCGACGTGGTGATCATGGGCTCACCCACCCGGTACGGCATGGTGGCCGCCCAGCTCAAGCAGTTCATCGACACCACCGGCCCGCTCTGGGCCCGGGGCGCGCTGGCCAACAAGGTGTACAGCGGTTTCACCTCGACGGCCACCGCGCACGGCGGGCAGGAGGCGACGCTGCTGTCGCTGTACACGGTCTTCTACCACTGGGGCGGCATCGTGGTGACCCCCGGTTACACCGATCCCAGCCAGTTCGCCTCCGGCAACCCGTACGGCGCGTCGCACACCAGCAACAACGGCGAGGTGCCGCCGGACCAGCTGGCGCTCGGCGCGACCGCGCTGACCGCGCAGCGGGCCGTGGAGATCGGCACCGCGCTCAAGCGGGGCCTGACCGCGGGCTGACCCGGCCGGACACCGGGGACCGGTGGCCGGGCGGGGGCTCTCGGCCCGCCCGGACCACCGGTCGGGTACGCCCTACCCGTGAACCGGGGAAGTGTGCGTCCCGCCGGCACGGACCGGCTGTGCCGTCCCGCCGGTACGGATCGGCTGTGCCGTCCCGCCGGTACGGATCGGCTGTGCCAGCAGGTGGCCGAGCAGGTCGGCGAGGACCGCCATCCCGTCCTGGCTGAGCACCGACTCCGGATGGAACTGCACCCCGGCGAAGCCTGGACCACGGACCGCGTGCACCGCCCCGTCGGCGGCGTCCCGGCTCAGCTCCACCGGACCGTACGGGGTGGCCAGCCGGTCCGCGCCGGCCAACGCGGTGAAGGTCGAGTAGAAGCCGACCAGCCGGGGCGTGCCGAAGAGCCGCACCTCGCGCTGCTCCCCCTGGTACGGGGCGTCCCGCCGGTGCAGCCGCAGCCCGAGCAGCCCGGCGAGCAGTTGGTGGCCGAGGCAGACCGCCAGGGTGGGCTGGCCGTCGGCGAGCAGCGTGGTCAGCGCCGCGCGCAGGGCGGCCATCTTCGGCTCGTCCTCCCGCCGCGGGTCGCCCGGTCCCGGGCCGACCACCACCAGGTCGTGCCCGTCGAGGCGGCCCGGTCGCTGCCAGGGGCGCACCTCGACGGTGAGGCCCAGGGCGCGTAGCTGGTGTGCCAGCATGCCGGTGAAGGTGTCCTCGCCGTCGAGCACCAGCGCCCGGCGGCCGGCGAGGCCGGGCAGCGGTGGCGCGTCGGCGCGGCGCTGGTCCAGCCAGAACCGGGCCAGCGGCGTGTTGCGCTCGGCCAGCGCGGCGCGTACCTCCGGGTCGTGGGTGTGTGACGGCGGCCCGGCGTCCCCGGGCCCGGCGGTCGGGGCGTCCGGCCCGAGGCCCAGGGCGGCCAGCACCCCGGCGGCCTTGGCGTGCGTCTCCGCCACCTCACCGGCGGCCGTGGAGTGCCGCACCAGGGTGGCCCCGACTGGGACCCGTAGCTCGCCGGTGGGGGAGATTTCCGCGGTGCGGATCAGGATCGGCGCGTCGAGGGTCTGCCGGCCCTGCTCGTCGCGGCCCAGCAGTGCCAGCACGCCGGCGTAGTAGCGCCGCCCGGCCGGCTCGTGCCGGACGATCACCCGGCAGGCGTTCTCCATCGGGGATCCGGTGACCGTGGGGGCGAACATGGTCTCCCGCAGCACCTCCCGCACGTCCCGGGAGGCGCGCCCGGCGAGCAGGTACTCGGTGTGCGTCAGGTGGGCCATCTCCTTCAGGTCCGGCCCGACCACCTGGCCGCCGTGCTCGGCGACGGTGGCCATCATCTTCAGCTCCTCGTCGAGCACCATGTACAGCTCCTCCACCTCCTTCGGGTCGCGCAGGAAGCGCAGCAGCGCCGCGCGGTCCGGCGGCCCGGCGTGCCGCAGGGTGCCGCTGATCGGGTTCATCATGACCAGGCCGTCCGCGACGCTGACATGCCGCTCGGGGCTGGCCCCGACCAGGATCCGGGTGCCGGTCCAGACCAGGAACGTCCAATACGCGCCGCGCTCGCGGCACAGCAGGTGGCGCAGCGCGGCCAGGGCCGCCGACAGGGGTGGCCCGGCCACGGTGGCCCGCAGCGTGCGGTGCACGACGAAGTTCGCCCCCTCGCCCCGCCCGATCTCCTCGGTGAGCACCCGGCGGACCGTCTCGGCGTACTCCTCGTCGGGGACGTCGAACGCGGCGCCGGTGGTGACCACCGGGGCCTGCGGCAGGGCCGCGAGCGCGTCGGCCAGCGCGACCCGGCGGTGCTCGTCGATCTCCAGGCACTCCAGCGGCGTGCCGTCGTCGACGTGGGCGAAGCCGCGCTCGGCGAGCTGCCGGTAGGGCACCAGGGCCAGGGTGCGCGGGCCGGCCCCGCCCGCGGGCAGCGGGATGTCGGCCAGCCGCGGCACGGCCCGTACCGTGCCGGTGAACAGGTCGAGGTGGTCGGCGTCGGCGCGGCGCACGAGCGCGAACGGGCCCGGATCGAGGCCCTCGCGGGCGGCGGCGAGCGGGTCGGGCGGTCGGATCATCGGTCTCTCCTCGGTGGCCGGGAGCCGCCGGCGGGGCGGGACCGGGAACCGGAGAGGTCGGCGGCCGCCTCGACGGGCGGCCGCGTGACTGGAGCTACGCGCGGGGATGGGCCGCCGGATCGGCGGGCCACCAGCAGGACATGCGCGCGAGCATGAGGTCACTGTACGCGGCCCGGGCCTGGCGCGGTGCCCCGACGCGGATCTTGGCTTTGCCGGCCGCTTTCGCGGGTACGGTGACCCGCGATGAACATTCTGGCTCTGGATCTGGGCACCTCGTCGGTGCGAGGGCTGGTGCTGGACGCGCGGGCCACCCCGCTGCCCGGCGCGCTGGCCCGGCGCAAGGTGCGCATCGGCCTGGGCGAGCCCGGCGCGGGCACCCTGGACGGCCCCCGGTACCTCGCCTGCCTGGTCGAGTGCCTGGACGAGCTGGCCGCCGCCGGCCACCTCGCCGGGGTGGAGCTGGTCGCGGTCTCCGCCCAGTGGCACTCGGTGGTGCCCCTCGACGACCGGGGTGAGCCGCTGGGCCCGGTGCTCACCTGGCTCGACACCCGGCCCGAACCGCCCGTCGGCGCCATCGGGCCGGCCGATCGGGAGGCCTTCCACCAGCGCACCGGCGGGTGGTGGCACCGCTGCTACTGGACCGCCCGGCTGCCCTGGTTGCGGGCGCGGGTCGACGGCCGGACGGCCCGCTTCGTCGGGCTGGCCGAGTACGTGCTGGGTGCGCTGCTCGACGAGGCGCCGATGTCGATCTCCCAGGCCTCGGGCACCGGGCTGCTCGACCTGCGGGAGCTGACCTGGGATCCGGAGGCGTGCGAGCTGGCCGGCGTCGGCGCGGCCGAGCTGCCCGTGCTGGCGCCGGCGGACTGGCACGGCCGGCTGCGCGCCACGCACGCCCGCCGCTGGCCGGACCTGGCCCGCGCCCGGTGGGCCGCGCCGGTCGGTGACGGCGCCGCCTCCAACGTCGGCTCCGGCTGCGTGGACCCGGGCCGGGCCGCGGTCACCGTCGGCACCTCCGCCGCCGTACGCGTCATCCAGTGGGCGCCGGCCGGCGGGCCGCTGCCGCATCTGCCCGACCAGCTGTGGCGGTACCGGGTCGACCACGAGCACGTGGTGACCGGGGCCGCGTACTCCTGCGGCGGCAACCTGTTCGCCTGGGCCAACCGGGAGCTGCGGCTGCCCGAGGGGGCCGCGCTGGAGGCCGCGCTGGCCGCGCTGCCGCCGGCCGGCGGGGTGCCGGCCGATCCCCGGTTCGGCGGCGACCGGCCGCCGGGGCGCGCCCCGGCCGGTTCCGGGCAGCTGCGCGGGCTCAGCTTCGGCACCACCTCGGTCGAGCTGCTGGCCGGGATGATGACCGGGCTGTGCCGGCTGGTGGCCGAGGACCTCACGCTGCTGGAGTCGGCCGCCGGGCACCGGGTCGAGGTGGTGCTCGGCGGGGGTGCGATGACCGCGTCCCGGTGGTGGCGACAGGCGTTCGCCGCGGTGCTCGCGCCGCGCCTGGTCCGCCACCAGCCCGACCCGGAGATCGGCGCGATCGGTGCCGCGCTGGTGGCGCTGGGCGGCATCGCGGAGGCCGGACCGCTCGCCACCGTCGGCCGGACGGACCCGACGGCCCCACCGAGCGGCCACCCACGGCAGTACCCTTCCTGAGTCTTTCCTCAGGCCAGGCCGTTGACACAGCTCTCCGGCCTGATTGGATGGACTCCGCATCGGCGAGGTGGCCGGCGTGGGACCGAGGAGGCACGAGTGGGCGCAGGTCCCGACCCGTCGCGCGGCGCGGCGTCCACTGCGCGCAGCCGCTTCGACGTCCGGGTGGTCCCGCACCGGCGGCGTTCCGCGCTGCGGCTGCCCGACTGGCGGATCGGCACCAAGCTCGCCACGGTGCTGGTCGTGCCCACGGTGGCCTTCCTGGTGGTGTCCGGGGTGCTCACTCGCGGCCTGGTGGTGCAGACCACCGAGCTCAGCGGCTTCGCCCGGCAGGTGGGCATCGGCCGGGAGATCACCGCCGCGATGAACCAGGTCCAGCAGGAACGCGACCGCGCCGCGGGTGAGCTGGGCGAGCTGCACGGGGCCGGCGCCGGGGGCGACCGGGACGCCGCGATCGCCGCGCTGAAGCCGGTGCAGGCCGCCACCGACGCCGCGATGCGGGAGCTGCGCCGGGCGGCCGAGCCGCTGGCCGACTCCGACGCGGCGTGGCGGGTGGCCTACTCCGAGGTACAGGCCGCGTACGACCAGATGGTCTACCTCCGGGCGGCCATTCCGCCGGCGGTGCTGAGCAGCGAGACGATCCTGGGCAACTACCACCGCACCGTCGACGCGCTGCTGATGCTGCTGGCCGAGCCGTCGCCGGGTGCCGACCGGCAGGCGCTCAGCGACGCCGTGCTGCGCTACGTCCAGCTCGCCCGGCTCAAGGAGCTCTCCTCCCGGGTCCACGCGCAGCTCTACGCGGCCGCCCGCGCCGGCCGGTACGCCCCGAACGACGAGGCGACCCTGACCGGCCTGCGGGCCCAGCAGCTCACCGCGCTCGGGGCGTTCCGGGTGGTCGCGACCGCTGCCCAGGCCCGCGACTACGACCGGCTCGCCGCCGACCCGGCGTTCGTCGCCGCCGTCGAGCTGGAGGAGAAGAGCCTGCCGGTCGGCACCGCGCCGCCGGCGGTGCTGCCCGCGGCGCAGTGGTGGGCGGCCGGTGAGCAGCGGCAGGAGCTGCTGCGGCAGTTGGAGCGCACGGTCCTCGACGACGCGGTGCGCCAGGCCGAGCAGACCGCGGCCGGGCAGCTGCGGACCACCCTGCTGGCGGCCGGCGCGGTGGTCGGCGTGCTGCTGATCGCGGTGCTGATCTCGCTGCTGGTCGGCCGGTCCGTCGCCCGGTCCCTGCGGCAGCTGCGCGACCAGGCGATGCGCATCGCCCAACTGGAGCTGCCGGACGCGCTGACCCGGCTGCGCACCGTGCAGGGCGGCGAACCCGAGATCGCGGTGCCGCCGCCGGTGGTCCGCTCGCAGGACGAGATCGGCGAGCTGGCCGAGGCGTTCGTCGCCGTGCACCGCAGCGCCGTCGAGGTCGCCGTGGAGCAGGCGACGATGCGGCGCACCGTCAACGCGATGTTCGTCAACCTGGCCCGGCGCAGCCAGGTGCTGGTGGAGCGGCAGCTGGAGCTGCTGGACGAGCTGGAACGGGAGGAGAACGACCCGGACCAGCTGGAGAACCTGTTCAAGCTGGACCACCTGGCCGCCCGGATGCGGCGCAACGACGAGAGCCTGCTGGTGCTCGCCGGCACCGACTCGACCCGCCGGTGGAACCGGCCGGTCGGCTTCGGGGCGCTGCTGCTGGCCGCCAGCGCGGAGATCGAGCAGTACCAGCGGGTCCGGCCCGAGCAGGTGGCCGACCTGTACGTCGTCGGGCACGCCGTGGGCGAGCTGGTGCACCTGCTGGCCGAGCTGCTGGAGAACGCGACCGCCTTCTCCCGGCCGGACACCCTGGTGCGGGTGACCGTGCGACCGGAGGGCGGGGACGCGCTGGTCGAGATCGCCGACGAGGGGCTGGGCATGAGCCCGACCGCGTTGGAGCAGGCGAACGGCGTACTGGCCAGCCCGCCGGCGGCGGACGTCGCCGCGTCCGAGCGGATGGGTCTGTTCGTGGTCAGCCACCTCGCCGCGCGGCTGGGCCTGCGGGTCCGGCTCGACGGCGGCCGGCACGGCCTGGTGGCTCTGATCCGGGTGCCGGGCGACCTGCTCGCGCCGGGTCCGTCGCCGAAGCGGGAACCGGTGACCTCGCCGCGGCGGCTGGGTCGGGGCCACTCGGCGGTCCCGGCGGAGCTGCCGGTGGCCGGCCGCCGGCCGCAGTCGGTGATCGCGGCCCACCCGGTGTCGGCGCGGTCCGGGGGTGCGCCGGCACCGGCCGTGCCCGCCCCCGCCGGCTCGCTCGTGCCCGCCCCCGCCGCACCGGCTGTACCCGCCCCCGCCGCGCCGGTCGTGCCGGCAACCGCAGCCCCGGTCGTTCCCGCCGCCGCCGCGCCGGTCGTGCCGGCCCCCGCCGGCGTGGTCCTTGCCGGTCGGGCCGCCCCGGCTGTCCCGGCTCCGGCCGTGCCGGTGGCCGGGCCGCCGGTCCCGGGCGGCGGGCCGCGTGGCCCGGCAGGGCGTACCCCCGGCCCGGCCGGTGGAGCGCCCGGCCCGGCCGACGGTGGCTGGTTCACCCGGCAGGGGCCGGTGCCGCCGGTGCCGGGCGGCGTGCCGTCTGCGCCGCCGGAGACGCCGGTGACCGGGGGCACCAGTTCCCGAGGACTTCCGGTGCGGGTGCCGATGGCCCAGCTGTCGGCGGTGAACCGGACGCGGCGGCCGGCCGACCCGTCGTCCCGCCACGAACCGGATCCGGACGCGGTGGGCGGCATGCTGTCCCGGCTGTACAGCGGGGTGCGGCGGGCCGAGGCCGAGGAGACCAGGGAGATCGTCATGCGGCCCGGTGGCGGGCCCGGTGAAGGAGGATGGCAGTGACGACGTTGAGCCAGGAGGCGCGGGATCTCAGCTGGCTGGTGACCGCGTTCGCCGAGCGGGTGCCGGGGGTGGCGCACGCGGTGGTGGTCTCCTCCGACGGCCTGCTGGTGGCGATCTCGGCCCACCTGCCGCGCGACCACGCGGACAAGTTGTCGGCGGTGACGTCCGGGTTGATGAGCATCACCGCGGGCGCGGCGCAGATGTTCGACGGGGACGTCGTCAAGCAGACCGTGGTGGAGATGGGCCGGGGCTACTTCCTGGTCATGCAGATCCGCGACGGTTCGATCCTGGCCACGCTGGCCGGTGCCGAGGCGGACATCGGCGTGGTCGGGTACGAGATGGCCCGGCTCGCCAAGCAGGCCGGCGAGATGCTCACCCCGGCGCTGCGGGCCGAGTTGCAGCAGGCGCTGCCCCGCTGACCGGGGCGCCGTGGGCGGTGGCGCGCTCGGCGGGCGCGGTCGGCGGCACCGCGGCGAGGTGTCAAGCAGGGGCCCCTGCTATGCGAAATGCGTTAACAAGGGGCCCCTGCTCACCTACAGGCCGTTGGTGCTGATCACCTGGCGGTACCAGTGGGCGCTGCGCTTGAGGATGCGTCGCTGGGTCGGGTAGTCGACGTAGACCAGGCCCCAGCGCTCGTCGTACCCCTCGGCCCACTCGAAGTTGTCCAGCAGCGACCAGACGTGGTAGCTCTCCAGCGGCACGCCCGCGGCGATGGCCCGGTGCGCCGCGGCGAAGTGCTCGCGCAGGAAGTCGATCCGCCCGGCGTCGTCGACGGTGCCGTCGGCGGCCAGCGTGTCGGGGCAGGGCAGCCCGTTCTCGGTCACGGTCAGCGGCAGCGGGCCGTAGTCGCGGGTCACCCGGGTCAGGATGTCGTACATGCCCTCCGGGTAGATCTGCTGCCAGTCGGCCTTCGAGGTGGGCCAGCGCCGGACGGTGCCGCCGTCGGCGGTGACGTAGATCGGGGTGTAGTACTGCACCGCGAGCAGGTCGACCGGGCTGGCGATGGCGGCCAGGTCGCCGTCGCGGATGCCGCGCGCCATCCGGCTGTCCGGGCCGAGGTCGGCCAGCACGTCCTCCGGGTACGCCCCGCTGAAGATCGGGTCCAGGTAGAGGCGGTTCTCGTAGCCGTCGTAGAGCCGGGTGGCCGCCGCGGTCTCGGCGCGGTCGTCGGCGGGGTAGCAGGGGTGCAGGTTGAGGGCCGGGCCGATCCGCCCGGGCTGGCCGGTGGCGCGCAGCGCGCGGACGGCGAGGCCGTGGGCGAGCTGGAGGTGGTGGGCCACCAGGTACGCGGCGTCCGGGTCCTGCCGGCCGGGCGCGTGGTGCCCCGACAGGTAGCCGTTCTGCACCACGGTCTTCGGCTCGTTGACGGTCAGCCAGGCCGGCACCTGGTCGCCGAGGCCGCGGAAGACGGCGTCGGCGTACTCGGCGAAGCGGTACGCGGTGTCCCGGTTCTCCCAGCCGCCGGCGTCCTGCAGCGCCTGGGGGAGGTCCCAGTGGAAGAGGGTGGCCATCGGGGCGATGCCCCGTTCGTGCAGCCCGTCGACGAGCCGGCGGTAGAAGTCCAGGCCCCGCTGGTTGGGCCGGCCGGTGCCGTCGGCCTGGATGCGGGGCCAGGACACGGAGAACCGGTAGCTGCGCAGGCCGAGGTCGCGCATCAGGTCGAGGTCCTCCGGCCAGCGCCGGTAGTGGTCGGCCGCCACGTCGCCGGTGTCGCCGTTGCGGGTACGCCCCGGCGTGCGGCTGAAGGTGTCCCAGACCGATTCGCCGCGGCCGTCCTCCTTGGCGGCGCCCTCGATCTGGTAGGCCGAGGTGGCCGCGCCCCAGCCGAAGCCGGCCGGGAAGCGCAGGCCGGCGGGGGCTGCTGCGGTGGCGGCGGCTGGCGGGGTGTCGCCGCCCTCCTCGGCGTCGGCCGGGCCGGCGTCCGGCTGCGTCTCCTCGGGCATGGCGGCCGGGACCCGGGTCGGGCCGGGGGCGCCGGAGGCGTCGACGGTGAGCACGGCGCGACGCGGCAGGTGCCGACGAATGGGTATCGACATGGACGGTCTCCTCGTGATGGGGCGCGCCGGACGGCCGGGAGCGCTCCCATAATAGGGCAGGCGCAGCCCGCCGCGCCGCTGCGGGTCGAGCGCGGCCGTGGGCCGGCGCCCGGTGTCGTTCGGGCGCGGGAGATTGGGTGGGATCACGGGGCGTGGCGGCGAGTTGCGGGCGGCCACGGGCCCCGACAGCGAGCGAGGCCGTCCGGGTGGCGCGTCACGCCTGTCCCGTCGGCCTCTTTTCCCGTCGAGAACGGGGGTTTAGTGTGGGGACGGGGGAGGGCAACCCCCGTCCCCACTGCGATGCACACACGCACGAGTGGATTGGGTCTCCGGTCGTGCATGTCGCGCGGGAGCCGGGCCACGCGAGTGGCTCTGGTTCCACCTCCCTCCGTGCTGGTGGGTGATGGCTGACGGCGGCGTCCGGGCTGGCCCGTCGTCAGCCCCGTGGGCTGGTACGCCGGAACGCGGGGTGCGTCCGGTCGGTCGTTCGGTGAATCTCCGTCGATGGAAGCGCTCCCATCGGCGATGCTTGCGACTGTAACGCCCGTCACGGCTTTGTGAAAGCCCCAAAATGAGATCGAAACATCGGGGTGCATGAGTGGCCCTGGTAGTTGCTGTGGGAGCGCTTCCATGGCACACTGTCGATTCACCGCAGCGGAGCCAGCTCGCGCGACGCGGACCGCCGAGGGCAGCCGGACATCCGGCGCGGCGGGCCCCAGCGGGACGGACCGGCCGGCGTCCCCGGCCACCCGTCCCCGACCCGGCCGTCGGCCGGTCGACCCCACCTTCCCGGGCGCTTCCGTCCCCCCGCGTGCTCCGTCCCGCGTGGAGGCGCCCCGCCGGGGCCCACGTCCCGGCCCGGTCCGAGGAGACACCGCGCACATGAGACTCTGGGCACGACGTCGCCGTACGGCGATGCTCGCCGCTATCGTGCTGGCCATCGGCGGGGTCACCCTGCCGGCCGGCGCCGCGCAGGCCGCCCCGGCCTGCGACGTGACCTATGTGACCAGCGACTGGAGCAACGGCTTCACCGCCACCGTCACCATCAAGAACCTGGGCGACGCGCTCAACAACTGGTCGCTGAAGTTCGCCTTCCCGACCACCAGCCAGAAGGTCACCAACGGGTGGTCGGCGAGGTGGAGCCAGACCGGCACCGAGGTGACCGCGGCCAATGAGTCGTGGAACGGCAGCCTGCCCACCGGCGCCTCCACCACCATCGGGTTCAACGGCACCTTCAGCGGCAGCAACCCGAAGCCCACCGCGTTCAGCCTCAACGGGGTCGCCTGCAACGGGACGCCGACCAACCAACCCCCGACGGTCTCCCTCGGGGTGCCGGCCGGGCCGTTCACCGCGCCGGCGGACGTGCCGCTGACCGCCACCGCCAGCGACCCGGACGGGACCGTCAGCAAGGTCGAGTTCTACCGCAACGGCATGCTGGTCAACACCGACACCACCGCGCCGTACGCCTACACCCTGCAGGCCCTGCCGGCCGGCAGCTACACCGTCCAGGCCAAGGCGTACGACAACGCCGGTGCCAGTGCCGTGGCGGAGCGGTCGTTCACGGTCAACCCGGCCACCGGCCCGCGGCTGGTCGCCGCCCCCTCGGCGGTGAGCGTCAACGAGGGCGGCACCTCCACGGTCCGGTTCACCCTCAGCGCGGCGCCGTCCGGCAACGTCCCGGTGACCCTCGCCGTCACCGGGGACAGCGACATCACCGCGTCCCCGGCCACGTTCACCCTGACCCCGACCAACTGGAGCACCGGGGTCGCGGTGACCGTCGCCGCCGCCGAGGACGCCGACACGGTCGGCGGCACCGCGACGATCACCGCATCGGCGACCGGTGTCTCGCCCGCGACGGTCACCGTCACAGAGATCGACAACGACACCCCGGGCGGGGACAACGCCTACATCAAGAAGTTCCTCGACCAGTACGGAAAGATCAAGAACTCGGGCTACTTCAGCCCGGAGGGCGTGCCGTACCACTCGGTCGAGACGCTGATCGTCGAGGCGCCCGACCACGGCCACGAGACCACCTCGGAGGCGTTCAGCTTCTGGCTCTGGCTGGAGGCCCAGTACGGCCGGGTCACCCAGAACTGGACCCCGTTCAACAACGCCTGGACGGTGATGGAGAAGTACATCATCCCGTCGCACGCCGACCAGCCCACCGCGGGCGCGCCCGGCACCCCGCAGTACGCCGCCGAGCACAACCTGCCCAGCCAGTACCCGTCGGCGCTGGAGCCCAACGTCCCGGTCGGCCAGGACCCGCTGCGCACGGAGCTGCAGTCCACCTACAACACCGGCGACATCTACGGCATGCACTGGCTGCTCGACGTCGACAACACCTACGGCTACGGCCGCTGCGGCGACGGCACCACCCGGCCGGCGTACATCAACACCTTCCAGCGGGGCACCCAGGAATCGGTGTGGGAGACCGTGCCGCAGCCGTCCTGCGACACCTTCAAGCACGGCGGCCAGTACGGCTACCTCGACCTGTTCGTCAAGGAGTCGAACGCGCCGGCCAAGCAGTGGAAGTACACCAACGCCCCGGACGCCGACGCCCGCGCGGTGCAGGCCGCGTACTGGGCGCTGACCTGGGCCAAGGCGCAGGGCAAGGCGGCCGACGTGGCGGCCACCGTGGCCAAGGCCGCCAAGATGGGTGACTACCTGCGCTACGCCCTGTTCGACAAGTACTTCAAGAAGATCGGCAACTGCGTCGGCGCGTCCAGCTGCCCGGCCGCCAGCGGCCGCGACTCGGCGCACTACCTGCTCTCCTGGTACTACGCCTGGGGTGGGGCGTACGACACGTCGCAGAACTGGTCGTGGCGCATCGGTTCCAGCCACAGCCACTTCGGCTACCAGAACCCGTTCGCGGCCTGGGCGATGACCAACATCTCCGAGCTGAAGCCGAAGTCGCCGACCGCGGTCAGCGACTGGCAGAAGAGCATGGACCGGCAGCTGGAGTTCTACACCTGGCTCCAGTCCGCCGAGGGCGGCATCGCCGGCGGCGCCACCAACAGCTGGGACGGCAACTACGGCACCCCGCCGGCCGGCACCGCCACCTTCTACGGCATGTTCTACGACGTCGACCCGGTCTACAACGACCCGCCGTCCAACCAGTGGTTCGGCATGCAGGCCTGGTCGATGCAGCGGATCGCCGAGCTGTACCTGGAGACCGGCAACGCGAAGGCCAAGGCGCTGCTGGACAAGTGGGTGCCCTGGGCCATCGCGAACACCACGACGGGCGCGAACTGGTCGATCCCGTCGGACATGAAGTGGACCGGGCAGCCGGCCAACTGGAACCCGACCAACCCGCAGCCGAACACCAACCTGCACGTCGAGGTTACGGTGAAGGGCCAGGACGTCGGCGTCGCCGCGGCCTACGCCCGGACCCTGATCGCGTACGCGGCGAAGTCCGGCAACACCGCGGCGAAGAACACCGCCAAGGGGCTGCTGGACGCGCTCTCGGCCGCGGCCGACAGCAAGGGCGTCTCCATGCCGGAGAAGCGCGGCGACTACAAGCGCTTCGACGACGTGTACAACGCCGCCGACGGCCAGGGCCTCTACGTGCCGCCGGGCTGGACCGGGAAAATGCCCAACGGTGACACCATCGCCGCCGGCAAGAGCTTCCTGGACATCCGCTCGTTCTACAAGAACGACCCGGAGTGGCCCAAGGTGCAGGCGTACCTCAACGGCGGCGCCGAGCCGGTCTTCAACTACCACCGGTTCTGGGCCCAGGCGGACGTCGCCATGGCGTACGCCGACTACGGCAACCTGTTCCCGAACGGCTGACCACCACAGCGCCGGGTGGGTGGTTCAGCCCCACCCACCCGGTCTGCCGACCGGTCCCGGGGGAACGAGGGGACTGGCCGGCGCGGCCTGACATCCCACGGTCAGGCCAGGGGTGGGCCGGCCGACCGGCCATCGTGCCGAGTCGGTCGGTCCACTCCGTTGCCCGGACACGAACTTGCCGCGAAAAAGCCCTAAAGAATCCCGGCCACCCGGGACCACACGCCGGTCGTGGACGGAGTAACGTACATCACCGGAGAGGCCGCTCCCCCCGTGGCGGCCTCTCCCTTATTCTCCGTCCCGGCTGGACGGCCCCGCCGCCTCACCCGCGCCGGGCCCCGCCGTCGCGGCCGGCACCGGGTGACGCAGCCCCGGGTGACCGGCCGGCAGCGACCGCCGGATCACCCACCAGCTGACCCCCAGCGCCGCCGCCACCAGCGGCCAGGTCAACGCCACCCGGACCACCACCAGCCCCAGCACCTGCCCGGCCAGCCACAGCGGCACGAAGACCGCCAGACGCAGCAGATACGTCGCCGCCCAGATCCAGCTGCCGCGCGCGTACGCCCGCAGCAGCGCCGGGTCCCGCCGCCACCGGCCGCGCTGCCCCAACGCCGCGCCCACCACCACGCCCAGCAGCGGCCAGCGCAGCGCGATGCTGACCAGCCACGCCAGCGCGCTGGCCGCGTTGGAGACCAACTGAATCAGGAAGAAGTCGCTCGCCCGACCGGTACGCAACGCGATCAGCGCGGCCACGCAGACGGCCAGCAGCCCGATCAGCACGGCCCGGGGCCGGTCGCCGCGGCGCAGCCGCCAGCCGGCCAGGCCGCCGGCGGTCAGCACCGCGGCCGTCACCCCGCCCCACAGCCCGGCAGCCAGCCAGCCGACCGCGAACGCCACCGGCGGCAACGTGGCGTCGGCCGCGCCGCGCCGCCCGCCCAGCAGGTCGGCCAGGGACTCCGGCGGACCCGGCTCGGTCGGCGCCGGCCGCCCGTCCGGTGCTGCTCCCCTCACCGCCACCTCCGCCGCGAACCGGTCGTCGAGGCGACCGTACCTCCCGCGGTCTCCGGCGCCCGGCAGGACGTCGCGCCGGGGGTTCGGCGGCGACCATGGCGCCCTCGCCCGGGGCGGCCCCACGGCCGCGACCAGCCCGTCCGGCACGCCGCCGACGCACCCGGCCGCCTGCCGCTGCGGGCAGGGCCGCGCACCGCTACCGTGTGCGGGTGCGAGCGACGGCAAGAGGGTGGACCGCGGTCTGGTTGGTCGTGTTCGGTCTGGCGCAGGCGGCCGCCGGCGTGGTCGTCTGGCAGCTCGCCCTGCACACCCGCACCGGCCAGTGGCTGGACACGGTGGCGCTGGCCGGCAACCGGATCGGGCAGGACCGCATCGACGGTCCGGTCGACCAGCTCCTCAACGCCATGTCGCTCTTCTCGCTGCTGGTGGCCACCGGGGTGATCGGCTTCATCGCGCTGGCCCGGCGGCGCAAGGCGCTCGCCGTGGCGGCCACCCTGCTGATCGCCGGCGCGAACGTCACCGTGCAACTGCTCAAGCACTTCCTGGCCCGGCCCGACTTCGGCATCGATCCGGAACGGGCGGCGGCGGGCAACAGCCTGCCCAGCGGTCACAGCGCCGTCGCCGCGTCGGTCGCGCTGGCGCTGATCCTGGTGCTGCCGCCCAAGGTGCGCGCGCTGGGCGCGTGGATCGGCGCAGGGTACGCCGCGGCGGCCGGCGTGGCGACCCTGTCGGCCGGCTGGCACCGGCCCAGCGACGCGATCACCGCGTTCCTGGTGACCGGGGTGTGGGCGGCCGCGGCCGGCTTCTTCCTGCTGCTGTTCCAGCGGCGGGAGGCGCTGGTCGACCCGGCCGACGCGCACCGGGTCGCCGCCGTGCTCCTGCTGCTCGGTGGCCTGATCGCGGTGACCGCCTCCGGGCTGGCCCTGTCCTGGCTGATCGACCTGCCGTGGGCGCCCGTGGACGACCTCAGCAGCCGGGAACTCTTCGTCGGATACGCGGGCAGCGCCGCCGGCATCGCCGGGACGATGGGTCTGGTGGCCGCGCTGGTGCTGGCCGTGGTGCACCGGGTGGTGCCCAGCCACAAGGGCTGACACCGCCCTAGCGGCGGTACGTGCCCACCATCGTGCCGCTGCCCAGTTCCCGGCCGGCGAGCGCCTCGTGCACGTCGGCCGCCTGCGGCGACGGTGGCAGCTCCAGCGGCCGGTTCACCGCATACAGCCGGAAGAAGTACCGGTGCGCCTCCTCGCCGCGCGGCGGGAGCGGGCCGCTCCAGCCGGTGCCGCCGGCGGCGTTCGGCCACTCCCGGCCGCCCTGCGGCACGGCGCCCTCGGCCACCCCGGTGGAGTCCGGTGCGATGCCGGTGACCAGCCAGTGCAGGAACGGCGCCCGGCCGGCGTCCGGGTCCTCCACCACCAGGACCAGTTCCTCGGCCGGATCGGGCACGTCCGACCACTGCAACGGTGGGGAGACGTTTCCGCCATCCTGAGCGAAGCGTCCGGGTAGCAGATCGTGATCGGTGAACGCGGTGCTGCGCAGCATGATGCCAGCCATCTGCCTTCGCCCCCTTCTCGTCGTCGGGCGCGGGTACCCGGCTCCGCCGCGCCGAAACGGCCGGGCGCGCGGCGGGTGGCGCGTCCGTGGCAGAGTGCGGGGCGACGCGGGGAGGCGATCATGCGAGCGGTACGCGGGGCGTTCCGGGACGAGTGCGCGGCGCTGGAGGCGGTGCTGCGGGGGCTGGCGGAGGCGGACCTGGACCGGCCCACCGGCTGCCCACCGTGGACGGTGCGGGACCTCGTGGCGCACGTGCGCACCGGCGCGGGGCGGCTGGTGGACATGCTCGCCGCGCCCGCCCCGCCGGCCGCCGAGGTCGACGCCGCGGCGTACTTCGGCGCGGCGAAGTTCACCCCGGAGGTGGACCGGGCCCGGGTGGACAGCGCCCGGCGGGAGGCGGCCGCGCCGGCCGGCGTACCCGAGGTGGCGGCGGGCTTCGCGCGGGCCTGGCGGGCCACCGACGACGCGATCGGCGCGGCGCCACCCGGCCGGGTGGTGCGCACCCGGCACGGCGACCCGATGACACTGGCGGAGTTCCTGCGTACCCGGGTGGTGGAGGTGGCGGTGCACGGCCTGGACCTGGCCGACGCGCTGGACCGGCGGCCGTGGCTGACGCCCGCCGCCGGCCGGGTGGTGGCCGACCTGCTCACCGGCGGGCGGCCCGTCCCCGCCGGTCTCGACTGGGACGACCTGACCCTGATCCGCAAGGCCACCGGCCGGGCCCCGCTCACCCCCGACGAACGTGCCGTGAGCGGGGCGGCCGGCCTGCGCCGGTTGTCGTTCTCCGGCTGACCGGCGCGGGGCGGACGCCCGCCGGCCGGGGCCGTCGCGCGGGGCCGGCCGATCAGCCGCGCGCGGCGTCGGTGGCCCACGCCCCGGACCGGGCCACCGCCCGGGCGAACTCGGCGAACGAGCGGGCGGGCCGGCCGAGCAGCCGGGTGACGCCGTCGGTGGTGGCGCTGTTGCGGCCGTCCAGCACCTCGGCGAAGAGCCCGGCCAGGAAGGCCGCCTCGACGTCGGGCAGCCCCTGGGCCGCCAGGGCGTCGGTGAACTCCGCCGCGCCGACCGCCTGGTACGCGACCGGCCGGCCGGCCGCCGCGCCGAGTACCGCGCAGACCTCGGCCAGCGTCGGCGAGTCGGGGCCGGTCAGCTCGAACACCGCCCCCGGCCGGGGCGCGTCGGTGAGGACGGCCACCGCGCAGTCGGCGATGTCGTCGGCGTCGAGGAACGGCTCCCGCCGGTGTGCCGGCGCGGGCAGCGCCAGGACACCTGCGGTGACGGCGTCGCGCAGGGCTCCCTCGGTGAAGTTCTGGTCGAACCAGGAGCAGCGCAGCACGGTCGCCGACGGCACCGCGGCCAGCAGCGCCGCCTCGCTCGCGGCGGCCCCCGGTTCGCCCCGGCCGGAGAGCAGGACGACCCGGCCGACGCCGTGCGCCGCCGCCAGCGCGGCGAAGGCGCCGACGGCGTCCGCCGCTCCCGGGACCGCCAGGTCCGGCTGGTAGGTGAGGTAGACGGCGTCGGTGCCGGCAAGGGCGCGCCGCCAGCTGTTCTCGTCGTACCAGTCGAACCGGTCGTCGGGGTCCGCCGCCCGGCGCGACGCCGCCCGGACCGGGATGCCCCGCCCGCTGAGGGCGGCGGCGACCCGGCGGCCGGTCTTGCCGGTCGAACCGGTGACCAGGACGCGGTGGGGACGTGGGAAGGTGCTGTCGGTCATGCACCGATCAAAGCCCACCCGGCGAGACGATGACATGGGTGATCCACTCGTTTTCCTTCGTGATCGTCTAAGCTTGGCCGGGTGGACGCGATGAGCGCCATCCTCGACGGGCACCGCGCGCGCGGCGCGTTCGTGCTGCGGTGCGTGATGGCGCCGCCCTGGTCGGTGCGCATCGAGGACCGGGCGGCCGTCGGCCTGCTGGTCATGGTGCGGGGCCACGCGGTCCTGCTGCGCGACGGGGACGAGCCGGTCCGGCTCGACGCCGGCGACGTGGCGATCGTCAAGGGCACCCGGCCCTACACCCTCGCCGACGCTCCGGGCACCCCGGCGTCGGTGGTCGTCGGCCCCGGCCAACGCTGCCGCACCCTCGACGGCGCCGAGGTCAGCGCCACCCTCGGGTTGGGTCTGCGCAGCTGGGGCAACAGCCCGGACGGGCCGTGCGCCTTCCTCACCGGCACCTACGAGCTGCCCGGGCAGGTGACCGGGCGGCTGCTGACGGCGATCCCCGACGTCGTGGTCCGCACCGGCGCCGAGCGGGACGCGGCGGTGGTGCGGGTGCTCGCCGACGAGTTCGCCCGGGACGCCCCCGGGCAGGACGTGGTGCTCGACCGGCTCGTCGACCTGGTCCTGGTCGGCACGCTGCGGGCCTGGTTCGCCCGCCCCGGCAGCCGGGCGCCGGCCTGGTGGCGGGCGCAGGAGGACCAGGTCGTCGGCGACGTGCTCCGGCTGATGCACGACCGCCCGGACCAGCCGTGGACCCTCAGCTCGCTGGCCGCGGCGGTCGCGGTGTCCCGCGCCACCCTCGCCCGCCGGTTCACCACCCTCGTCGGCCAGCCTCCGATGGCGTACCTCACCGAGTGGCGGATGTCGCTGGCGGCCGACCTGCTGGGTGACCCCACCGTCAGCGTGGAGACCGTCGCCCGGCAGGTCGGCTACGCCAACCCGTTCGCGTTCAGCACCGCCTTCCGGCGTCGCCACGGCACCGCGCCCCGCGCGTTCCGGCAGGCTGGCCGGCTGCCGGACGGCGCCCCGGCAGCCGGGTAGCGGCGCGCGGCGGGCGGGGGCCGTCGTTGCCCGGGCGCCGGCCGTACCGCCAACCGTGCTCGCGCCATCGTGCTTGACACTCGACGTCAAGTACTTGACGATGGGTGTCAAGTAGCGGAGGAGGCGGCATGTCGCCAACCCACGAGGAACTGACCGAGCAGCTCATCCGGTTGATCGACATCCGCCTGCTCGACCCCCTCGAAATCCTGGTCGACGGCCACGACGCCATCGACCCGCTGCGCGCCGTCATCCAGGAGCGGGCCCGATCCTGGGCCACCACGATCGTCAGCGGCGACGACCGGGCCGCCGTCAGCGTGGTCATGCGCGCCATCTCCACCCTCTACCCGGGGGATGGGCCGTTCGACCCACCCCTCGACTGGTGGCGCAGCCCTTTCGGCCAGGCCGTCGCGCGACGGGTCGGCCACCCGACCGCCGAATCCGTGTCGTACGCGGTGGCCGGCGCCATGCTCGGCATCACCCGCCAGGGCGTCCACGACCTGGTCTCCCGCGGCAAGCTCGCCCGCCACCCCGAAGGCGGCGTGCGCTCCGCCTCCGTACGCGACCGACTGCTCAAGGAAGGAACCCGACGTGTCTGAGACCATCATCGACTCCGGGACCGTGCCCATCGCGATCCGCGACTTCGGCGGACCCGGACAACCGCTGCTGCTCCTTCACGGCGCCGGCGGCAACCTCGCCCAGATGACCACCCTCGCCGAGTACCTGCGCCCGACCCACCGGGTGGTCACCGTCGACCTGCGCGGTCACGGCCGGTCCGGAGACGGCCCGTGGCGCTGGGACGACGTACTGGCCGACCTGGCCGCCGTCACCGACCACCTCGGCCTCACCTCCCCAGCGGTGGTCGGCGTCTCCCTCGGCGGCATGCTCGCCACCCTGTGGGCGCAGCGTCACCCGGAGTGCCCCGGTGCCGTCAGCTTGGACGGCAATCCGCCGTTGAACCGTCCGGACCAGCTCGCCGGGCTGGATCCGGAGCAGGCCGAGACCGACCTGGCCAAGCTGCGGGCCGTCTTCGACGGGATGGCCGCGATGCTGGCCGAACCGCTAACCGCCGAACAGGTGGCCGCGATGCTGGCGGGGCAGCGGGCCATGGCCCAGCGCTACGGCGCCGCACCCGACGATTGGGTGGCGGCCTTCGAACGCAACCTCGTGCCCGGCGACGACGGCCGCAGGCGGCTGCGGCCCGTCCCGGACCTCACCCGGCAGCTCCGGGACGCCATGGACTCCCTCGACCTGATGCCCGCCTACCGCGACGTCCGCTGCTCGCTGCTGCTCGTTCTCGCCACCGAGGACCTGCCCGAACAACAGCCGTTCCACAGCCTGTACGAGGCGTACCGCAAGGTCATCGCCGAACGGCTTGCCACGGTGGACAACTCGTCTCTGCGGGTGTGGCATCTCGCCGGCGCCAGCCACGCGATGGTCGCCGAACGCCCACAGGAACTCGCCACCCTCATCACCGACTTCCTCAGCCCTCACGACTGAGGGCGACCCGCAGCAGCCCGCCTCCTGGCGAAGGTCGGACCTGCCTGCGGTCATGAGGGCCATGGGAGAGACCGAGGTGTGGCGCCCGTCGAGACCGATCACCATCATCAGGCGCGTTTCGGCGGCCGATCGGCCGATCTCCGCCGGGTGCGCGGCCCTGGTCACCGCCTCGGCGAGAAGCTGCCCGGCCCGCTGCACGTAGATGCGCCAGAGCAGCACCGAGGTGAGGACCGCGACGGCGAACGCCACGGCGCCAGGTCCTCGAACGCGCGGGTGCCGATCCGGCTCAGCGCGAAGACGTACACCAGGTCGAAGAAGATTTCCGGGAACGTCGCCCGCTGCCAGCCCCCGCCCGTCGGCGGCGCGCCCCCGCCACCCCCGGCTCTCATCGCCGGTGGCCCCCGCCGCCCCCACAGCTCACCTGGCAGTCGTAACACTCCCGCGGCGGGCTCCGGCGCGGATCGCCGATTTCCGGCCGTACACCGCCCGCCCGGTCGTGTCGGGCGGACCGCGCGCCCGGCCGGATCTTGCCGGCGTCGCCGACGCCGGGCACGATCGACCGGTGACGCATCGATGGGCCATGACCGTGCCGATGAGCGGCATCCCGCTCGCCGACCACGCCGGGGTGTACGCGGAACTGGACCGCGCCGGCTTCACCGACGTCTGGTCGTCCGAGGTCAACGGGGCTGACGCGTTCACCCCGCTGGCGCTCGCCGCGGCCTGGACGCCCCGGCTGCGCCTGGGCACCGCGATCGCGCCGGTCTTCACCCGGGGTCCCGGGCTGCTGGCGATGAGCGCCGCCGCGCTCGCCGAGGCCGCGCCGGGCCGGTTCACCCTCGGCATCGGCGCCTCCTCGCCGGTGGTGGTCCGGGACTGGAACGCGGCCCGGTTCGACGAGCCGTTGCGGCGCACCCGCGACGTGCTGCGCTTCCTGCGGGCGGCGCTGCGCGGGGAGACCGTCGACGAGGTCTACGACACCTTCACCGTGCGCCGGTTCGCGCTGGAACGCCCGCCGGCGGTGCCGCCACCGGTGCAGCTGGCCGCGCTGCGCCCCGGCATGCTGCGGCTGGCCGCCACCGAGGCCGACGGGGTGATCCTCAACTGGCTCGCCGCCGCCGACGTGCCCCGCGCGCTGGCCGAGCTGGGGGAGCGCCGGCCCGGCTTCGAGGTCACCGCCCGGATCTTCGTCTGCCCCACCGAGGACGCCGGGCACGCCCGTGCGCTGGGCCGCCGGCTGATCACCAGCTACCTCACCGTGCCCGCGTACGCCGCGTTCCACCGCTGGCTGGGCCGCGCGGAGGTGCTCGGCCCGATGTGGACGGCGTGGGCCGCCGGCGACCGGCGGGGCGCGAACGCCGCGGTGCCCGACGAGGTGGTCGACGCGCTGGTGCTGCACGGTTCGCCGCAGCGCTGCCGCGAACAGGTCCGCCGGTACGTCGACGCCGGAGTGGACGTGCCGGTGCTGGCCCTGCTGCCCACCCCCGAGCTGGCCACCGGTGGGGCCGCCGCGCTCGGCCCGCTGATCGCCCGGCTGGGCCACACCGAGGGGGTGGACCGGTGAACCTCACCGACCGGGTCGCGGTGATCACCGGCGGGGCAGGTGGCATCGGGTCGGCGCTGGCCCGCCGGTTCGCCGCCGAGGGCGCCGCCGCCGTGGTGGTCGCCGACCTCGACGTCGACCGGGCCCGCGCGGTGGCCGACGGCATCGGCCCGGTGGCCCGGGCGGAGGCGCTGGACGTCACCGACGAGCAGCAGGTCCGCGCGCTGGTGGCCGACGCCGAGCGGCGGCACGGGCGGATCGACCTGTTCTGCGCCAACGCCGGCGTCGCGGTCGGGCGGGGCTTGGACGCCGCCGACGTCGACTGGGACCGCGCCTGGCGGGTCAACGTCCTGTCCCACGTGTACGCGGCCCGGGCCGTCCTGCCGGCGATGCTCGCCCGCGGGCGGGGGCACCTGCTGTTCACCTGCTCGGCGGCGGGGGTGCTGACCGCGGTGGGCGACGCCCCGTACACGGCGACGAAACACGCCGCGGTGGGCTTCGCCGAGTGGCTGTCGATCACCTACCGGGACCGGGGGGTGCGGGTCAGCGCGCTCTGCCCGCAGGGAGTGGACACGCCGATGCTCGCCGAGGGGCTGGCCGAGGGACATCTGGGCGCCCGGGTGATCGCCGCCTCCGGCGCGGTCCTCACCCCGGACCAGGTCGCCGAGGCCACCGTCGCCGGGCTGGCCGACGAGCGGTTCCTGATCCTGCCGCACCCCGAGGTGGCCGACTACGCCCGGCGGCGCGCCGAGGACCCGGACGGCTGGCAGTCCGGGCTGCGCAAACTGGTCCGCCGGCTGAGCTGACCTCGCCCGCCGGCCTGGTCCCCGTCCCTGCGCAGCAGTCAGGTCAGGCGTTGTCGAGCACGAATGCCCGCATGAGCGCGGCGCACTCGGCCGCGTGCGTCTCCAGCAGGAAGTGCCCGCCGTCGTAGATGTGCGCGTCCAGGCGATCGAGGGCGCGGTGGTAGGCGAGGACCTCGTCGACGTCGAAGAACCCGTCGTGTCGTCCCCACAGCACGAGCGCCGGCGGCTGGTGAGCGCGGTGGTATTCGGCGAGCTCATCGAAGCGGGCGACGTGGTTGGCGTAGTCGGTGAACAGCGCGAACTGCGCGTCGATGTTGCCGGGTCGCCTCATCCGCTCCCAGTCGAGGTGCCACGACTCGGGCGCGTGCAGGGTACGCAGGTGTTCGGGCAGCCCGGCGAGGTACTGGTCACGGGTGCCGGCGAAGTTCAACCAGTCCGGCAGTTCGGCGCGCCTGTCGTCGGTCGGGTCGGCCCAGTAGGCCCTGGCGGTGTCCCACTGCTCGCCGAGGCCGTCGTCGTGCGCGTTGCCGCTCTGGACGATGAGGCCGCGGATGCGAGCCGGGGCGCGGGTGGCCAGGTGGTATCCCACCGGTGCGCCGAAGTCGTGCAGGTAGACGAAGAAACGCTCGACGCCGAGCTGGTCGAGTAGCTTCTCGATCGTTCGGGAGAGGTTCTCGAAGGTGTAGTCGTAGGTGCCGATGGTCGGCGACGAGGACATCCCGAAGCCGGGCAGGTCGGGCGCGATCACGTACGCGGCGTCAGCGAGGGTGGGCATGACCTCGCGGAATGTGTGCGACGAGCTGGGAAATCCGTGCAGCAGCAGCACGGTCGGCTGACCGGGGCGCCCGGCCTCGCGGAAGAACACCTCCAGACCGCCGACCTGGGCCTGTCGATGACGGATCTTCTGGATCGCCCGCATGGCATCCTCCTCCTGGCGTCGTTGGCGACGATCATCCATGGGTCTCCGTGCGCGGGCCCGGGCGTCACCGGTCCCTGGCTGACCGGAAGGCGGGGAACGCTGCCGGTGGCGGGGTTGTCGCGTCCTGCCACCGGGCGGACATCGCGTCGGCCAGCCGGGCATACCAGTCCACCATCGCAGGCAGCGTCGCGGCCCGTTCGGCGAGCCGGGTGACCACCCGGATCTGTTGCCCGAGCTGCACTCGACGGCGCCAGCGGGTGTGCGCGGGCTGGCCGGGGCGGCCAGCAGCGGCAGCCGCTGTACCCGAACGGCAAGGGCCGCCGCAGCACCGACCGCGAGCGCCTGGTCAAGGCGTCCGAGGATGTCACCGGGCATGGCCTCGGCAAGTTCGCGGCGGTAGGCACGATCGGCCTCGGTCACCACGCTGTCGGGCAGCGTCGTCCAGTGGGCGCTGTAGGTGGGGAAGGGGAACGACAGGAACGATGCGTCGAAGCCGAGATGCCCGAAGATTGCGCTTTCGAAGTCCACGATCCGTAAGCCGTGCGGCGTCACCAGCGCGTTACCCGGATTGAGGTCGGTGTGCGTTAGTGCCGCGAACGGGCAGGGGGGCGGCGATCCGGTCCTGGACGAACGCGGCGTCGCCAGCCGCAATGTGCGCGTCCGGCGGGCCCAGATCGGCGCAGGCGACCTCGACGTTGCGCCACCTGTCCACGCCGGGCCAGGGCAGTCCGGGGCCGGCATCCGCCTCCGGCGCGCCGAGCCCGGCCAGCGCCAGCCGGTATCCCTCACCCGCTGCGCGAGTGCCGGCGTGCAGCCGCCCGACGGCCACGCCGACCTCCACCACCGTTCGCGTGGCGGCGCCGGCATCGGCGCCGAGGAGGACGCTTTCCAATGTCGGCCAGCCGCCCAGATCGGTGGTGACCACGACGCCCGCGGCCTGGTCGGAGGCGATCAACCGTGCGCGCAATGCGTCGAGCTCGCGCCGCCACGTGTCGGCGTCCACAACGGGGGGTAGAGCTGCGGCGGTCATGAGTCTCCTTGGGCCTGATCGGAGCCTTCGGTCTGCAGTCGTAGACCGTGCTCGGCCGCCCAGCTCATCAATGGCACGCCACGTTCGTCGAATTGTTGACCTGCGGCGGCTGCGCGCACCGGCATCCGCCCCCGGTTGGAATCCCTTCAACCTCTCCGTTCGTCAGACTGCCACGGCAGGTAGGCGACGGCGGTCCCCGCCAGACTGCCGATGGTCAGGGCGAGGGCCAGCGGGACGAAGAAGTCCCACGGACTTGCCAGCCAGCGATCGAGAAAGATGCCAGCCACCAGGCAACCGACGGCGGTGACCGTCAGGGCGAGAGCTGCTCGCAGCCGGTAACCCCGTCGGACCGGTGGCATTCCGAGGGCGCCGAGGGCGGCCACGCCAATAGCGGGTTCTTCCCACCCGATGCCAACGGCCGTGAAGACGACCACCACACCGACGAGGACGCCGACCAGCGAGGAGGAGATGGCAGCGCGCAACGCCGTGGCGAGCGGCGCGTCGGGAATTCCCGACTCACCCGTGAAGACAAGACGCCCGACTCGGTCGTATGACCAGCCGGGCACCACCGAACCCGCGCGGGATCGGTCGGACCGCTCAGACCCATCGGCTGCCACGCACCAAGTCTGGATCGGCGATCAACTGATGTCGACCTGCCAACGACCCTCGCCACCGGCAGGCTTCAGGAACTCCTGCCGCGATGTCGGCGGGTCGTCCGGTTGCTCTCCAGGCATACCTTGTGAAGAAGTTCAGCCGGCGGACGCCAGGTGGTCGGGCATGCAGATCATCGAGCACAGCATCATCGGGACCCGCTCTGCGGTGCTGCGCCTGCGGCGCCCCGGCAGCCAGTTGCAGTTCGTGCTGTTTCCCATGCTTCATGTGGCGAGCCCGGAGTTCTACGCGGCGGTGGCGCAGCGGCTGCGGCGGTGTGACCTGCTCGTCGTCGAAGGCGTCAGCGGGCGTTCGGTCATCATGTGGGCCATCACGCTCACCTACCGGGTCATGCCAGCCAACAAGCGTTCCGGACTCGTGGTCGACAACATCCCCTACCGGTCGCTCGGCGTCGAGCTGATCAACCCGGACGTGACGACAACGGAGTTCGCTGAGGGCTGGCGGGCCATGCCGCTGCGATACCGGCTGTTCATGTGGTGTCTCATTCCGATCGTGGCTATAGCCCAATTCTTCGGGGGTACCCGATGGCTGCTCTCGCCTGAGGTCGAGGTGAACGACCTGCCCAGCGCGAAGGACGAGATGTACTCGGACGATGAGTTCGTGGAGCACTTCGAGCGCACGTTCGGCGGCGAACGGGACGAGCGGTTGCTTGCCACGCTGTCCGAGCTGATCCGTACGCGTTCGTCGGAACGGATCGACGTCGCGGTCGTCTACGGTGCCGGTCACGTGCCAGCGATCGTGCGGGGACTCGCGGACCGGCATGGTTACCGCCCCCGGGGCGCCGAGTGGCTCACCGTGCTCGGCGCGTGAGCCCGACGTGGGGTGACCGGACGGGCTGCACTCGCGTTCCCCCGCTCGGTGTCACAGCCGAGGCGCGGCCGGTGTCTTCATGGCGTGACGACCTACCAACCCGTGGGCGGAACCACCGACACAGGAGGAGACATGCACACCACCCGCATCCCCCCGGCCGAGATCACCGGCGTCAAGGGAGCACTGATCAAGCGGATGGTCCAGAAAAGGCTGGGCAGGGTGCCGACGGCGCTGGGCGTCTTCTGGCACAACCCCAAGGTCCTGTTCGCCAGTTCCGGCCTCGGCGGCAAGCTGCAGAAGTGGGACGCCTGTGACGAGAACCTGAAGTCGTTCGCCCACATGGCGGTCGCGTCCCTGGTCGGCTGCACGTGGTGCCTGGACTTCAACTACTTCGAAGCCCGCAACAAGGGGCTCGACGTGGAGAAGGCACGCGAGATCCCGCGGTGGCGGGAGGTGGACGTCTTCACTGCGCTGGAGCGGGACGTCCTGGAGTACGCCGAGGCGATGAGCCAGACACCGCCGACCGTGACCGACGAGCTGGTGGACCGGCTGCACGCCGCGCTGGGATCTCCCGCCCTCGTCGAGCTCACCTCGGTGATCGCGTTCGCGAACATGACCACGCGTGGCAACGTAGCGCTCGGCATCGAGTCCGACGGCTTCGCCGCCGCGTGCGGCTTGAAGCCGCTGGCCGAGCGACCGAAAGTGGCGTCCGCGTCGTGAGCGAGGAGCCCTTCGTCGCCGGTCTGGCGGCAGGGTGTCGGCTCAGGCGTGGCTGGGCCGGATGTTGTGGTTGAGGCGGAAGACGTTGTGTGGGTCCCAGACGGTCTTGAGCGCCGCGAGCCTGGCGAGTTTGGCGGGTGGGTAGGCACGGCGTACCCCGCGTTGCTGCTCGTCGATGGCGAGTGAGTTGACGTAGACGCCATTGGCGTACGGGTCGAGCGCCGCGCCGGCACGGCGAGCCGCCGCCATCCGGTTGTCGTCTTCGGCCGGGTCGGTCCAGCGGGCGCCGGCGCCGAACTCGAACATGGTGCCGCGGTAGCTGAACGCGGCGTCGGCGTCCGCGACGTCGGCGATGGCGCCGCCGTAAGCCTGCAGGCCGACGCCGGGCAGGTCGGCGTCGGCGTGCAGGTCCGCAGCGCCGCGCAGCAGGAACGCCTCGATCGCGGCAGTGGGGAAGTGCGGCAGGTAGTGCGCGCTGGAGTATCGGCGGTAGGCGTGGCCACCGGTGGTGTCGTCGCGTTGCTGGAGTTCGAGGTACGAGGGCGTGGTGACCCGCTCAGCGATCGGGCGCCCGAGCGCGCGCATCGCCGGCAGCAGCCGGTGACCGCGTGCCGGGTCGCCGACCCATACGAAGCCGACGGTGGCGATGGGGCCGTTGGCGGTGTCGTGGACGTCGGCGGTGAAGGTGGCCTGTCGCGGCGCGACGGCGTTCAGGTCCCGCCACCCTTCGAGCACCGGCACGGCGTCCGCGGCGTGGAAGTCGAACTCGGCGACCAGGGTCTGCGTGCCGGTGTCGTGCAGTCGGAAGTCGAAGTCGGTGACGATGCCGAAGTTCCCGCCCCCGCCGCGCAGGCCCCAGTAGAGGTCGGGGTTTTCGGTCCGGCTGGCGGTCACCACCTCCCCGTCGGCGGTGACCATGGTGCAGGAGACGACGTTGTCGCAGGCCAGTCCGTGTTGGCGGGCGAGCCAGCCCATGCCGCCGCCGAGGGTCAGGCCGCCGACCCCGGTGTGCGAGACGTTACCCGCGGTCGTGGCGAGGCCGTAGCGCTGCGACGCCCGGTCGAGTGCGCCGAGCAGCGCGCCGCCCTGGACCCGGGCGCGCCGCCGGATCGGGTCGACTCGAACGCGATTCAACGGGGTCAGGTCGATCATCAGGCCGTTCGCGGGGACGGCGAGGCCGGCTACGTTGTGCCCGCCGCAGCGCACCCCGATCTCCAGGTCGAGTTCGCGGGCCAGGCGCACCGCGGTCACCACGTCGGTGACGCTCGCGGCCCGCACGATCATTCGCGGGCGGCGGTCGATCATGGCGTTCCAGACGGTGCGGGCCGCGTCGTAACCCGGGTCGCCCGGGGTGAGGAGGTGGCCGTCGAAGCGAGGGCTGGTCGCTGTCGTCATGCGTCTGAGCCTGACGGAAATCGGTACAGCCGGTAAGGTCCGATTGCATGGGCCGCACCAGGACCAATTCGAGTACGGCGGACGACCTGCTCATCGATGTCGACCGGTCCGCGGCCGAACCGCTGCACCGGCAGATCGCCGCCTCGATCCGGGACAGCATCCGGGCCGGCCGGTTGCGTCTCGGGACGTCCCTGCCACCCACCCGCACCATCGCCGCTGATCTTGGAGTGTCCCGCGGCGTCGTGGTCGAGGCCTACCAGCAACTCGCCGCCGAGGGCTATCTCACCAGTCGGGCGGGCGGCTACACCCAGGTCGCGGTCGAGCCCGTTCCGACCCCGGTGGACCGCCGCGCCGGCGACCGGCCGGCGGCCCGGATCGACTTCGGCTACGGCCGTACCGACGTGTCGTCGTTTCCCCGGGCCGCCTGGCTGCGTTCGGTGCGCACGGTCCTCACCACCACACCGAACGAACGCTTCGCCTACCTCGGCGGGCGGGGCGTGCCCGAACTGCACGCAGCCCTGACCGACTACCTCAACCGCGTCCGCGGCACGTCGGCCCGCCCGGAGAACGTGGTGATCTGCAATGGCTACGGCCAGGGCGTCGCGCTGCTGATCCAGGTACTCGCGGCGCGCGGCGCCCGCCGGCTGGCCGTCGAGGACCCGTCCCCGGACGACGACGCCCGCCCCGTCGCGGCCGCCGCCGGCCTGGAGGTGATCGGCATCCCGGTCGGGCCGGACGGCATTCTCGTCGAGAAGCTCGAACAGACCGACGCGGACGCCGTCGTGCTGACCCCCTCGCACCAGTGGCCGACCGGCGGGGTCCTGTCGGCCGCCGCGCGGGCCCGGGTAATCGACTGGGCGCGGCGTCGACGCGCCGTGGTGATCGAGGACGACTACGACGCGGAGTACCGCTACGACCGCTCGCCCATCGGCGCCATGCAGGGGCTATCGCCCGACACCGTGGTGTACTGCGGCACCGCGAGCAAGACCCTGGCGCCAGGGCTGCGCCTCGGCTGGCTGCTGGCGCCGTCACACCTGGTCAACGACATCGCCGCGGCTAAGGTACTGGCCGACCGCGGCTCTCCCGTCATCGACCAACTGACCTTCGCCGACTTCCTCACCCGCGGCGAATTCGACCGGCATCTGCGGCGCATGCGCCCGGTCTACCGCCGCCGCCGCGACGCACTCCTGGCCGCACTGCGCACCCAGCTACCCGAACTGAAACCGGTCGGCGTCGCGGCGGGCCAACACGTCGTCACCTGGCTCCCGCACGACCTCGACGAGGCCACGGTCGTGGCCGCCGCCGCCCGGCACGGACTGGTCGTGCACGGCGTCTCCCAGTACCGACTGAGCCCCGCCGGACACGGCGGCCTGATCTTCGGCTACGCCACCCTCACCGAACGCGCCATCACAGACGGAGTGGAAGCCCTCGCCGACGCGATCGCAGAGGTCCGTGCGCGCACCTGACGCCGACCCGTTTGCCGCACCGGGTCGGCGTCAGGTGCGCTCGGCCTGGCGCTCATCGTCGCCGGTCAGCCTCGCGGAGCATCGCGTCGGTCTCGGGGTCGGGCAGGAGTTCCCGGACCTCCTGCGCGCAGCGGCAGGTGGCGGCGATCTTGGCGGCCCATGCCAGCGCCTCTTCCCGGGAGGCCACGTCGACGACCACTAACCCGCCGATGACCTCCTTGGTCTCCGGGTACGGGCCGTCGGTGACCATCCCGTCCGTGGCCACGATGCTCGCCTGCTGCCGTTCCAGCCCGGTGCCGAACACCCATACGCCGGCGTTCACGGCCTCCTGGACCACCGCGTGCGTGGCCTTGGACACGTCGGGGATCTCCTCGGCGGGGATGTGGTCCATCGCGCCGTCATTGAACGAGATCAAGTACCGCGTCATGCCGTGACTCCCTTGTCCCGGCGGCCCGCTCCGGCCGCCTCTCACCTGTGCTACGAACGACTCGCCCCGGATCCGACGCTATGCCATAAGCAATTTTCGCGGGACCTCCGCCGCTGGCACGCCTGCGGGCGTCATGTCGGCCCCGTGCGCGGAGATCATCGCCGCCGCCGGTACGAGCCGTGCGAGCCGCAGGTCGACTGCGGCGGCCGGCGCGGCTGCCGCCGGCAGGACCACACCGCCGTGCACCGTGTGTTTACCTTCTGACATGCCGCATCCCATCATGTTCGACGACGCGGACCCGCTGCTGGGCCGGCTGCGGGCGCTCGCCCTGGCCTTTCCCGACGCGGCCGAGAAGGTCTCTCACGGACGTCCCGCTTTCTTCACCACCAAGGTCTTCGCCTACTACGGGGGTTCGGTGAAGGTCGACGGTGTCTATCGGCAGCATGAACATTCGGTGCTCGTGCTGGTCGATCCCGAAGAGCGCGCGGCGTTGTTGGACGAGGACCGCTGTTTCGTGCCGGCCTACCTGGGTGCCTACGGGTGGGTCGGGGTGGACCTGACCGGCGACACCGACTGGGACGAGATCGACGAGCTGCTCGACGCCAGCTACCGGCGTACCGCCGGGTCACGCAGGATTGCTCTGCTCGACTCCCGGCGGTCCCGAGCATGATGCCGGCGAGCTGGTCGCGGCGGCGGGTGCGGTAGGCCCGCTCCGCGGGCCGCCCACGGGACCGGCGGCGGTCGCGCCGGGCGCGACCCGCCGCCGTCCGATCACTCTGCCGTGTCGCGGTGAAGTGGTGCTCCCGTCGGGGCGCCGAGGACGGGTCTCACGCCTCCGAGCCGTAGAGCGCGGCGATGTCTTCGGAACTGGCCCAGCGGCTGTAGGTGGGCGACTGCGGCCAGCCCTCGGGAGAGTCTTGCCACTCCTCCTGTCGCCCGTAGGGCAGCAGATCGATCAGCCCGAAGGTGTAACCGAGTTGCTCGGTGCCACGGCCGCTGGTGTGCCAGGTGCGATACACGGTGTCGCCGTCGCGTAGGAACACGTTGACGGCGAATCCGCCGCCGGGCGGTGCGCCGACGTCGCTGCCGAACGTGCTGTTCGCCGTGGAGTACCAGGTCATCTTGTTTCCGACCCGCCGCTTGTACGCGAGTGCCTCCGCGATCGGGCCCTGGGTGACGATCACGAACCGAGCGTCATGGTTGTCGAGCAGCTCCAGCCGGGTGAACTGCGCGGTGAAGCCGGTGCAGCCGGGACACTGCCACTGCTTGTGGGGAAACCACATGTGGTTGTAGACGATCAGCTGTGACCGGCCACCGAACACGTCGACCAGCCGGACCGGCCCCTGCTCACCCTCCAGGGTGTAATCGGGCATCTTCACCATCGGCAGTCGCCGGCGCTGCGCGGCGATCGCATCCAGTTCTCGGGTTGCTGCCTTCTCCCGAGCGCGCAGCGCGTCGAGCTCGCGCTGCCACGTGTCGGCGTCCACAACGGGGGGTAGAGCTGCGGCGGTCATGAGTCTCCTTCGCCTCGGCTGATCAGAGCACGCGGTCCGCAGTCGTAGACCTTGCCCGGCCGCCCAGCTCATCGGTCGTACGCCACGTTCATCGAATTGTGACCTGCGGCGGCTGCCCGCACCGGACGTGCCGAGGCACGCGGGTGCAACGGCCGGCCTCAGGAGGGTGCGGTAGCTGGCGGCTTCAGACGCTTTCGCTCGACAACACTTGTCGCCGTCACCACACTCAGCGGCGGCACGTCCTTGGCGACCACGGCACCCGCGCCGACGACCGAGCCGCGACCGATGGTGACGCCGGGGGTGACGGTGGCCGCGGCGCCGATCCACACATCGTCCTCGATGACGATGGGGGCGTGGGTGATGAAGTCGTACCGCTCGTCGACCTCGACGGGGTGGCCAGCCGTGCTCAGCGTCACGCGGGGCCCGATCAGGACGCGGTCACCGATCGTGATGCCCCCGTAGTCGAGGAAGAAGCAGCCCTGGTTGATGAAGACGCGCTCGCCGAACGACGCGCCGAGCCCGTGGTCGCAATAGAACGGGGGCAGGATGGACAGCGAGTCGGGGATCGGCTGACCGAAGATCTCGGTGAGCATCGCCCTGCGCGCGTCGAGGTCGTCGAACGGCAGTGCGTTGAGGCGCGCGGTCAGGGTCATGACGAGCTGTACCCGCTCCGCGAAGGCTCGTGACTCGGGCGTCCGTGTTCGTAGGCGTTGCTCGTTGCGCACCACGCGATGCTCGCACGGCGAGCCACGGATTCGGCAACCATCCGTAGCCGTCCACCACGTGCCTACCTTGATGAGATGAGCCCGGTCGCTCACGCCACCCCTGCCCGGCGTGCCCTTGCGATCATCACTGTAGGCGTTCGCTCACACCGCGTTCGTGATCAACGAGGGTCGCCTGGACTTCTCCAAAGCTCGGCTGCGAGGCAACCCCGCCGGGAGTGCGCTCCGTCGTGCGAGTGGAAGCGATGGGAAGGAGCAGCGTGAAAAAGTCCGAGGAGGACGACTTCCGGGCGTTCGTCGGTGCTCGCATGAACCGCTGGCGGCGCGCGGCGTACCTGCTGTGTCATGACTGGCACGCGGCGGACGACCTGGTATCGATCGTCGTGGGAAAGCTCTACCGGAACTGGCGCAAGGTGACCTCGGCCGACAACCCGGACGCGTACGCCCAGCGGGTGTTGACGAGGTCCTGGCTCGACGAGCGCCGCCGGCCCTGGCGGCGGGAGAACCCGGTGGAGGATCCACCGGAGACCGGCTGGACGCACCCGGACCGGGTCGGCGACCGGGATCAGCTGACGGGGTTGCTGGCGCGCCTGGCGCCACGGCAACGCGCAGTCGTTGTGCTGCGCTTTTACCTCGACCACTCGGTCGAGGAGACCGCGGAGCTTCTGGGCATCTCCGCGGGAACGGTCAAAAGTCAGTCGGCGCGGGGGCTCGAGACGCTGCGCACCCTGGCGTACTCATCTGGGAGCATTTCATGAATCAGCAGATCTTCGACGAGCACATCGGCACCGCACCGCCGTCGACGGTCGACGTCGACCGGATCATTCAACGCCAGCGGCGCGGAAGCCTGCTGCGCCGCATGGCGGGAGGCGGCTGCGCCTTGGCGGCGACCGGCCTCGCGATCTCGGTCGGCGTCGCCCTGAGCGGTGGCGCCCGGTCTCAGCCTGGGCCGTCGGTGGCGGCTCCCGCCGTATCGGCATCCGCCGTTCCGTCGGCGTCCCCCTCCGCGCCGGCCTCGGGGCTACGGCTCGACACCAGCGGTCCGAAGGCGATCCAGCAGACTCTCAACCGGTTGCGGGTGGCACTCGAGACGGCAGTCGCCGGGGCAGCGCCCGACGTCCGATGGATCTACATGCCTGACGTCCCAGGTGAGAAGCGCCTCCCGGACGGTCACCCGGCGATGTACGCCGAGCGGGATCCGGTCGGGTTGGCCGCCCGCTCTGGTGTGGCCCGCCACGGCGAGAAAGCCGGCTTGTTCATGTGGGTCCGGCCGGACACCTGCAGCTCGCAGGGCGGCGCCGGCCTTGATCCGGACTCCGGCCCGCGCGTCTGCTCGCTCGTGCTCGAGTGCGATCACGGCATGAAAGCCGGCACCTGCCAGGCGTCGACGACGACCGAGGGTCTCGAGGTGGTGGAGACGACCGAGACCAGCCCGGCGAAGAACGGCAAGCAGTACCGCTTCTACCAGGTGCAGGTCAAGCTTCCGCAGGGTTACTACCTGCGCTTGTTGGCGGTGAACTACTTCGGGGGCGACGGCAGCGGGGTCGTCAGCGAGACGCCGCTGCTGACCAAGGCCGAACTGCGGACGGCCGCGACGGCGATCGCCGCCCAAGTCGTCAGCTGACACCGACACACATGATCCCGGATGGTGTCCTCTCCTTCGCAGGCTTGAGGACACCTTCCGGGATCGCCCCGATGCGACCGGCCCTTGTGATCGAATCCGCACCGCCGTCCCCGCTGACCGCGCCTGGTGGCGGCACGCGCCGCGTCCAAACCCAACCTCCGCCAACAGCAGATCAGCCATCCACAAGTCCTGACAATTGCTCACCGGTAGCGGCCCCCGAAGCCGCGTACAGGGCATGGCCCGCGCGCTCGTGCCGAGAAGCGCGTGTGCAGTCGCGGTCAGGCTCGATGCTCGGCAAGGACCTTGCTGAATATGGCAAGGTAGCTGTCATGAGCTAGGGACAGTTCTGCAAGCGCATCTTCGGTGAACCACGCGATGGCATCGTGTTCGTCCGGCGCAACGTTGGTCGGAGACTCCATCCACGCTTCGATCAGCCAGATCTGCATGTCGAACGTGTCGGCACGAACTTCTTGCACGGGCGGACCCGATGGCGCCGCGATGTCGATGCCCAGTTCCTCTCGAAGCTCTCGAGCAAGTGCCGCGCCAGGCAGTTCCCCCGGCTCCACGTGCCCACCGGGCAGGTCCCAGACGTCGGGATACCAACGACGCCGGGGAGATCGGTGACATAGCAGTACCCGGTCGCCGTCGCGCAGCAACGCCGTGACGATGCGAGCCTTGGGAGAGCCCTCCGCGGAGTTCGACACAGGCGCATTCTGCCACCGGTCGTAGCCGACACTGTGCCTCGCCGAGCGGTGGCCGGCATACTGACCTGTCGCAGACAATGCGCGCCGATGCTGGCGCATCCGTCACCCCGGTAGCCGAAGACAGTCCGATCGAGGCTTGGTTCCGGCCGCCCTCCGGCAGGTGTCAGCTCGGTCGACGTATGACGAACGGCTTTGCTTGCTGCGTTACGGGCTTGGGGGAAAGATCAGCTGGCGTGAGGTTCCTCGAACGCTACCTGCGCGGTAAACATGAGCAAGTTTGGGCGGACCTGCGTGGACTGGTACCAGAGGTCCGCGACGACGCCCACCTCGCCGACGCCCGGAGCGTGGCCGAGGAGACAATGCGCCGAGTGCGCAACAACGTCGAGGTGCTCCGGACACGCCTCGAGAAGGCCGGCTACCGCTTCAAGGAACCGGATCGGGCCCACGTGCCACCCGCGCCGGACATCGCCGTTCAGCTCGACAAGTTCGAGAGGCAACAGGACTCCCGTTGTCCCTTCACGACTTCTACCAGATGGTCGGCACCGTCAACTTCACCCAATCCTGGGAGCAGTTCGTCAACTGGTACGACCGTGACCATCAACCTGCCATGACTGCGGGGCCCCGAGCCGGGCGGGGCGTGGACGGGCGGGGACCTGCCGTGTCACCAGCGGCATACATGTCCTGGCCCCGCGGCAGATGTCGACTCGACCGTTGGTGGGCGATCGTCGGAGCCGACCGTTTCGACGACCCGACGGAGATGCCATGCCCATGTACGCCCGCCACCGCCTGCCTGAGGCCGCCGGCCTTGCCTGCGTCGCCGCCCTGGCGATCGCACTCACCCGGGCCGCTCTGCCGGCAGCTGACGGCTACACGAAGGGATTCGCTCCCTGGTGGGTTCCCGCGGTCGGCGCCC
Organism: Micromonospora sp. NPDC050686; assembly: GCF_040654475.1. NCBI lineage: Bacteria > Bacillati > Actinomycetota > Actinomycetes > Micromonosporales > Micromonosporaceae > Micromonospora > Micromonospora sp. NPDC050686. The sequence continues at coordinate 66,218 of NZ_JBFAID010000035.1, forward strand.
TGTTCGGCGTCGGTGCCGTGCTGGCCATGCGACGACGGCCCGGTTCGGTACGGATTCCACGCCTGGCGGTGCTGGCCACCGCGTGGTCGGCGCTCGTCCTGCTGATCTGGTCGGCCGGCGGCATTGTCTTCGACGCGCTGCGGGCGCTGGCCGTACTCGGTGTGCCAGGGCTGCCACCGGTCGTCGACTGGCCGGGATTCGTGACTCGCGCCGCGGCGCTCGCGGCCGGGGCGCTGTTGGCCGCAGCCGCCCTCCGCCATGCCAGGGCCACCGGTGCAGACCGTGCCCCGAAGGTCTGGCCCGGCTATGCGGCAGCCGCACTGGTCCTGCCGTACCCGGCCCTGAAGATCTACTGGGCGATGGGTGGCGAGCTGGCGCCGCGGGCGGTCGGCACGGCCTCTCTCGAAGGCTTCCCCGTCATGGAGCTGGTCCTCTTCGGGGTAGCCGGCGGGATCGCCCTCGCGCTGGTGCAGGCGTGGGGTCGGTTCCTGCCGCGCTGGATGCTGCTTGCCGCCGGCTGGACCGCGACCGGTGTGCTGCTCAGCATGGGGGCCCTGGCCGGGCTCGGCACCTTGGCGCAGGCGATGGGCGTGGTCAACGGCCCGGTACGGTTCACCGGCGGCGGGTGGATCGTGGCCCTCGTGTACGGAACCTGGCTGCTGCTCGGTCTCGCTTTCGGCGCCGCCACGCTCGGATACCAGTGGCGCGCCGAGCCGGCACCCGCGCCGTCCGCCCACCGGTCGACGGCTGCCTAGGCTGGGGGCATGGCGCGCTGGACGGGAAGAGGGGCTCCGCTGCTGTCGGTGCTAGTCGGCTTCTCGGTTGCGGCATTGTCGCTGGTCATGGCGTTCATGTCGCTGCCGGGCGGCCGGGCCGTACCGCTCGGGTTGGGGGTGCTGGGCGCGCATGCGGCGCTGCTGGCCCGGCGGGCGGCGCCGCGGGCCGCGTTCGGTGTGGTGTGTGTCGCGTTGGCGGTGCAGGCCGCCGCCAGCGGACTGTTCCTGATCATGCCTTCGGTGCTGGTCTTCCCGTCCGCCATCTACTCCCTGGGGATTTACGCGAGCCGACGCTTTGCCGCAGCGGGCCTGGCCGTGGCGGCCGTCGCCGCGGTTCTGGCCGCTCTGCGCCTCGTCAACGATCCCAGCGTGACGGCGGCCGGGCTCCGGCCGAATCCGTTCCTGGTGTGCGGCTTGTTGGTCGCGGTCGTCGTCGCGGCGTGGATCCTCGGCCTTTACCGCCGCACCCAACTGGCCTACCTCGCGTTGCTCGAGGAGCGGAGCCGGCAGGCCGCAGCCGAACAGGAAGAGCGCGCCCGACGGGCGGTTCTCGATGAGCGGAACCGGATCGCCCGGGACATGCACGACGTTGTCGCGCACTCACTCTCGGTCATCCTGAGCCAGGCGAAGGGCGGACAGTTCCTGGTCCGTAACCAGCCAGAGCGTGCGGCGGAGATACTGGCGACCATCGAGAACGCGGGCCGGCTCGCCCTGACGGACATGCGCGGGCTGCTCGGCGTACTGAGGTCCGCCGAGCCGGACAGCGAAAGCCGAGAGCCCCAGCCAGGGCTGCGGGACCTGCCACAGCTTCTTGACCGCGTACGGGCCGCGGGCCTGCCGGTCAGCCACCACGAACAGGGCCTCGCGCGGCCAGTCACCCCCGGCGCCGAACTGGCGATCTTCCGTACTGTGCAGGAGGCGCTCACCAACACCGTCAAACACGCCGGCCCGGACGGCCGGGCGGTGGTTACCGTGAGTTGGGCAGTCGACGGCCTCTCCGTGACGGTCCGCGACCGGGGCAATCGGGACGGCGTTCCGGCCGGGACCGGTCACGGCCTGATCGGGATGCGGGAACGGATCTCCGCGGCAGGGGGGTCGCTGTCGGCGGGTCCGGCTGACGGCGGCTTCCTGGTGACCGCCCGACTGCCGTACGCGGTGCCGGCGGACGAGGCAGCCGCATGACCATCCGGGTGTTCCTCGTCGACGACCAGGACCTGGTACGCGCCGGCGCAGCGATGATGATCGACGCGCAGGACGACATGACCGTGATCGGCCAGGCAGCCGACGGGGCGCAGGCGCTCCAGGCGCTCGCCGTCACCGCCGCCGACATCGTGCTGATGGACGTCCGGATGCCCCGCGTCGACGGCGTGGCGGCAACCCGTCAACTCCTCGCCGGTCCCGGGCCGAGGCCCAAGGTCATTGTCCTCACCACGTTCGACCTGGACGAGTACGCCTTCGCGGCGCTGCGCTCCGGCGCCAGCGGTTTCCTGCTCAAGGATGCCCCGGCGGACGAGATGCTCTCCGGCATCCGCGCGGTCCACAGTGGAGACGCGGTCATCGCGCCCTCGACCACCCGGCGGTTGCTCGACCGCGTCAGCGTGCACCTACCCGCCTCGCCGGGCGGGCCGGACCCGGCGGCGGCCCTCACCCCGCGGGAACGTGAAGTGTTGCTCCACGTCGCGCGAGGATCCTCGAACGCCGAGATCGCGGCCCGGCTGTTCCTGAGCGTGGGGACGGTGAAGATCCACGTGAGTCGGATCCTGGCCAAGCTCGGCCTGCGCGACCGGGTACACCTGGTCATCTGGGCATACAAGCACCGGCTCGTCCACCCCGACACGTGACCTGGCCGGTGGCGCCTCAGGACCGAGGGAGCGATGCAATCGCCGCCACGCGTTGATCGGCCAGCCCGTAGTTCCCGGGTTCCTCTACGTGCTGGGTTTCGGCGGGTTCGTGCGCTTAACGGCTAATCGCGCGGCCGGTCGGCCAGCGCCGCACTCGACCACCTGGTCGAATACCAGGCCGCTGGCACCTTCCCCGAGCCCGGGCCGCTTACGACGACCGGTCCCGGAGTGCCTGGTGCCGTCGCTTTAGCGAGCGACGAACGCCCACCTGCGTGAGCGGGCATCCGCATCTGGCACCCCTCTGTGTCAAGAGGCCGCGGCGAGGGTTGTTCTAGGCTGGGGTTTGGCGGGTCCGGGAAGTGACTTTTCCGAAGTGTCGATCTCGGGGTTTGGGTCGGCCGCGCTGGATTGCAGAGTCGCCCCCGCGTGTCCTCCCGGGCCCGTCTTGACCAGCTTCGCGTCGGCCGCCATCTGCCGGTAGACGATGTCGGACAGACGCCGTTTCAGTGCTCGTAGGGCCTCCATCGGGGTCTTGCCCGCGGCCAGTCTACGCCGGTAGTAGCGGCGTCCTTCGGTGTCACGGCGCAGTTGGACGATGGCCATGATGTGCAGTGCCCGGTTGATGCGCCGGTTCCCGGCTCTGGAGAGCCGGTGCCGGTTCTGGTCGCCGGACGAGGCGTCGATCGGTGCGGTGCCGTTCCACGAGGCGAAGTGGGCGCGGCTGGCGAACCGGGCGATGTCGCCGATGTCGCCGAGCAGGCGGGCCGCGCCGGACGGCCCGATGCCGGTCAAATTCATCAGCCGGCTTCCGGTGCTGTTGACCAGGTCGGTGAGTTCCTGCTTCGCGGTTTTGATCTTCTTGTCGATGACGACAAGCTCGCCGATCAGCTCGGAGGCCAGCCGGCGGCGGGTCTTGCCGACCACGTCACGCGGGCGCACGGTGCCCAGCAGGGCGCGGGCCTGCTGGGCGGACAGGTCCTTCTTCGCGCCGCCGGGCACCAACTCGAGGAGCAGGTGATGCAGCCGGGAGACCACTTCGGTGCGGGCCCGGCCGAGTTGGTCACGGCGGTCGACGAGCAGCCGTAACGCGACCGTGGTGTCATCGGTGACGACCTGCCGCAGGCCTTCGGTGCGCAGGGCGACCACAGCGACGCTGCGGGCATCGACCGGGTCGGTCTTGCGGCCCTGGCCGGTGGCGAACACGCGGGCCCGAGCGGACAGCTTCGCGGGAACGTCCACGACGGTTTCGCCGTCGGCGACCAGGCGTTGCGCGACATGCCGGCCGATGCCGTTGCAGCCCTCGACCGCCCAAACGCGGTCTTTGTGCTTGCGTCCGGCGGCGAGCATGGCCTGGTAGCCGTCGCGGTCGGTGCCGAACCGGCCCTGCCCGAGCGTCTTCTCCCGGCCGTTGATGATCTCGATGGTGGCGGAACGCTTGTGCGGGTCCACGCCGATGATGACCTGGGCCATCGTGTCCTCCCTCGATCCGACAGTGTTCGTCGACGGGAGGGCAGCGCTACCTTGAGCCGGGCAGTCCCCTCTTGAGCCTCTCACCGCCGCGGTGACCGGCGGGACGCACGCCAGATGAGAGCCACACCAGCCTGCGGTGGGCAGCCGCGATGAGAGCGACCCCACCGGTCACCTCGACCAAGCCTGGCCGGGCTGCGGTCGTACCACCAGTCAATAGGTAGCCGCGATCCGTGCATCACGCATTGTGACAGTGGCTTGTGTCGAACAACCGTGACTGCCGAGTTGAGGATGCCTGGCTCGCGGGCCAAGCGATTGACAGAAGGTCACGGCCCGTTCCAGCTGCTGGAACGGGCCGAGTCGTGCGTAGGGTGGGAAAGGACGGCGTTGAGCCAATGAGCCTTTCCGAGTAACGGTGTAAGGACTTGGAGTAGCCGGCTCGGCCAACGGTCCAGACGCGCCCAGATCCGGTGCGGTGCAACGGAAAGACGCAGAACCCCGGTATGAAGGTGGTCCTTCCCGGGATCACCGTCATCGAGGTT